>CAUJGQ010000066.1 GCA_963170165.1 Chloroflexota bacterium | reverse complement strand
GGCGACCCCGATGGGATTCGAACCCACGATCTCCAGCGTGACAGGCTGGCATGTTAACCGCTACACCACGGGGCCAGGGAGCGTGACGGATGTCACAGCTTTTTCAGCTTAGGGGCTGGGTGCGGTCGCTGTCAACGTGACTGGACCGGCTACCGGGGGCATGGCTATACTCAGGGTGGACGGGCGTGCCGCAGGTTACGGCCCGCATGTGGAGTGCTGCATTGGCCAAGACCACCCGAACGCAACGCCCGCGCGGCCAGGGTTACCGTCGCCGCGACGCCGCTCCGGCCGCTGCCGCGCCGCTTGCCTCCCCCGGCCCGGGCGATGCCGGCCCTACCCCAGCCCCACGGGTGACGGCTCCTGCTCAGCGCGCCGCGACTCCCGTTTCCACCCGTATCACGACGACCGACTACGGCTATGTCGCCGGCGAGCTGCGCCGCATCGCCCTGCTTACGCTGGTGCTGATCGTGGTGCTGTTCGGATTCTGGCTGGTCCTGGGCTAAACCGACCGTTCCCCCAGCGCGAACATCAACTCGGCCTCGGCGGCGAGCTGTCCATCGACCAGGGCCCGCCCCTGGCCCTTTCCGGCATTGCTGCGCACACGGGTGAGTTCCACTTCCAGGCGCAGGCTGTCACCGGGAACGACCTGGCGGCGGAAGCGCACGCCGTCGATACCAGCGAAGAACGGGATCTTGCCTGCATTGCCCGGGCGGCCGAGCAACGCCACCGCGCCCACCTGAGCCATCGCTTCCACGATCAGGACGCCGGGCATCACGGGCTGGCCGGGAAAGTGCCCCTGGAAAAACCAATCGCCAAACGATACCTGCTTGAGTCCAACCGCCCCGGTCTCGGAGATCTCGAGAATGCGGTCGACCAGCAGGAAGGGATAGCGGTGGGGAATACTCTCCAAGATACGGGCGGCGTCCCAGCCGGCGGCAGTCATGCGGGGTGCTCCTGATATTGGGAGGTCGGCGCGCTGAATGTCGTGAGTACTGGCTACACATACCCCGGCCGGCCGCGGCCCAGCGCCATGAAGGCCTCCACCACGTGGTCAGGGAGAGGGATATCGCCGGGTAACGTCTCGTTCTGCCGCTGCATCGCGTGGTAGTCGCTGCCACCCAACGGGAAGATGCCAAGCCGCTCCGCTACGCGCCGCAGCTGCTCCACCACATCCGGCGGATAGTGGCTGTAGTAGACCTCCATCCCGGTCAGCCCGGCAGGGATCAACTTCGCAATCTCGGTTTCCATGTCGTCGATGTAGGTAGGATGGGCGACCACAGCGAGCCCGCCGGCGGCGGTGATCAGGCGGACCGCGTCCTCGGGCGTCATCTTCTCCCGCTCAGCGTAGGCCGGACCGTTGCGGCCGATGAATCGCTCAAACGCCTCGTCGGTGGTGGCGGTGTGTCCGGCTTCCACCAACGCCCGTGCCACATGGGGCCGGCCGATGGAAGCTTCGCCGGCGATCTCCTGCACGCGGGCAAAGGAGATCGGGTAGCCCAACCGCCCCAGCTTCTCGACCATCTCCCGGCCGCGACCCACCCGCCCTTCGCGAAAGCGGGCCAGTTCGGCCTGAAAGGACAGGTCGCGTTCGTCCACCCAGTAGCCAAGGATGTGTACCTCGTTACCGGGGATATCCGTGCTCAGTTCCACACCAGGGATCAGGCGGATATCGGGGTGGGCGCGGAGGGCCGCGCGCATCTCCTCGATGCCGTTGAGGGTGTCATGATCGGTCAGCGCCATCACCCGCAGACCGGCGGCGGCGGCCAGCTCCGCCAGCTCCGCCGGGGTCTTGCGGCCGTCCGAATGGGTGCTGTGCAGGTGAAAGTCACCCGTGGCGCGCATGGCGGCTCACTTTGCGTAGTCCACGGCGCGCGTTTCGCGGACAACGGTAACTTTGATCTGTCCGGGATACTCGAGGTTCTCTTCGATCTTCTTGCTGATGTCGCGCGCCAGGCGCATGGCACCCAGGTCATCGATGTCCTCCGGGCGGACGATGATGCGCACCTCGCGCCCAGCCTGGATGGCGAAGCTCTTTTCTACGCCGGGGAAGCTGTTGGCGACGCTCTCCAGCGCCTCCAGCCGCTGGATGTAGCGCTCCAGCGACTCGCGCCGGGCGCCGGGCCGGCCCCCGCTGAGCGAGTCGGCGATGATGGTGATGACGGCTTCGACGGTGGAGGGCTCGACCTCCTCGTGATGGGCCTCGATGCAGTGGACGATGGGCGCCGGCACACCGAAGCGGCGGGCGACGTCGGCGCCGATCATGGCGTGGGTGCCTTCGATCTCGTGGTCCAGCGCTTTGCCCAGGTCATGGAGCAGGCAGCCGCGGCGCGCTACCTCGACGTTCGCGCCGATCTCGTGCGCGATGATTGCGCCGAGCTGCGAGGTCTCCACGGCGTGCTTGAGCTGGTTTTGCCCGTACGACGTGCGGTACTTGAGCCGGCCGAAGACCTTGAGCAGCTCGGGGTGAAGGCCGGGGCAGCCTGCCTCCAGCGCCGCCGCTTCGCCGGACTCGCGCAGCGTCTGCTCCACCTCGCGCTTGGCCTTCTCCACCGCCTCCTCGATGCGGGTGGGATGGATGCGGCCGTCCTGAATGAGGCGGGTGAGGGCAACGCGCGCGACCTCGCGGCGCACGGGGTCGAAGCCGGACAGCGTCACCGCGTCCGGGGTGTCGTCGATGATCAGGTCGCAACCGGTGAGGTGTTCGAGGGCGCGGATGTTGCGCCCTTCCCGTCCGATGATGCGGCCCTTCATGTCGTCGCTGGGGATGGGGACGACCGTCACCGTCGTCTCAGCCGCGACATCCGTGGTTACCCGCTGCATCGCGGTGGCCAGGATGGAACGGGCGCGCCGGTCGGCGGTGTCTTTGGCTTCGGCCTCCATGGCGCGCAGGCGTCGGTTGGCATCCTCCCGCGCCTCACGCTCGACTTCGGCTAGCACCAAGTCCCGCGCCTGCTGACGTGTCAGCTCAGCGACCCGCTCAATTTCGCGTGTGCGCTCCAGCCGCAGCTCCTCCGCCTGCGCCCGCAGCGCCTCGATCTCGGCTTCCCGCGCGGTCAACCCGCGCTCGCGCCGCTCAACGGCATCGGACTTCTTGTCGAGGTTCTCCTCCCGCTGGGCCAACCGCCGCTCCTGACGGGCGACTTCGGCACGGCGCTCGGTTAACTCGCCATCCGCCTGCGAGCGCAGCCGGATAGCTTCTTCCTTTGCCTCAAGCAGCAGCTCTTTGTGCCGGGTCTCAGCTTCAGCAACGATGCGGGCGGCTTCGCCCTGCGCTGCTTCCGACGAGATCACAGCAGCCTTCCGCCGCGAACCGATGACGACGGTAGCGATCGCCCCGACCACCACAGCGCCGATCACCAGGCCAATTATCAGGCCGATGACCATGGCGTCTGTTCTTCTTTCAATCCCGCACCGCGCGGGGATCTCTGACGGCCGCAGGGCGAACTACCGGCCTCATGATAGGCGGGTGTGCACCGCACTGTCAACTATATCGTATACATATAGTCGTAATAGCGAGATATCAATCCTGCCGCCGGCGGGAGGTGAAGCGCCGCGGCGGACCGTTTGGGCCGCCACGCGGTGGCAGCGGGCCACGGCGCTCCGGGCGGTTCTCGCGATCCCACGGCGCCGGCCCGCGCCGTGGCCCGCTGTAGCGCTGCCCCGATAGGCGGGGCGGAGCCGGTGGCGGTGGTGGACGGCGGAGCCATGCCTCCAGTTCGGCCGAGGCCTGCGCCGCTGCGGAGCGGTCTGCGCCGTCGCTGCCGCGCGCCTGCTCTGCCATCGCGATGGCGGCGGCGGCGATGTCGACGGGGTCATGGTCCTCGGACAGCTCTTCGACGAGCGCCCGGTAACGGGCGGTAGCGCCGTTTCGCAGCACGCTCATCACCCGCTCAGCCAGCAGCTCGCGCTCACGCTCGGCCACCTCGGCCGCGGTGGGGATGGCCGCCCTGCGGATGCGGGCCCCGGTGCTGCGCTCGATAAACCGGAACTCGCGCATCTCCCACGGCGTGACGAATGTCAGCGCCTCACCACTGCGCCCGGCCCGGCCAGTGCGGCCGATGCGGTGGACATAGTACTCCGGGTCTTGGGGCAGGTCGAAGTTGATGACGTGGGTGACCTGTTCGATATCCAGCCCGCGGGCGGCGACATCGGTGGCGACCAGCAGTTCTGCCCGGCCGCCGCGTAACGCGCCGATCGCCCGTTCCCGCATCATCTGGGACATGTCGCCGTGAATCGCCTCTGCCCGGTAACCACGGGCACGCAGTCCCTCCGTCACGTCGTCCACTGCGCGCTTGGTGCCGCAGAAGATGATCCCCAGGGACGGTTGCTCCACATCCAAAACCCGCACCAGCGCCTCGAACTTGTGCCGCCCCGGCACCTCATAGTAGCGCTGGGCAATGGCTTCCACGGTGGTTCCGCGGGGGCTGCCGAGCGTTACGGTCTCCGGCTCGGTCAGGTAGCGTGCGGCCAGGTCGCGGATCGGGTCTGGCATGGTGGCAGAAAACAGCGCTGTCTGCCGCTCCTCCGGTAGGTGCGACAGTACGAACTCGATGTCCTCGAGGAAGCCCATGTTGAGCATCTCATCGGCTTCATCGAGCACCATGATCCGCACGCCGGACAGATCGGCCGTGCCCCGGCGCATATGGTCCATGAGGCGCCCGGGGGTGGCGACCACGATCTGCACGCCGGCGCGGAGGGCGCGGAACTGGCGTTCGTAGGGCTGTCCGCCGTAAATCGGCACGACGCGCAGCCCGCGATGGCGGCCGAGCTGGTGGATCTGCTCGGCCACCTGCACCGCCAGTTCGCGCGTGGGTGCCAGCACCACTCCCTGGATGGCGTCATTGTCGGGGTCCAGCCGCTCGACCAAGGGGATGCCAAAGGCAGCCGTCTTGCCCGTCCCGGTCATCGCCTGGGCGATCAGATCCCGCCCGGCCATCAACAAAGGAATGGCGCGTGCCTGCACCGGTGACGGCTCTTCGAAGCCGAGGTCGGCAACCGCCCGCAATACCTCGGGGCGCAGCCCCAGCTCTGCAAAATCCGCCATGGTGGTTCCCTTCGTTCCGACCAGCACTCACTGGTCAGTGACTAGCAAGGACGGGCTGCGCGCGTAATCATCGTCCGTTGACCCTGCGAGCATGGCAGCGGCCGCGTTGTCACGGCGCTCAGCCGCCGGCCGGTGCTTGCGGCACAGCCGCGGCCACGCTCGGCTGTATGCGAAGATCTGTGGCCGCTCAATAGAGGAGCAGCGGGTCATAGCGCTCGCGCCACAGCGCTTCCAGAGTAGCCAGCTCGGCCGCGATCTCCTCGCGGGTGGCCTCGGCCGGTGGCTGCACGATATCCAGTACCTCCAGCTCGAAGACGTCGAGTCCGTCGTGGCGGGCGTCTGCCAGCAGCCGGTAGTCCAGCGCGCCGGTACTGCCGGTGCTGCGGGCGAACGCCAGCCGGTTATGGACGCTGGCCAGGTTGGCAGCCGAGCCCACCAGCATCCGGCCGGTGCGCCGGTTGACGATGCGGTACACCCCTGCCTCTGGATGGTTGCGCTTGTACTGTCGCACCTGCTCGCGGCGGTCTGCGCGGTCGGTCATGGCGGTGAAGCTTTCTGCGGTTCGCGTGACCTGCTCGCTGTCATCTGGGAGGTTGACCCCTGCCGTGCTGCCTGTGGCTTGCCCGGCGGTTCATCGCTCGAGGTTCCGCACGTTCTCCGGGCGCCGGATACCGGTTCACGAGGATGGCCCGAGCATCTCCTCGGGTCGCACCCACTGGTCAAACTGCTCGGCCGTGAGCAGACCAAGGCTGAGGCCGGCCTGCTGGAGCGTCGTGCCCTCGGCGTGTGCTTTCTTGGCAATCTTGGCGGCGTTGTCGTAGCCGATATGGGTGTTGAGCGCCGTTACCAGCATCAACGAGCGGCTCATGTGCTGGTTGATCTGGTCGATACGCGGCTCGATGCCAACGACGCAGTGCTCGGTGAACGAACGGCAGGCATCCGCCAGCAGGCGAACGGAGTGCAGGAAGTTGTGAATAATCACCGGCTTGAAGACGTTAAGCTCGAAGTTGCCTTGCGAGCCGGCCACGGTGATGGCGGTGTCGTTGCCCATCACCTGCACACACACCATCGTCATCGCTTCGGACTGCGTGGGGTTGACCTTGCCGGGCATGATCGATGAACCAGGTTCGTTCTCCGGCAGCGCCAGCTCGCCCAAGCCAGAACGCGGCCCCGAGCCCATCCAGCGCACGTCGTTGGCCAGCTTCATCAGGGAGGTTGCCAGTGCCTTGAGCGCGCCGCTCGCCATGACTAGCGCATCGTGCCCCGCCAGCGCCGCGAACTTGTTGGGCGCGGAGACGAACGGCAGCCCTGTCAGATCGGCGATGCGCGCTGCCGTCCGCTCGGCAAACTGTGGGTGGGTGTTGAGCCCGGTGCCCACCGCCGTGCCGCCGATGGCCAGCTCGTAGATGTCCGGTAGCGTCTGCTCGATGCGACGCAGGCCATGATCAAGTTGGTCCACATACCCGCTGAACTCCTGCCCCAACGTCAGGGGCACGGCGTCCATCAGGTGGGTGCGACCGATCTTGATGATGCCGTCCCAGGCCGCCGCTTTCTCTGCCAGCGCATCGCGTAGCGTATGTACGGCGGGTAGCAGCCGCCCTATCACCTCCTCCGCCGCCGCAATGTGCATGGCGGTGGGGAAGGTGTCGTTGGAAGACTGCGACATGTTGACGTGGTCGTTGGGGTGGACAGGCTGCTTGCTGCCCATCTGCCCGCCCGCCAGCTCGATGGCGCGGTTTGAGATCACCTCGTTGACGTTCATGTTGGTCTGCGTGCCGGAGCCGGTCTGCCAGACCCGCAAGGGGAAGTGGTCGCTCAGCCTGCCCTCGGCGACTTCGGTCGCTGCTTCGACGATGTGCCCCGCCAGGTCCGGCGCCAGCAGCCCCAGGTCGCGGTTGACCTCGGCGGCGGCGCGCTTGAGGATGGCCATTGCCCGGATGACTGCAGGGGGGATGCGGTCCTCAGAGATGTCAAAGTGGACGAGAGAACGGGCGGTCTGTGCGCCATAGTACTTGTCCGCCGGAACCAGCATCGGCCCCATGCTGTCGGTTTCGGTGCGGGTGGGGCCGTGCGTCGCGGGCTGTGCATGAGCGTGGGCGTCGGTCGCCACGGCAGGATCCTCCGTGAGTGGGGTGGTCAGGAGCGGGGAGCGGGGGACGGGGAGCGGGTGGGGTCGCAACGCCTGCGCGCTCGGCGCTCCCCTCGATTATGACGCATTGGGCCGGTAGCGGGGAACGACGAGCGGGCAAGAGAACGCCCCATCTCCTGATCGCAGGAGATGGGGCAGGGGATGACCATCCTTGGATACCGCCGCCTAATTGCGGTTGCCGCCCAGGATGCGCAGGATGGACAGGAAGATGTTGATGATATCCAGGTAGATGCCGAGCGCGATGACGACGGCGTTGCCCATCGTGTCTGGCAGGTACTTGGCACGCTGCACGTCAAACACCAGCATCAGGCTAAAGAGGATGGCCCCGGCCCAGCCCAGCACCACCTGGAACAGGCCGCCGCCCACGAAGATGCCGATCAGACCGGCGACGATCAACCCCAGTAGCCCCATGAACAGGTACGGCGCCAGCCCAGAGAAGTCGCGTTTCGTCACCAGTGCATAGGTGGAGAGTCCCAGCGTCATCACGCCGGTGATCGCCACTGCCTGCAGGACGATGGAACCGAGTCCCGCACCGATGTAGGCATCAACGATCATCCCCACGGTCATGCCGGAGACGAACGTGAAGCCGTAGAGCAGGACGAGGTTCAGCCCGTCTTTCTCGCGGAGTCCCTGCACCGCGAAGATCAGGACAAGCTGCCCGATCAACAGCGGCCACATCCAGCCCGGGCCGAGTCGCGCGCCCACCACGCCGCCGGCGACGGCGAACGCAAGCGAGAACGCCACCAATCCGAAGACTTTACTCAGCAGGCCGCTGGACAGTTGCCCCGACCGCGCCCGCTCCGATGGGAAGTACGACACCCGACTCCCTCCTCAAGCTCCGCCGCTTCCCCGCGGCACTCTCGATCCTACCACACTCCTACAGCGCGTCAGGATAGGATGGATGCGACAGGCGTGCCAGGTATCCGGTACCGGCCCCGGGAAGCCGGCGGCAGCGGATGAGCGGGATTGATCGGATGGCAGTGGCGCCGTTGCTGTCCTACCCTCCGTCACCGGATGCCCGCGCAGCGCAACGGAGCAAACCCATGCAACCAGGCGATGCCCTGCTGATCGTGGATGTGCAGAACGACTTCTGCCCGGGTGGAGCTTTGCCGGTGGCCGGTGGTGATGAAGTAGCGTCGCTGCTGAGCGACGTCGCCCAGCGCTTCGCCAGCGCCGGGCTGCCCGTCATCGCCGCGCGCGACTGGCACCCCGCCGAGACCGTGCACTTCCAGGGCGGTGGGGGCGTCTGGCCGCCGCACTGCATCCAGGGCACACCCGGCGCGGAACTGCATCCTACCCTGCGCTTGCCCGCCGGTGCGTGGCTCGTCTCCAAGGGGATGAGCCCGACGCACGACGGCTACTCCGCCTTTGACGCCGTGGCGGAGGACGGCCGGCCGCTGGCCGGTGTGCTGCGAGGGCTGGGTGTGCGACGCCTGTTCATCGGCGGGCTGGCAACGGAGTACTGCGTACGCGCCTCTGCGGAGGACGCTCTGTCCGCGGGATTTGCGGCCGTGGTGCTGGAAGACGCTATCCGCGCCGTGGACATGCAGCCCGGAGACGGGGCAGCAGCCCTGGCCGTGGTGCGCGCCCGGGGTGGAGAGGTCGCGACCACCGCCGTTATCGATGAGTAGCGTGTGCTCCTGTGTACTCTCTGTTGCTCGCTCATGCTCGTGCATGCCGCGGTTTGTGAGCTCCGTCGCTTGACGGAAGAAACACCGCTCCGTACGATGCTTCGGAGCCTGCACGATCCCGGCAGGCGGCTGAGCAACGCATGGCAACCATCCGGCTCCGCAGTGCGCCCCCACACTGGCGGCGGCGTGGCAACCTGACGCCTATCCTGCTGGCCGTGCTGGCAGCCGTAGCGGTCTTGTCGCTGGTGTCGCTGCGTACGCGTGGCCGGGACCTGCCCGCCGTCTCCATTGTCCCGGTTCCGCCCACACCGGCCACCGGCCCGATGGCTGCGCGCGAGCTCGATGGCACGCTGATCTCGCTGCCTCCACTGGCGCCGCCCCGGCCTTTCCTGGCCGAGCACCGCATCATCTCGTATTACGGCAACCCCCTGGCCGAGATCCTCGGGGTGCTGGGCTCCGGCACACCGCAGGAGGTAGTAGCCAAGCTCAAGGCGCAGGCGGATGCCTACCGTGCCGTCAGCACGGACCGGACGGTGGTGCCGGCCATCCACCTGATTTATGCCGTCGCTCAGAGCTATCCCGGCCCCGATGGTTCCCACCTGCTGCGCATGGACGATGCGATGATTCGTGAGTGGGTGCGCATCGCCAAAGACAACGGCCTGCTGCTCTTCCTGGATATCCAGATGGGCAAGAGCACGGTCGAGGCGGAACTACCGCACTTGTACCCGTACCTGACAGAGGAGCACGTACACGTGGCGCTGGACCCAGAGTTCGCCTGGGGTCCGGAGGGCAAGGCCAATGTGGACATCGGCCATATGACCGGCCCGCAGATCAACGCCGCCCAGGCGCTGCTACAGCGTTTCGCCATTGAACAGAAGCTGCCCACCAAGATGCTGGTCATCCACCAATTCCTGCCCGGTATGGTTAAGCAGAAGCAGTCTGTCAAGCTGTTCGACCGGGTGGAGCTGGTATATGACGCCGACGGCTTTGGCCCGCGTAACGTCAAGCTTGGCTCGTGGAATCGCGTCATCGTTGACGACAAAGTTGAGCAGGCGGCGATCAAGCTGTTCTACAAGCATGACGTGGACCTGCTCACCCCGGCTGATGTGCTGGCTTACGAGCCGAAACCGCTGATCGTCATTTATCAATAGGCCGCGCCGTTTGCTGACCGGCAGACAAGCATCGTTGCCGGCCGCCCGGTCTCGGCGCGGTAGCGGTCGATGACGCGCTCCTGGAAAGCCGCGAGCGCCGTTCGCTCTACCAGGTTCACCGTGCAACCGCCGAAGCCAGCCCCTGTCAGCCGCGCTCCCAGCACCCCCGGCACCGCACGCGCCAGAGTCACCAAGCGGTCCAGCTCGGGTGTGCTGACGGCGTAGTCATCGCGCAGGCTGACGTGGGAGGAGTTCAGCAACCCGCCCAGCGCCGTCACATCGCCATGTCCCAGGACGGCGACTGCGGTCTGTACCCGTCCGTTCTCCGTCACGATGTGGCGGGCGCGGCGGAATAGCGTCTCTGGCAACGCCCGCGCCAGTGCCGGCAGGTCATCTTCCTGCAGGTCGCGCAGCGTGGCAATGGCGCGGGCGGGGAAGAGACGGCGCGCGGCGTCGGTGGCGGTGATGCACTCCGCGACGCGCTGGTTGTACGCCGAGGCCGCCAGGGTGCGCGGCAGCGCCGAGTCTGCCACCACTATCGCGATGCCACGCGCTTCCAACCCCAGCCACACCGGCCGTGCCTCGGTGGTCCGGCAGTCAATCAGCAGCGCATGGCCGGCCAGCCCCATCGCTGCCGCCATTTGGTCCATGATGCCGCACTGGACACCGATATAGCCGGTCTCCACCCGCCGGGCGTAAAACGCCAGCCGCCGGACGTCGATGGGCAGCGCGAACGCCCGCGCCAGCGCGAAGCAGACGGCCACACACAGCGCCGCCGACGAGGACAGACCGGCGCCCAGCGGCACATCGCCCGCGATCATGGCGTCGAAGCCATCGACGCGGTGCCCGTGCTCGCGCAGCGCCCAGGCCGCCCCTAGTACATAGTCCTGCCACTCCGGATGCTGTCCTGCGACCAGCGGCTCCGGGTTTCCCGCACGTTCGACCGTCGCGCCAAAGTTCTGGGAATACAGGCGAAAGCGGCCGTCCGTGCGCGGGCGCAGCGCCACCCAGACGGCACGGTTGATGGTCACCGGCAGGACGAAGCCTTCCGTATAGTCGGTGTGCTCACCGATCAGGTTGACGCGTCCGGGCGCGCGCACCAGTACCTGTGGCGGGCCGCCGAACTGTGCCCGGAAACCGCCGGAGATCTGCTGCTCGGCGGCCGTCACGGCGGTGCTCCTTGCAGCGAGGGGAACCACCGAGTGAGGCCGGCCCGCGTCGTTTCCACTGAGGAGAAGAGGAGGGCGATCAAGCCGGCCGCGCGGGCTCCTGCTACGGCTACCGGGTTGTCGTCGATGAACAACACCTCACTGCCGGTCGCTCCCAGGCGTTCCAGCGCCCCGGCAAACAGCACGGCATCCGGCTTGCAGGCGCCGAACTGATAGGAGAACAGGCACGGGTCAAAGCGCTGCGCCACGGCAGGGAGCACCTCAGGCAGCGCTTCATGCAGCAGCGGTGGGTTATCCGACAGTAAGGCCGTGCGGGTGTACCGCGCCACCTGGTCAACCAGCGCAAGCATCGGTGCGTCCGGCTCGAAGGCGGTGGCCCACAGCCGGTCAATCGCGGCGTCCGGCAGGAGCAGGTTCAGCCGCGCGCGGACTATCGCCCGCATCTCGGGCGCCGAGTAGTGGCCGAGGTCCGCCTGCCTGATGAAATTTCCCTCTGCCAGCCGTTCGGCCACTGCCTCAACGGTGAGATGGGCGGCTGCGGCCATCTGGGCCAGCCGGCGGGCGGGGAGGAAATGGCACACGACTCCCCCCAGGTCGAACAGCACCACGCACGGCACGCTGCCGGTCATTGATCCCCCATGCCCCGCGCCCGGCGGTGGCCGGCGGCCCTAAGGCCGGAAGCCACCCGGCCGCGAGGACAGCCGCCCCGGCAGTGTGGCGACACGGTGGGCGTTGGGCGCCCACTCACACACCAGCCGGCGGGTATCGCGCGGGTCGATCACCTCCTCAATCTGGAAGCGGGATAGCGGGCCAAGCGGACCGCGGGCGCTCTCGATGCGGGCGTTGATCTCCGCCCGGAGCGCCGCTGGGTCAGCGGCTTCGGCAAGCTGGCGCTTGTACGCCGCTTCGATACCCCCCTCCGGCGGGATGCCACCCACATCAGCGGCCGGCCAGGCGACGCGCATGGAGACCGCCGCCCGCGGCGTGGCGTAGTTGTTGCCGGCCACGCCGAAGCTACGCCGCAGCAGCACGGTGAAGATGGGCGTCTGCACCTGGGCGAAGGCGATCATCCACTGGCCACCCCAACGGATCGTGCTTGTCCGTTCATGCTCGACGCCGACGGCGAACCCAGGGTTATCCACAAGGTTCAGTACCGGCAGGTGGAACAGGTCGCACAGATCGAGGTGGCGGATGAGCTTGCGGCAGCCATCGGCGGTGAGCGCCCCGCCGTTGATGTGGCGGCTGTCGGAGGCGATCACCCCCATCGGGTAGCCGTTCATCCGGATGAAGCCGGTCACCTGGTCTGTGCCCCACAGCGGGCCGATTTCGAAGAAGGAACCGGCATCGGCCAGCAGCGTGATGGCATGGCGGATGTCAAACGTCGTCGTGCGCTTGCGCGGGATGAGCGCGAACAGCTCCTCGTCGCGCCGGCCGGCCGGGTCGAGCGGGTTGGCCGGCAGCACCGGCGGTCCTTCGTACACGCTCGCGGGCAGGTATGACAGGAAGCGGCGAGTCTGGGCGGCTGCGTCTTCTTCCGATTCGGCCAGATTGTCCACCGAGCCGTTGCGGCAGTGAATCCGCCAGTCGCCCAGATCTTCCTTGGAGATGTCGTAGCCCATCGCGTGGCTGACCACCGGCGGCCCGGCCACAAACAGTTGGGCAATGTCGCGCACCATCACGGAGAAGTGGCCGAGCACTGCCTTGGCGGCGCCGATACCGACGACGCTGCCGAGCAGCATGTTCACCACCGGCACGGTCGCCAGTTGCTCAGCGAACAACGTGCTGCCCAGATGCCCGGGCAGGTATGAGCCGCCACTGCCGGTGACGCGCGGCCGCCCGGCCGTAATCGCGCCGCTGCTCTCCTTCGCGTGGCTTTCGCCCTCCTGCCGCTGGGCCGGCACCATTGCCGCCACACTGCCGCCGCCGGAGGAACCGTCCAGCAGCCGGATCGATGGGACGCGCAGCTCAAGCGATAGGCTATCCAGATAGCGGCTCTTGGCGCCGACCGCGCCGTCGGCGTGGCCGCCGCGAGAGGTGAAGTCATCGGCACAGACGATCACCGGCCGGGATTCAATTGCTCCCCGGCCGCCGGTGTGGTTGGCAGGCGTAAAGTCCAGCACCTGGCCGTCTTCGTCGTAGCTGGCGAAGCCGGCCACACTGCCGATCTCGCGGAAGGAGCCGGGGTCCAGGAGCAGCTCAATCCGTTCGCGGCAGGTGAGCTTGCCGCGGTCCCGCTGGCGTACGACGCCAGGGTCACGGGAGCCGGGGGCGAGACGGGCATGGGCGACCGATTGGAGCGCGGCGACCTGCCCCAGCAGCGGCGCCCACGATTGGTCTGGCTGCGCCGCGGCGGCGGTCTGCGCCAACTCACCTTCCGCCGCGGGCGCAAGCACCGCGACGACCTGCCCGGCCTCCACGGCGTCGCCCGGCCGGAGCGGCTGAACGGCAGCCACGGCACCGGCGCACGGGGCGGTGACCACGGTCTCCATCTTCATCGCGCTGAGGACCAGGAGGGTGTCACCGGTGGCGACCCGGTCGCCCGCACGCACGCACCATTCCACCACAGCGGCCGTCATTGGGCTCAAGATGGCGTACTCGCCCGGGCCGGCGGTGAGACCTGGCGCGGCAGGGGGCGTCTCGGGAGTGGCGTCCGGCGTGTCCTGCGCCAGCAGCGTGAGCGGTCCGGCGCCGTTACCGGCGATGCCTGCCAAGATGCCCGGCGCCTCCTCCAGTAGCGTGGTGCGGGCATCACCGGCGCGGAAGGTGGGGTCATGCAGAATGGCCCGCAGCAGCGGCACGTTGACGGGTAGACCAGCGATGTGGAACTCGTCCAGCGCCCGCAACGTGCGGTCGACGGCAGATAGGAACGAGCCGGAGGAGTTAGCGGTGCCGATCACCTTTGCGAACAGCGGATCGAATTGCGGTGGCGGCGCGTAGCCGAGGTAGCCGCAGGCATCAACGCGCACGCCCGGGCCGGCCGGCTCCTTGTACGCGGTCAGCCTCCCCGGCGCGGTGGCGACCACCCGTGCCTGAACGGCGAAGCCGCGTGGCGCGCTCACGGCGGCCTGCGATGGCAGTCCGAGGTCCGCGAGCGATGCCCCGGCGGCGATGCGGAACTGCGCTTCGACAAGGTCCACGCCAGTGATCTGCTCGGTGATGGTGTGCTCGACCTGGATGCGCGGGTTGCACTCGATGAAGTAGTGCGCGCCGCTCTCGGGAGAGACGAGGAACTCGACGGTGCCGGCGTTGACGTAGCCGGCAGCCCGCGCCAGGGTGACGGCATCGGCGAGGATGCGGGCACGCAGCTCCGGCGTCAGCCCCGGCGCCGGCGCAACCTCGACGACCTTCTGATGGCGCAGTTGCACCGAGCAGTCGCGTTCGTGCAGGTGCACCACATTGCCGCAGGCGCCGGCCAGGATCTGCACCTCGACGTGCCGGGGCCGGGGAATGACCTTCTCCACGAACAGCGCACCGTCACCGAAGGCCGCTCGCGCCTCGCCCTGGCAGCGCTCGAACGCTGCCGCCATCTCTGCCGGACCGGCCACCAACCGCATCCCCCGGCCGCCGCCGCCGGCAGACGCCTTCAGCATGACAGGGTAGCCGAGCGACTCGGCGACGGCGCGCGCCTCCTCGGCCGAGGTCAGCGGCGCGGCGCTGCCGGGCACGATTGGGATGCCGGCCGCGCGGGCGAAGGCGCGGGCCCGGACTTTGTCGCCGAACAACTCCAGGACATGAGGCGGCGGGCCAATGAAGGTCAGCCCCTCGGAGGAACACCACTCGGCGAAGGCAGCCTGCTCGGAAAGGAAGCCGTAGCCAGGGTGGACACAATCACAGCCTGCCTGCTTCGCCGCCCGGATCAGCGCTGCGGCGTCCAGATAAGCGCCGACCGGGCTGGCAGTGGCGTCTAGCTCAACCGAGCGGGTGGTCGAATGGGTGTGCAGTGCGCGGGCGTCAACCGGGGCATGCACACTGACCGATTCCATCCCTAGGGCAGCGGCGGCCTTGGCGATGCGAATCGCGATCTCACCGCGGTTGGCGATCAGCACCCGCGACAGCGCGAGCGCAGTGACCTCAGACACGGACATGCGGTTCCTCCGTCAGCGCGGTGCTGCGGGCTGCGACCGGCTCCTGGCCGGTGATGTCCAGCCGCTCCAGCTCGGCCAGCTCGGCGTCGTTGAGGCCCAGCAGTTCGCGCAGCACGTCGTTGGTATGCTCGCCCAGCAGCGGCGCCCGCCGGTTCGGTGGCGGTGGGGCGTAGCGGAAGTGGTATGGCTGGCCGGGATAGTGTTTCTCGCCAATACCCGGGCGGTCCTGCACGATAAAGCCGCCGCGGGCCGCCAGCTGCGGATCTGCCAGCAGCTCGGGACCATTCACCACCGCTCCAGCCGCAATGCCCTGCGCTTGCAGCTCGTCTTGCAGTGAGATGTGGTCGTGCGAGCGGGTCCACGCGGCGACGGCGGTATCGAGCGCCTGGCGGTGCGCCAGCCGGCCGGCGGCCGTGACCAGGTCTGCGCTGGTCAGGCCCAGCAGTTTGGCGAGCGTGGCCCACTGGTCATCGTTCTGGCAGTCAATCGCGATCCAGCGGCTGTCGCGGCAGGGATAGATGCCATGCGGCGCCCGGCGTGGATGGGCGTTGCCGGTACGGCCCGGGTCGGCTGCGGCGAGGGTCCAGCCGGTAACGGCATCGCCGGTAAACAGCGTGCAGGCCTCGACCTGACTGAGATCGATGTGCTGGCCCTCGCCCGTGCGCCCGCGGTGGTGGAGTGCGGCGAACAGCACCGTGGCGGCGATGACGCCGACGAACGGGTCACCACCATTCATGCCAGTGAATAGCGGCGGGCCGCCCGCGTAGCCAGTAAGGTGGCAGATGCCAGACATCTGCTCGGTGGACATGCCAAAGGCGACATAATCCCGCCATGAAACGTTACTGCCGAACCCCGGCATCGAGAGCATAATCAGCCGCGGGTTGATGGCGCGCAGGGTGGCGTAGTCCAGCCCGAAGTTGGCCATCACCCGCGGCGTGTAGTTCTCAATCAGCACATCCGCCCTGGCCACCAGCCGCTTGAGCAGGTCCGCACCGCGCGGGTCGGTGAGGTTGAGGGTGATACCGCGCTTGGAGCGGTTGACCCAGTTGAAGTTGGGTGAGCGCTCCCACGGCCGCTCGCCGCCGGCCAGCAGCGGCCCGCGCCAACCGTCGATGCGCTGGACCGATTCGACCTTGATCACGTCCGCGCCGCCATCGCCGGCGATCTGCGTCGCCAGCGGGCCGGAGAAGTACATGGACAGGTCTACGATGCACAAACCCTCCAGCGGCGCCGTGATGGGCGCGGCTGGTTCGGCGGGTGCAGCGGCGGGCGGCGTGCTGTCCAGCTCGGCCAAGACCTGGGCGGTGTGTTCTCCCAGCAACGGCGGCCGGAAGGGCGCTGGTGTGGTGGCGGTAGAGATGAAGGGAACGCCGGGCACAGCGACGGTGCCGGCGGCCGGGTGCTCCACCATGGCAAGAAAGCCGCGCTCCTGGTGCGGTGGAAGCGCGGTGATACCAGCCATGTCGGGCACGAGGCCAAACGGCACCCTCCAGGTCTGCCCTTCATGGAACAACTCATCGGCGCCTCGCCCGCGGACCGCCTCCTCGAACATGGCACGGATCTCGCCCGCCAGCCGCAGTCGCTCGCGGCCGGCATAGCGCGGATTGGCGGCGATATCGGGCCGCCCGAGGAAGTCACACAGCAGCCCCCACTGCGCCGGAGTGAGCACGTTCACACCGATGTGCCCATCGCGGGCAGGCAACATGAACGACGGCCCGGGGGCGACGCTCGAGTCGCGGCCGGGTAGGTCACCGGTGTATTCGTAGCGAAGCGTTGGAAACAGCGCCCCTGCGAGGGTGGCCTGTTGAGCGCTGACATCGACATGCTCGCCGTGGCCGTGGCGGTGGCGGCCCAGTACAGCCAGCAACGTAGCAGCAGCGGCAAAAGCGCCGGTGAGCGTCTCCGTGATAGCCCCTCCGGCCTGGAGCGGCTCCCGATCCGGCAGGCCGCAGGCGTTGGCCCACCCGCCGGTGGCGCAGGCGATCAGGTGGGACCAACCCCACCCGGCCCGCGGTCCGTCGGAGCCGAAGCCGGAGATGGTGGTGAGGATGACGCGCGGGTTGTGCTGTTGCAGCCAGGCGAGGCCAATACCGCGCGCGGCCAGCTCCCCTTCGGTCTCGCCGGCGATGACGGCGTCGTACTGCCGCACCAGCCGCGCCAGGTGTGCCCGGCCGGCTTCCGTGGCCAGGTCCAGTATGATGCCGCGCTTGCTGGTGTTGAAGTAGAAGTAGGCAGCGCTGCGCTCTGGGTCAGGGGTGTCACCCGGAAACGGTCCTAGCGTGCGCGTCCAATCGCCTTCCGGCGGCTCGACCTTGACCGTGCTGGCGCCGAGGCCGGCCAGGAGCTTGGCACAGAACGGCGCAGCGATGCCCTGCGAGATATCCAGCACGTGCAACCCGGCAAGCGGCCCGCTCATCTTCCCCCTCCATCCGGCGCTTACTATACGCCCCGCGCGCCAAAGACGCAGCGCCGCCGGCAGGTGGTACCTGGTGAGACAGACCGGCTGCTATCCTATGCCCCACGAGAGGTGAACCGTGCCCTTCGGAGAGCCATCGCCAAACCGCGTTGCGCACCCACCGCTTGATCTGTCGCCGTTCAGCGAGGCGCATCTTGACGCAGCGGCAGAGCTGCTGGCGGCGCGCCATCGGGCCGACCGTGCCGGGGCGCCGTTATTGCCCGCCCGCTTCGAAGCCCCGGCGGAGGTGCGTGCCCAGGTGGCAGCGGCTCTGGCTGCTCCGAGAGCGAGGGGTGTGGCGGCGCTGCGCAACGGCCGGCTGACCGGCTATCTCATCGGCGAGGTCACCATCCTGTCACCGGCGTCGGTGTTCTCCCAGTTCATCCGGCCGCGCTCCGCACGGGTGGGGTATGCCGGCCATGCCGTGGAGCCGGCGGGCGGCGTGGAGACCTACCGCGAGCTGTACGCCGCACTTGCACCCGAGTGGCTGCAGTGGGGCTGTTTCTCCCACTACGTCGATGTGCCCTGGTACAACGACATCGCCCGCGAAGCCTGGTTTTCGCTCGGCTTCGGAGACGACATCGTGGCGGCGGTGCGTGATACCGGACCGGTGGCGAACGCGGTGACGGTGCCGGGACTGGCGTTCCACCGTGCTGGGGAAGAGGATGTCGACGTCGTCATGTCGCTGGTGCGCGGGCTGGCGCTGCATCACGCCAGCGCGCCGATGTACTTCCCCTACCTGCCGGAGATGGAACCGGATGCCCGCCGCTTTCAGCGTGAGCTGCTGGCGGACCCGGCAGGCGCGCAGTTCATCGCTTACCGGGACGGCCAGCCACTGGCGCTGCAAACCTTCACATCGTCGTTCATGGGGGAGATGCTTACCCCCAAGGGCTCAATCTACCTGTTCCAGGGCTACACCGAGCCGGAGGAGCGTGGCAGCGGTACGGCCACGGCGCTGCTGGCGCACAGCCTGGGCTGGGCACGGGAGCAAGGCCACAGCCATTGCACCCTGCACTACCTCAGCGCCAACATCCCGGGTGAGCGCTTCTGGCGCCGCCATGGCTTCCAGCCGCTGGAGGTCCGCGTCTTTCGTCAGGTGGATGAGCGCATCGCTTGGGCCCGTGCGGAGCAACAAGCGGGGGAGCGGGAGAGCGCGGCCCGATGAGCGAGAGCCTGCTGCCGGGCGAGACGGAAGACGCTGCTCCCGCTCCATATCGAGCGATCATCTGGGACCTGGACGGCGTGCTGCGCATCTGGGACCCGGCGGAGACGCCGGCGATTGAGGCGCGCTATGCTCTGCCGGAAGGCACAATCTTTGCCGCCGCCTTTGACGATTCGCTGGCTGACCGCGCCGTCACCGGCCGGATCAGCGACGAGACGTGGCGGCTGGCCACCCGCAACGCGGTGGTGCGTGCCTGCGGCGAGGCGGCGGCCGCGGCGGTGGAGGAGTGGACGCGCCTCACGGGTGCAATCGACCGCGCGATGGTGGAACTGGTGGCTGCTCTTCGCCCGCGCTGGCGCACCGCGCTGCTGTCCAACGCTACCACGCGCTTGGAGGATGACCTGCGTCATGCCAAGCTGGACACCGCCTTCGACGTGATCGTCAGCTCCGCCCGCATCGGCTTCGCCAAGCCGGATGCCCGCATCTTTCGTGCCGCTGCTCATCGTCTTGGCGTTCCGCCCGGCCAGTGCATCCTGATAGATGACCGCCCCGCGAACGTCGAGGGCGCGGCCGCACTGGGTATGCACGCCATCCTCTTCGAAGGTATTGAGGCGTTGCGCGTGCGGCTGGACGCAGTCGCAACCGGCATCCAGTAAACCGGAGTTCGGCAAAGCCAGTGCGGCAATCCACGAGCACAGACCCCAGCAACCGCCGGGCCGTAGCGGTCTCGGCTTCTGGCCGGAATGCTGGTGGCGGGGCGCCGCGTCAGACATCACCCGACAGCGTGTCAGGCTGCACCCGACAGACTCGGAGTGGGGACGCGGTACGCTATAAACCAACAGTAGTGTTGTTAAACTGGCGACTATGGCTGATGTACGTACTCCGCGCCCCGCGCTTCCCCAGGAGGTAGCCGCATGAACCCGACCACGGTCGAGCTGGACAATCGCGGGTTGCAGCCACCGGAGCCGATGCTGCGGATTCTCGACGCGCTCAAGGACTTGCCCGAAGACGGCCAAGTGCTGGCCCGCATGGACCGCGCGCCGGTATTTCTCTACCCGGTGCTAGAGGAGCGCGGCTACCAGCACGATACTCAGCCCGTTGGTGACGGCTCCTTCCACGTGCGCATCTGGCGTGCCGGTGACGGCCAGTGATGAACATACCGCCACGCGCCGGACAAGCGCCGCCGTGGCTGTCGCTCGCCTTCTTCGTCGCGGCCTTCCTGGCGCTGCTGGCGGCCCAGGCCGTGCTCATCGCCGAGGGAGAGACGCTGCTGCGCCATTACCTGCTGCCCCGAAGTGTGGCGCTGGCGCACCTGGCCGTGCTCGGCTGGGTAACCATGGCGATCATCGGCGCGACGTATCAGCTTGTTTCCGTGCTGGTGCAAGCGCGGCTGTGGAGCGTCAAGCTGGCGATGGTGCAAGGGGTGTTGTTTTTCGCCGGCTGGCTGGGGCTGGTGGAGAGCTTCTGGGTGGGGCAGTTCGACTCGCTGCCCGTACACGGGGCGACAGCGTTCGCCGGGATTGCCTTGTTCCTGCTGGTGGCGGGGATGACCTTCCGCCGCATTACGGAGTGGAACGCTTCTGCACGGTATATGGCGGCGGCGCTTGGTGCCCTCGCGCTCACCGTCTCGGCGGGCTTCCTGTACACCTTTGCGCTGGACTACGGCTGGTTTCCTGTCACCACGCGACGGATCGCGCTGCACGCCCATCTCGGCATCGCTGGATGGATGGGGTTGATGCTGATGGGCGTGTCCTACCGGCTGCTACCGATGTTCTTGCTGGTGCGCGGCCACAGCGAGCGGCTGGCAAGGGCTAATCTGTGGCTGCTCATCAGCGCCCTGCTGGCGCTGGTGACCGCGCTGGCGCTCGACGCGCCCCGGCCGCTGATCGTGGCGCCGGCGCTGGCACTGGCGGCAGGCTTTGCCGTATGGCTGATCGATGCAGCGCGGATGTTCCGGCTGCGTCTGCGCCGGCGGCTGGACCTGTACGCCTGGCACTTGTTCCTGGGTGCGGGGGCGCTCGTGCTGACCATCGTCGCCGGGCTTGGGATGGCGACGGGCCTGCTAACTTCGCTCACCGGCGAGCCGCGGGCGGCAGCAGCCTATGCCTACCTGGCGCTGGGCGGCTGGCTGACGCTGATGGTGATGGGCCACAGCTACAAGATCGTGCCGATGCTCACCTGGCAACTACGCCACGCGCCCCAGGGTGCAGCGGGCGGGCGAACCGTGCTGCTGCACGAAATGTACGGCCGCCGCCTGGCTGCTGCTGCGCTGGCGCTGTACGCCGCCGGTGCGGCGATCACCACCTCGGCACTGCTAGCGGGCAGCCTGCCGCTACTGCAGACGGGCGTGTGGTTGGGGATGGCCGGGGTGCTCGGCTACCTCGCCAACATGGTGTGGGTGATGGCGGGCCGGCACGCCGCCAAACCGGGCGGGCCGCCGCGGCGCGCCGGGCAGCGCCAGAACCCGAACCCACAGGTGACGCCGGCCCCGCGCTCCGGTGTGCGTTAGGAGAACGATATGGACCGTAACGACGTGCTCGACGTTCTGCGCAACGTCTACGACCCCGAGCTGGGAGTGAATGTTGTGGACCTGGGACTAGTCTACGGCGTGCAGACCGGTGATGACGGCCTGGTGCAGGTAGATATGACCCTCACTAGCCCTGGTTGCCCGCTGGGCAGCACCATCGAACACGAGGTACGCGAAACCTTCCGCCTGCTGCCCGGGGTCCGCGCGCTGGAACTGCGCCTGGTGTGGGACCCCCCCTGGAGTCCGGAGCGTATCACTCCCGAAGGAAAACGGGCGCTGGGCTGGGGATAAGAACGAGGGGATGGCAGGTGCAACCTCCGTTGCTCCTGCCCCCTGGTTCACGACACCGGCAGTAGCCTGCGCGTACGGCGGGGGGGTCGGTTGGGGTCGAGCACGACGACGCGGGCACCGTGAGGTGGGACGGCGGTGAAGCGCAGGGCGTCTTCCACGATACCGAGCGGCGTGTCGGTCCACTGCTCGCGGGCGTGGTACCGGCCGATGATGCCCAGTTGCTGCCACGAGACGCTGAACGTATCAGGTGTGTCACCCCAGTTCAGGGCAACGACGGCATGCCGGCCCCGGCCGAGGGGCAGCGTCCACAGCGCCGGCGTCTCACGCTGAGCCAGGTCGAGCGGGCGGGCAGCGCGGTCGGTAGGGGGCAGTGCGCGCAACGCCACGGCCAGCCGCTCGGGGCTAAGGGTCGCCTGGTCATCGGAGAGGACGGCCAGGCCGCCGGACAGGGCAACGCCGGTCGCGAGGAAACGTGCTTCCTCCAGGGTCAGCGCGCCCGGGACGATCGCCGCTTCGTTATCGCGCACGGTCAGGCAGTCGGGGTCGTTCTGCCACCAGCGGCGGTGCATCCAGTTACGCTGCAACGTCATGCGCATCGCGTGTTTGGTCGAAGGTTGCCACGGCTGCTGGTGGTTGAACCAGCGCGCCTCCACGTCAGGGCCGGTGCGCATCGCGTTCACGAGGCCCAGCGCCGGTCCGAACGGGCAGGAGCAGCCGAGGATGAATGCCTCCTCACCGGCAGCCTCGCGGACGATCTCCAGCCCCAGGCGCAAATTGGCGGCGGTGGTGGTGTTGGGCGCATGATGCACCGCGTTCGGGTAGCAGGCGGTGAACAGCGCGTCCAGCTTGAGCATGGTAAAGCCTAGTTCATGGACCACGGTGCGGATCACGTTCGTTAGCCACGCCTGCGCGCCAGGGTGGCTGCAATCCAGCCCGGCGCAGGGTCCCAGCCAGATCTGCTGGATGATGGGCTGTCCCGCCGTGTCGTGCAGCATCCACTCCGGATGCTCGGCGTACAGCCGCGAGCCGGTATTCACCGTGAAGGGCGCCAACCACAGCCCCGGCCGCAGTCCTGCTGCCGCGATTGCCGCTGCCACGGGCTGCATCCCGCTGGGAAATCGCTCGTTGGGAATCAGCCAATCACCAGTGGCTGACTGAAAGCCATCATCAATCTGGGCGTAGTCCACGCGGAAGGGACCGCTGGTGAGGGCGTCGAGATTGGCGAGCACGTCCGCCTCACTCACCTGGTTGTAGAAGTAATACCACGAGCACCAACCGGTGCGGAGGGAGGTGGGGGAGGAGACGGCAGAGCGGGCCGCGCCACCGGCTCGCGATGCAATCCGCCGCGCTGCCTCGCGAGCATAGCGGTCAATCAGCGTGACAGGCTCCACGCCGGCGGCCACCAGCAGCGTTTCCGAGGTGACAGATGCACCGGGGGGAAGCCGGTAGCCCTCTAACAGGCAACGACCTGCCAGCCAGTGCAAGACGTGTTCGCCCTCATCGGTGCCCCACTCCACCCGGCCAAACTGCCGCGCCAGCGTCACGAAGCCCAGCGCCAGCGCCTGCTGGGTGCCGTCATGCGCGAAGATGGCAGGGCCATCCGCATGCCAGACGGCCCCCCACCGTTCGCGCTCGACGAACTGATTCAGGAAGGTGGGATGGAACTCGTTGCGGCCAAAGCGATGCGTGAGGGCATCCGAGGTCATGCGCTGGCCGTGCATCCACACATACCAGCCGCTGAGATCCGCCAGGACGCCTGTTACTGGCTGAGGCTGCCAGGTTGCGCGGCTGGCGAGCGGGGTGAGGCTGTCGAGCGTCACCGCGCGCTCGCCGTCGTTGGTGGCGGTGAGCGTGAAGCACAGCGCCTCTCCGCGCCGCTCGACCGACAGTTCCAGGCACAAGCGGGCATCCCCGACACTTACGGTCCACTGACCGCGTCGTGCGCCCGGCCCCTGAATGATGGTGACGCCGTCGGTGTCCCGCAGCGCCACATCCGGCGCACAGCCCGGCAGCCACACCCGGCCACCGCCGTCTACCACGTCGAAGGTGGCGTGGTGCGCACCCCAGCGGGTTCTGAGCGAATGCGCCATCAGCGTTCTCCGGCTCCGGGTATCCGGCATCCCGGGAAGCGGTTGGGGCGCGTCACCGCCCGCTTCCCGCTCACCGTCAGCTCTTCGCCGCCTCGCGTAGCGGCCATTGGTTCTTCAGCCCCTGGCCGAGAGACTGCGGCACGACCTGAACCAGCTCATCCAGCGTCCAGTAGCCGCGCGGGTTGTAGATAGAGCGCTCCATCTCCGGCAAAGAAACCAGGCTGATCTGGTTGCCGCCGACGATGAAGTCACGCCCGTTGATGTAGCCGGCCTCATCCAGCGCCAGGTAGACCACCATCGGCGCGACATACTCGGGCATCAGCCGGTCCATCATCGAGATGGCGTCGCCAGCGTCCGGGCGGAGGCCGGCGGCACGGGAGCGGCGGGCCGCTTCCTCCATCTCCGGCGAGACCGTCATGCGCGACTTAGCCCGGGGGCGGATGGCATTGGCGGTGACGCCGTAGCGGCCCAGGTCACGCGCCAGGGTGCGAGTGAGACCGGCGATGCCCTCCTTGGCCGCCGAGTAGTTGGCCTGGCCCATGTTGCCCATGCCGGACTCGGAGGAGGTGTTAACGATGCGGCCGGAGCGCTGCTGGCGGAAGACGATGCTGGCGAACCTGGTAGCGGTGAAGTGGCCCTTGAGGTGCACGCCAATGACCGCGTCCCATTCCTCCTCGCTCATGTTGAAGATCATGCGGTCGCGCAGGATACCGGCGTTATTGACGAGGATATCCAGCCGGCCGAACTCGTCCAGGGCCTGCTTGACCATGCGCTCGCCACCGGCCATGTCGGTGACGGAGTCGTAGTTGGCGATGGCGCGGCCACCGGCGGCGCGGATCTCCGCCGCCACCTCATCGGCAGGACCACTGGAGGCGCCGCTGCCGTCTACGGCGCCGCCGAGGTCGTTGACAACCACCGCCGCGCCCTCGGCGGCCAGGGCTAGCGCCTCTGCCCGGCCAATGCCGCGGCCGCCGCCGGTGACAATCGCTACTTTGCCCTCGAGCCGGTTGGCCATGTCGCTGTTGCTCCTGTCCGCGCCGGAGTGGCGCGCTCTGTGAGATGGGACGTCGCAGGGTGTGCGCTGTGTTCAGTGATAGCACGGGGGGCGCTAGGGGCAAGCACGCGCTATAGTACACGATGCAATCGTACTCTTGACAACCAACCATCCGCCGCGTACAGTTACTTACGAAGCGTAAGCTATCGATACCAACCAGCCCGAGGCAGCTATGACTACCGTCGCCAGCAACGTCAGCACCTGGAGCATTGATAGTGCTCACTCCATTGCCGAGTTCGCGGTGAAGCACCTGGTCATCTCCACCGTCAAGGGACGGTTCCGCACGGTCGCGGGCACGCTCATGATTGATGAAGCGAACCCTCCTGCATCGCGGGTGGAGGCCGCGATTGACATCGGCAGCATTGATACCTCCGAGCCACAGCGCGACGCGCACTTGAAGTCCGATGACTTCTTCGCGGCCGAGCAGTACCCTCACATGACCTTCCGGTCTACCAGGGTCGCGCCGATCAGTGACGCCCGTTGGAATGTGACCGGCGATCTGACCATCCGTGACGTCACCCGCCCGGTGACGTTGGTCACAGACTTCGATGGCCGCACGCAGGGGATGTACGGCAAGGAGGTGGCCGCGTTCACCGCCACCACCGAAATCAGCCGTAAGGAGTTCGGCCTCACGTGGAACGCTCTCCTGGAGAGCGGCGGCGCCGTGGTGGGGGACAAGGTGAAGATCACGTTGCACATCGAGGTCGTACGCCAGGACTAGCGGCCGTGACACGGGGGATGTGCAGCCGGCGCATCCCCCGGCACTTCCCCAGGTGCGTGAGATTTGCCGGCAGCGAGCGATCACGGGGGTGCAGGAATGTCGCTGACCTTGCGGATCTCCCACCCGGCGTTCTCCGGCGCGAAGAATGCCGAGACTATCCGGTTCTACACCGAGATCCTGGGTATGGAGCTGGTGCTGCGCCAGGACAATCTGGACTACCCGTCGGAGGAGCACCTGTTCTTCGCTGCGGGCAATGACAACTTCATTGCCTACTTTGTGCCCAAGGATGAAGCGGCGGCTACCTATGAACCGGCCCGCTCTGGCTCCGGCTGGATGGACCATCTGGCGCTCGATGTGGACAGCGGTGGACTGGAGGAGGGGATGCGCCGGCTGGAACGTGCCGGTATCCCTTGCGAAGGGCCGGTGGACCGTGGCTACGAGCGCTCCATCTACTTCAAGGACCCCAATGGCGTCACCATCGAGCTGCTATGCTGGCTCACTCCGCCGCCCGCCGGACTAGCACAGGCGGCGATCATCCGCCGAGCGCAGGCGCTTCGCGAGGCGCGCGGGGGAGCGTACATCACCGATGAAGACGTGCGCGCGGCGCTGCTTGAGCTGTCCCCGAGCGAACGCTAGCGGGCCCGCGCTTCCGCCCTCTGGGTGCGGCGTGTAGACTGGCCGCGTGCCACGAGGGGTGCGGAGCGCAACGGCTCGTGGCGCCGGGGGGCGGTGTGGTGAGCGGCAGGGAACCGGCAGACCGTGTGCGGCGGACGGTAGCGCGGAATCTGGAGGAGCGGCTGGCGGCGGAGATCGCCGGTGGTGTGCTCCGTCCTGGTCAGCGCCTGCCCTCCGAGCGCACGCTCAGCGAGGCGTACGCCGTCAGCCGTGCCTCAGTGCGCGAGGCGATTCGCACGCTGGAAAGTCGCGGGCTGGTGGAGAGCCATCAGGGACGCGGCACGTTCGTCCGGCCGCAGGGACTGGAGCGGCTGGTGCAGGTGCCGGCCGGGCCGGTCTCCGTGGATGATCGCGGTGTCCTGCACCTGTTCGAGGTGCGGGCCATCGTCGAGCCGGGTGTGGTGCGGCTCGCCGCCCAGCGGGCCCGTGCGGAGGACGTGGCTGCACTCCGCCAAATGGTGGAGCAACAACAGGCGCTGCTCGAAGCCGGCCGCTATACCAGCGCCGATGACGCCCGCTTTCACGTGCGCCTGGCCCGGGTCAGCGGCAATCCGGTGATGACCCGGCTGGTGGAAGGGGTGATGCGGATGTTAGGGGAGGTGCGCGAGCCTGCCCGCCGCGCCAGCGGCCTGCCCGCTTCCATTGCTGGTCATTGGGAGGTGCTGCGCGCCATCGAGGCCGCCGACCCCGAGCGCGCCGCCGCCGCCATGACCGCTCACCTCAACCGCGCCCGCGACAAGGCCCTGCTCATGCTCCGCATTCCGTTGCCGGCGGCGGGATAACCCCGCGTTCGGCTGACGGCGTCTGGGGCATGCCAGGCGACGACCGACAACCTGCTGAGGATCGGGCCCTTTCCCTGCCCGATCCTCCGGTTACTGGATGCCGGTTCACTCCACTGCAAAGCTCGTCGTCGCCTGTAGCGCCTTCTCGACGTACACCTCGATACGCCACTGACCCGGATAGGAGCGCATGGTACGTCCCGGCTGACCGGCGTCCAGGCTGGTGGCGATGGCGTCGGCCTCGCCACAACTCTGGGCCAGGCTGAGGGAGGTTGTGCCGAACACCTGGCCGTCGGGCCGGTACAGCTTGACTTCCGCCTTCGCCGTCTTGGTCAGGCAGCGCCATTCGACCAAGATAGTAAGCGCCGAATCATTGTGGGTGTAGCTGCTGACTTCGTCGAACTGCTGCCGGCCGATCAATCGCACGGTGGCGAGATAGGCGACGGCACTGCCGGGCTGGATCGATGTCTGCGGTGGGTTGGGAACCGCGGACACTGCATCCACCTGCTGGGTGAGCCACTCGCCCAGTGCCGCGTCGAAGTCGTCCAAGCTCTGGCCGGTGATGTGGGTGACGCCGGCCAGGAAGCGATCGGGGTTGCCGGTGGGGTAGTCCTGGTGCAGGCGGCGGTAGGTGTCCGCATCCCAGGATTTCTCCAGAAAGCGGAACGCTGCCAGCCCGCGTGAGTAGGCAGCCAGGTTCAGCTTGTCGCCGGAGGGCCGCTTGACCAATGACTTGAGCGCCGGCGGTGTGCGCGAGAACTGCTCAAACACGGCGCTGCGGAAGCGCTTGGCGATGTGCGACTCATCCTCCCCCACCACCTTTGAGGCGAAGTACTCGGCGCCGCCTTCCACCGCCCAGTACGGCAGATTTGAGGTGTTGCCCATCATTCCACCCTGCATGATGTGGGCGTACTCGTGCGACACCAACATGGTCAGCCCTGCCTCATCCTTGAAGCCGGACAGGTCAAGCAGGAAGCCGTACATGCCGTTGGCGATACCCATCGCCACACCGCGCACGTTCTCCATCTCCCGGGGCGTGACATCGTCGTCGCCGCCTTCCAGCCAGATGCCGTTGACGAAGGCGATGTGGTCATCGTAGGCGTGCACGCGGATGGGGAAGCTCAGCGTCCAGCCGAAGATCTCCTGCGCGGCCGCCATCGATCGCTCCACAGCTCCGCGCACTTCCTCTAACCGCGCCTCGCTGTCCGGGCCATGGGCGAAGATCTGCGGCTGGCAGGCCTGGCCGGCGTCGTGCCGGTCAGGGGTGGACATCGTGCGTTTGATCGTGCTGTCCAGCGAGCCCCAGAAGCCGATGCGGCACAGGTCCATACCGCTGCGGGCGAGCAACGGGAGGTACTGCGCCTTGCTGGTGCGCCACTCCGCCAGGTTCTTCTGGTTCAGCAGTACGGCAAAGGCCGAGTCCCACTGCCGGTCCTCATACACGCACAGCCGCGAACCGCTGCCGCCTGCGCCCAGCGTGGTCTCGGTGTGCACCAATGTGGCGTTGTCAAAGGACGGGCTGAGTTCCGCGCACGTCTTTGGCGCGCGGCTGACCTGCATCCGTGGTGGCACAAAACCATCAAGCGATGGGTGATAGGAGTGAACGGTGTCGGAGTAGACGAAGGAACTCTCCGGCTCTTCGGCGTGTGCGGGAGCGGCAAACGCGAAGGACAGGACAAGGGTGGCCGCGATGGCCAGCAGCCGCCGCGGGATTGATGGCATGATGGCACCTCCACCGAACCGCCGTGCACGAGGGCGGCTTATCTGCTTAATCGGTGGAGGCATGCAAGAACTTGACAGGCTGGCATGCCGCTACGCGCTCGGTGGCAGCTCGCGGTCGAAGTCCACGTTGATGCGGCTGGTGGCCGGCTCGGGATTGAGGCTGTCAGCCCAGTCCAGCTCCTTATCGATCTGCGGATCAATCTGCTCGATCTGCATCTGCAACGAGCGGTGATAGGCGAAGCGGGACATCTCCCGCTGCGCGCCGCTGGACTGGCACTGGGGACACACGGCCGGACCGGCGGCCGCCACCGAACGAATCAGCTTCTCAAAGCGGTGGCCGCAGCCGCCGCAGCGATACTCGTACACGGGCATTGGTTCACCTCTGGGCCGCCCGGCCTCGGTGCGGGCGCCCCCCGATCCTAGCGCACCGCCGCGCCGCTGTGGAGCGAGCGCAGGAATAGAATGGGGCGGCAACTGGCGCCCGATAACGGGAGTAGATCGAGCCCATGTCACTGCGGCGGATCGAGCGGGAACTGCGGGGGGAGTTGCTGCGCCTGGGGCGGAAGGACTTGCTGGCTGGCGCGCTGGCGCGCGTGGGCTTCACGGACGACGGTGGGACGGTGTATATCCATGTGTTCGCGCGAGCGGATTGGCCGAAGGTGTCACCGGGCGATGCACTGGTGCTCGCCCATGCGGACCATCCCGAGCTCCAAACGTGCGCAGACTGGCGCGGCTTCTACGAGGATGCGCGGCTGTACCTGCATGACGAATTGGGGCGGGTGGTGCGCTGGCTGGAGGGGCGCTAGCCGCGAGGGCCGCCCGCCGCCTGCTCATCCGCCACCGGCTCGGGCTCGGTACCTGCGGGCTCCGGGGCGGCAGTGTTGCGGGCATGGTTGCGCTGGCGGCGGCGAAGGTACAGCAGGGCGATACCGGCGCCGCCGATGGACAGCACCAGCAGCACGCGGTCAAGCTTGCCGGCGTGCTCGCGCATTTCTTCGAAGCTGAGCCCGGCACGCGCCAGCAAGTAGCCGCCGAACACGTAAGCAGAGACCCACAGCATCGCGCCCATCAGATCGAAGATAAACCACCGCTTGAACGGCAGTCGCAATGCCCCGGCGGTGATCGGCCCGAGCACGCGGGTGTAGCCGAGGAAGTGATACGAAAGTACGAACAGGCCCGAGCGGCGCAGCAGCGCACTGCGAACCGTACCCATCAGTGGCAGATCTTCGGCATGGCGTAGCGCCCGCCGCCAGCCAAAGCGGCCGGCGACATAGGACAGCGTGTCGCCCAGCGACGTGCCCAGCACCCCCAGCGCCAGCGCCCAGCGCAGGTCGAGCAACCGGTCTTCTGCGCTGATGCCGGCCAGCAGCAACACCAGGGCACCGGGGATGACGACGCCGAGAAACAGCAGGTTCTCGGTCATCGTCCCCAGAAAGACGACAAGGTACCCCCAGCGGTCGAACAGGTCCCGCATCAGGTCGATTGCGAACTCTGTCAGACCGCCCATGCATGCGCCCTTATGTGATACAGGATTGCGGGGGGCGGGGCGGGTCCACCCCCCGGCAGACCCCGCCGCGCTAGCGGCCGGTGAATGCAGGCTGGCGGCGCTCGCCGAAGGCCTTGACGCCCTCGCGGAAGTCCTCGGAGCGGAACAGCGGCAGCAACTGGAGGTAGACGTGATGCACGTTCGCCTCGAAGGTCTCATCCATGCCCAGGCGCATCATCCGTTTGGTGGCCTGCACGGCGGACGGAGCGCAGGATGCGATTTCGGCCGCCCAGGCGCGGGCCTCGGTCATCAGGTCGTCGTGCGGGACGACTTTGTTAACGAGCCCCAGGCGCAGGCTCTCCTCGGCGTCCAGCACCTTGCCCATAAACGCCACCTCGGCTGCCTTGGCCCAACCCACCAGCCGCGGTAGCAGCCACGTGCCGCCGCTCTCCGGCAACACGTTGCGGCGCACGGCCACCGCTGCCAGCTTGCCCTGGTCGGAGCTGATGCGGATGTCACAGCCCAGCGCCAAGTCCATGCCGTAACCGGCAGCGGCGCCGTTGAGCGCGCAGACTACCGGCTTGTCCGTGCGGTGGAGCACCACGGGTGGCGAGTCTTGCAGGCTGAAGCGGGTCGTGCCCGCACCGGTACCGGGGCCAACGCCGGTCTGGAAGTCCTTCAGGTCCAGCCCGGCGCAGAAGCCGCGGCCGGCGCCGGTAATGATGATGGCCCGCACCTCAGCGTCGGCGTCCGCCGCCTGAAGCGCCTGGGAAAAGCCGCGCAGCATCGGCCCGCTGATCGCGTTCAGCCGCTCCGGCCGGTTGAGCGTGATCGTGCAGATGCTGTCTACGGTCTCGACAAGCAGGTCGTGGTACTCCATCGCGGGGCTCCCTTCCCTTGTGCGCTTCGCTTATCCATCGTCGCATGCCTTGGGGCAGCGGTGCGACCGCTAACCGAAGGCGGCGATACCCAGGGTATCACGGCCAATGATCAGCTTCTGGATCTGCGTGGTGCCCTCATACAGCGTGAGGGCGATGGCGTCACGTAGGTAGCGCTCGACGGGGTATTCGCTCACATAGCCGATGCCGCCGTGCACCTGAATGGCGTTGCGGGCGGCGCGGACCGCAGCTTCGGAGGCATAGTACTTCGCCATCGAGACTTCCTTGGAAGCCGTCTCACCCCGGTCACGCATCGCCGCGACCTTGAGCACCAGCAGACGCGCTGCCTCCGTGTCGACGGCTATGTCGGCGATCATCTCTTGCACCAGCTGGTGCGCGCCGATCGGCTTACCGAATTGCATCCGCTGTTTGGCGTAGGCGACGCTCGCCTCCAAGCAGCCCTGGGCCACCCCTACCGCACAGGCTGCCGTCGAGAAGCGGCCGTTGTCCAGCGCGCTCATCGCCACGCGGAAGCCGTTGCCGGCGCCGCCCAGCACTGAGGCGGCCGGTACGCGCACATTGTCGAAGAACAGCATCGCCGTGTTCGACGCGCCCAGACCCATCTTGCCCTTGATCGCTGTCCGCGTGAGGCCAGGTGCATCACCAGGGACGAAGAAGCCGGTGATACCGCGATGGCCAAGCGCCGGATCGGTCTGGGCGAAGACGAGGATCACATCGGCCAGGCCACCGTTGCTGATCCACATCTTCTGGCCACTGAGCAGGAAGTCATCCCCCTCGCGCCGGGCGGCGGTCTGCATCCCAGCAGGGTCGGAGCCGGCGTTGGGCTCCGTCAGCGCGTACGCACCGGCCAGCTCACCGGCACACAGCTTGGGCAGATAGTGTCGCTTCTGCTCCTCGCTGCCCCACTTCAGAATGGTTTGCGCCACCAGGGAGATCTGCACGGTGAGAGCGGTGGTGAAGACGCTGGGGCTGGCCTTGCCGATCTCCTCGCAGATGATCTCGTAGGAGATATGGTCCACACCCCCCCCACCGTACGCCTCGGGGATGGGGCCGCCCAGCAGCCCCGTCTCCGCCATCCGCCGCAATACATCGATGCTGAACTGCTCGTCATGCTCGCGCTCACGGACGTACGGTGTGATCTCCTGCGCGGCGAAGCGGCGGGTAGTGTCGCGGATGATGCGCTGTCCGTCGTTCAGCTCAAAGTCCATGGCGGCCGACCTCATGCGAGATGGTAGTGATGCGGTGATCAGCGGGCCGGAACCTGGAGGACGGCTCGTGCCACCTGCTCCTGTTCGTCCTCGGTCATGCCGGGGAACAGCGGTAGCGACAGCACCGTTGCTGCCAGCCGTTCGGCAACGGGCAGCGATCCCGGCCCCTTGCCATAGCCCGCGTACGCCGGCTGAAGATGCACTGGCGTGGGGTAATGCAGGTCAGTGGCCACGCCTGCCTCTGCCAGCCGCGCTCGCAGCGCCTCGCGCTCGTCTGATTCCACCACGAACAGATGCCAGCAGGATTGGCAGGTGGCATCATCCGGCGGTGGCAGCCGCAGCGGTGCGCCTGCCAGCAGCGCCTGGTAGCGGACGGCCTGGGCGCGACGTTCGGCGTTCCAGCGCTCCAGGTGTGGCAGCTTGGCGGAGAGAAACGCCGCTTGCAGGTCATCCAGCCGGGAGTTTGCGCTGTGCTCCTCGTGCCGGTAGCGCGCGGATTGGCCGTGGTTGCGCAGCCGCTGCAGCCGCCCCGCCAACGCGGGGTCATCTACCGTCACCGCGCCGCCGTCACCCAGCGCGCCCAGGTTCTTAGTGGGGTAGAAGCTGAAGCAGCCCGCCACCGCGAGCGACCCGGCGGGCCGCCCCTGCCAGCGCGCGCCGTGTGCCTGGGCGGCGTCTTCGACCAGCAACAGACCATGGTGCTCGGCAATCTCCGTCAGTGCCGCCATGTCCGCCGGGCGGCCGTACAGATGCACCGGCAGCAGCGCCCGCGTGCGAGGGGTCATGTGCGCTTCCACCGATGCCGGGTCCATGGTGCGGGTGACGGCGTCCACATCGGCGAAAACGGGTACGGCCCCGGCCGCCACGACTCCGCCGGCGGTGGGCGCCGCAGTCAGCGCGGGCAGAATCACCTCATCTCCCGGGCCGATGCCCAATGCCCTGAGCGTCAGGGTGATGGCGTCCGTGCCCGAGGCGCAGCCAACGGCGAAACGCGTACCGCAGGCAGACGCAAACGCCAGCTCAAACTGCTCTACCTCTGGGCCGAGGATGAACCAGTTGCGGTCCAGCACCCGCCGGGCAGCGGCGTCAATCTCCGGGCGGATGCCGGCGTGAAGGCGCGCGAGGTCGGTAACAGGGATCATGCTCCGCTCCTGACGCGCCCGGGCGCTAGCGTTCGGTCCAGTAGTGGGCGTGGTTGCTCTCGAAGAAGGCGGCGGTGCGGCGCAGCCCCTCAGCCAGCGGCGTGCAGGGCTGCCAGCCTAACGTCTCCTGCGCCGCTGTGATGTCGGCCACGAAATCTCCCACCTCAATCGGCTTCTCTCCGGCTGGGTAGTCGATGTAGCGTACGGAGCCCCGGCCCGCGGCGGCAACGGCGGCCTCGGCCAGCTCGCCCACACCGTGACCCTCGCCGGTAGCGATGTTGAAAGCGTGGCCCGCCGCTGCCGTGGTCATCCCTGCCAGCAGAAAGGCGGTGACGGTGTCGTCGATGAACAGCACGTCGCGCACCTGCCTGCCGTCACCGTAGACCTGAAGCTCCTCCCCGTCCATGGCGCGGCGCAGGAACCAATTGAAGAACCCCTGCCGCCCGTGCGCCATCAGCTGGCGGGGGCCATAGATGTTCGTTAGCCGCAGCGAGCAGGTGGCGATGCCGTGCACGGCGTGATACACGAGGTGCAGCCGCTCACCGGCAGCCTTGTGCACGCCATTGATGTCGGCTGGTTGCTGGGGATGGTCCTCGCGTACCGGCCGGGTGAGCGCGCGGCCGTACTGCGAGCGTGTGCCGGCATACACAACCCGCGCCGCCGGGCTGCCCGCGCGCACTGCCTCCAGCAGGGCGATCTGGGCGGTGACGTTGGCGTGCATATCGCCGAAGGGGTCACGCAGGCTATCCATGTGCGCCACCCGCCCGCACAGGTTGAAGATCACAGCCCGCCCTGCCACGGCATCGCCGATAGCCTGCGGGTCCGCCTGATCGGCGAGGCGCACGTCGAGCGCACCGGCCAGGCCGTCGAGATTGTGCGGATTGCCGCCTTGGCCGGGGTTGAGGTTATCGAGCACCGTCACCCTTGCGCCCAGCGTCACCAGCCGCCGAGCGAGGCTGCTGCCGATGAAGCCCAGGCCGCCGGTGACGAGCACCGGCAGTTCCTGGTAGAAGGTGGCGAACGATGCCGCGGCGGCGGGCTGCGTCATGCCATCCTCTGCCTTAGCGCGTCACCGGCGCCGGTACCGGTGTGGTCTGCGCCGGCGCGCCGGTGGTGGTGCCGTCCGCCTTTTGTGCCACGCCGATCACTGACAACCCGAAGGGGAGCGTACGCCGCCACAGAATGGGCGCCTCCAGGCTGAGGATGGTGCGCATTACGCTGTTGACCAGCGGCTGCACCGGCCGCACGTCTGAGCGCTCCGCCTCTTCCGGGCTGCCCAGCTTGTGCACGGCGCGCCATGCCGCAGCCAGCGGAAACAGCAGTGCGTTCGCGTAGGTGACACGGCCGCGTTCAAAACCCCCGGCTGCCAGCAATTGGCGCAGTTCATCGCGGGTGTAGCGATGCTTCGTGAAGACGGCGGCGTCGTGATGGCTACGTAGCCGGTCAAAGGCGGGCAGTTGCAGGTACAGCACGCCACCTGGGCGCAGCACACGGGCGAACTCTGCTACCGCCTTCTGGTCATCCGAGACGAACAAGTGACAGAGCACGTCGTTGGAGATCACGAGATCAAAGGAGCCGTCGAGGAAGGGCAGGCGATCGACCGATGCCTGGGCGAGGCTAAGCCCTGGACGCCGGCGAGCGAACTGGAGCGCGTCACTGACCGCGTCGATGCCCCACACCCGGCCGTACTGCTGGAGAAACGCCGAGTTGCCGCCGGTGCCGCAGCCGGCATCGAGGATATCTAGCTTCCCGATGCGCGCCCTCAGCCGCGGTCGCAAGAGGGCGGCTGCCAACCGGCGCATGCCGGTGTACCACCAGTGCGTGTCCTCAACGGCGTACATTGCCGCGTATTCTTCCGTCTTCACGGGGTCTGTTCCTCGGCGGTCACGGCTGGAACGGCGGCGCGGATGGACTTGCGGCGGCGCATCTGCCACCACAGCCGCCACAGGTCAGAGAGCAGGTTGTAGACATGGCGGAAGCGGAAGAACTCAGAGCGGCCGTACAGGCGGGGGTAGTGGTGCACCGGCACCTCCACCATCCGGCAGCCGGCATCCTGCAAGCTGCGCACCAGCTCCACGCCAATTGCGCCGCTCTCGAAGGTGAGGGGAATGCGACGCAGGTACTCAGCGCGGACCAGGCGGAAGTCGCAATCCACATCGCGCAGCTTGATGCCGAACAGCCGCCGCGCCACCCATTCATAGCTCTTGCCGGTCAGCACCCGGTGAAATGGGTCGGCCCGCCGGATCTTGTAGCCATTGACCAGGCCGATGCCGTCGCGCATCGCTTGGATGAGAACGGGCAGTTCCTCCGGATCGTACTGGCCATCACCATCGGTATAGAACACGTACTCGCGGCTGGCCGCTTCGAAGCCGGAACGCAGCGCCGCGCCGTAGCCACGGTTTTGCGGGTGGCGGACGATACGCAGATACGACATCCGCGCCTGGAGCGCCTCCAGCACTGCCAGGCTGTCATCGGCGCTGCCGTCGTCGACGACGATCACCTCGAAGTCGTTAGTGTGGCGGCGCAGAGCGGCGGCGGCCTTCTCCACCATGGCGGCGATGGTGGGGGCGTCGTTGTAGCACGGGAAGAATGCGGAGATGGAGGTGAGTCGTTCAGCCAATGTGTCCTCGGTACGGTGCGGAGGCCGGGCAGGGCCGTGGAACGGCACGAGCGTATCACGGCTTACCAGCGCATTCCAGCGGGCGGCCTTGCCCGCGCGCCGTCACCGTTGGTACGCTCGCGCACGGGAGAGGTTGACGGATGACGCAGACGCGGCTGCACGCCCGGCGCGATGGCACAGTGCTCCGGCTAACGCTGGAAGGCACCGACGGCAATCTGTTCTCGCCCGACCTGGCGCTGACGCTCGCGGATTCGCTTTCCGAGGCGGCGGATGATGGGGCACGCGTCGCCGTCATCCGCGGCGCGGGTGGTCGGTTCTGCCGGGGGTGGGACACGGCCGCGCTCGCTGCTTGGGATGACGGGGAACGGCTGACTGGGGCACTGCAAGCGGTGGCCGCGGCGCCGCTGCCGGTGATCGCGGTGCTGGAGGGGGACGTCTACGGCGGCGGGCTGGCGCTGGCGCTGCTGTGTGATGTGCGGTTGGCAGCGGCGGATGCGCGGCTGGGCTTCCCCGACGAAGCGGCGGCCGGCCGGTTGCCTGTCGGTGGCAGTGTGGCGCGGCTGGCGCGGCTGGCTGGTCGTGGTGTGGCGCTGCACGCGCTCCTCACCGGCGAGCCGCTGGACGCCGCTCACGCATTGGCGTGCGGCCTGGTGACCGGTGTCTACCCAGTGCGTGACCTGCCCGGCGAGGCAGACCGGCTGGCCGCCGTTATTGCCGGGCGCGGGCCGATCGCGGCGCGCTACGCAAAAGAGGTGGTGGCGCGCGGAATGGAGATGCCGCTCGAACCGGCGTTGCGCTACGAGACCGATGTCACCGTGATCCTGCAATCCACCGCTGATCGCGCTGAGGGTGTGCGCGCCTTCATCGAGAAACGGCCGCCGCAGTTCCACGGCGAGTAGAGCCGTCGCCGCCGAACAATCGACTCAATCAAAGGGAGCCGCATGCAGATCATTCTCGATGCCGATGAATCCTGGTCGCTGATGACGCTGATCATCTCGCAGATGATCGACAAATCTGGTGTCTCCTCGGACGGTAAAGCGAAGCTGCGCCGCTGGCGGACGGACCGTGCCAGCGGCACCGTCGAGATGGCGGCTCTGGCGATTGACATCAACGAGTCGTTGGGCAGCGTCTTGGACGAGAAGACCACCAAGTTGATTCGACAAAAGGGCCGCTACGTCTCCAGCAAGGAACTGTAGCGCGGAGGAGCCTCACGGATGCGCATCCAAGTGGATGAAGAAGAAGTCTGGTCCCTGTTCTCTATGCTCACCCAGTCAGTCCTGGAAAGCGCCGGCCTGTCTGATGATGACCGTGCCAAGCTGAGGCGGTGGCGCAGCGAGGAGATGCGGCCGGGGCGTGAGGGCCTGCGGGCGCTCACCGACAAGATCAACACCGATCTGGCCCGCGCACTCAAGGCCAAGGAGCGCAGCGCCATTCAGAAGCACGACTGGGTGTGAACGGCGGGTGACGTGATGGCGAATCCGCCACTCGTCCTGTACGACAAGCGTGGCCCGGTAGCCTGGCTAACGCTCAACCGGCCGGCGGCGCTCAACGCCGTCAGCCTTGCCATGCGCGACGAGCTGTGGGGGCTGCTCCTCGCCGTGCGCGACGATCCGGACGTGCGCGCTGTTGTGTTGCGTGGCGCGGGGGAGCAGGCGTTCTGCGCGGGGGCCGACGTCAAGGAGTTCGGCTCGGCGCCGTCGCTGGTGGCGGCCCGGCGGGCGCGGCGCGAGCGTGACCTGTGGGGGCTGATGCTGGCGCTGGATAAGCCGCTGGTGGCGGCCATCCATGGCTGGGCACTAGGAGCGGGCTGCGAGATGAGCCTGCTGTGCGATATTCGCGTTGCCGCTGACGATGCCCGCTTCGGCTTGCCCGAGGTGACGCTTGGCTACATCCCCTCAGCCGGCGGCACCCAAACCCTGCCGCGCATCATCCCCCGCGGTCCGGCCCTGCAGATGATCCTCTCCGGAGAGCCGATCACTGCAGCCGAGGCGCTGCGGGTGGGCCTGATCCACCAGCTGGTTCCGCGCGCCGAGCTGGAGGCCACGGCGGAGCAGATTGCTGCCCGCCTGGCCGCGCTGAGGCCGGGTTATGCCGCCGCCATTAAGCGCGCCGTGGGCGACGGGCTAGATCTGCCGTTGCCGCTGGCGCTGGCGCGAGAGGCAGCGATCGCTGCCCGGCCGGCCACCAGCTCCTTCCAGCCTGGTTGAGGTCCGGCAGTGGCATCGTCGTGATGCACCCGCGCGGGTTTCTGCCGGCTCGCCCTTCGCTTCCAGCCGCAGTAGCGTTACCACCTACCAGACGGTGCGCACTCGGGCGCGGGGCACGAGCCGGCGGATCAGCTTGTGGAGGATGGCGGTGATTGAGCATGCCAGGCGGCAGTACGGTGTCATCGTCGAGAAGGATGTGCCGATGCGGACGCGGGACGGGGTGACGCTCTACGCCGACGTCTACCGTCCGGATGCGCCGGGGCGTTTCCCCGTTCTTGTGGCGCGCGGGCCGTATGGCAAGGGTGGGCGCACCGACCCGAACGGATCCACCTGGTTTTACGCCCGCTACGGTTACGTCAGTGTGATGCAGGATTGCCGCGGGCGCTTTGCCTCGGAGGGCAACTATGACCCCATCTTCCAGGAAGTGGCGGATGGGTACGACTGCGTGGAGTGGGCGGCGCGGTTGCCCTGGTCCAACGGCCGGGCCGGCACGACCGGACAGTCGTATCTGGGTCTGACCCAGTACGCCATCGCCTGCAACGATCCCCTCCCTCCCTCCCTTCAGGCAATGGCGCCAGTCTCGGCGTCGTCGGACTTCCACGCAAGCTGGGTCTACCACACCGGCGGCGCAGCGATGTGGGGATGGTTAGTGCCATACGCCATTCTCAAAGGACGCAATACCCTGGAACGCCAGGGGCGGGAGGATTTGCTGGCGGCTCTCGATGCGTACGTTCGGCCGGGTACGAACTTCGGCGCGCCACTGCGAGACGAGTGGTACCGGCACCGGCCGATCAGCGATTGGGGTGAGATGATCAAGCAGGCGGCGCCGTACCTCGGTGAGCATCTGGCGCACGCCGGCGACGGCCCGTACTGGCATCGCGCCAATGTCAGCCGTCACGCCGAGAACGTCAGCGTGCCAATGCTGCATGTCAGCTCGTGGTATGACATCTTCGCCGAGGGCGCCCCCAACGCCTATCGCAGCATCCGGGAGCGCAGCCGCAATCCGCGGGCGCGGGCGGCTCAGCGGCTGATCATGGGGCCGTGGGCACACCTGCTCCCGTATGACACGCCATCATCGGGCGGCACGGGCGACATCGACTTCGGCGATGCCGCGCTGATCGACCTACGGGGCACGCTGCTCAATTGGTTTGACTACTGGTTGAAGGACATTGACACCGGCATCATGGATGGCCCGCCGGTGACCGTCTTCACCATGGGTGAAAACCGCTGGCAGAGACTCGCAGACTGGCCACCGCCTGATGTCTCCTACGTCCCCTGGTATTTCCACAGCGACGGCCATGCCAGCTCGCTGCACGGAGACGGTACGCTTTCCACCGTGCCGCCGGGTGGTGAGCCGGCTGATAGCTTCACCTATGACCCGAACGACCCCGCCCCCACCCTGGGTGGCCACAACCTGACGCTGCCATTGGGGGTTGTGGATCAGCGCCCGGTGGAGGAGCGCCCGGACGTGCTGGTGTTCACCTCGGCGCCGTTGACGCGGTCGCTGGAAGTGACCGGGCCGGTTGTCGTTCATCTGTGGGCGTCGTCATCTGCACCGGACACGGACTTCACCGCTAAGCTGGTGGACGTTCACCCTGACGGCTATGCCCAAAACCTGCTGGATGGCATCATCCGTGCCCGCTATCGCGATTCTCCGGAGCACCCGACACTGCTGGAGCCAGGGACGGTCTACGGTTTTAGGATCGATCTATGGGCCACGAGCACGGTGTTCCTGCCTGGCCATTGTATCCGGGTGGAGATCAGCTCCAGCAACTTCCCGCGCTTTGACGCCAACCCCAACACCGGCCGGCTGATCGCCACAGAAACGGAGACACTCCCGGCCAGGCAGCAGATCTACCACGAGGACGCCCGACCATCGCATATCTTGTTACCGGTTCGGCCGCGGTGAGCCGGCGCAGCAGCCGGGCCGCGTTCCGCTGCACCCACTCGACGGAGGCCCGCCATGGAGCTTTACGAGGTGATGCGCACGACATTCTCAGCGCGCGCATTCACCGATGACCCGGTGCCAGACTCAGACCTGTACACGATTCTCAATCATGCACGGTTCGCCTCCAGCGGTGGCAACCGTCAGGGCTGGCGGGTTGTCGTGGTGCGTGACCCCGATACCAAGGCGGCGCTGGCGCAGTGCCAGATCCCGGCGATAAAACGGTATCGCGCTCAGGTGAACGCGGGGGAGAACCCCTACAACACGGTCATCCCCACGGCGGTGGACGCCACCACCGTTGCACAGACCGAGGTTCCCCAGCGTCTCATCGACGTAGTCGCACAGGCGCCGGTCGTGCTGATCGTGTGCGTGGATCTGGGCGTTGTTGCCTCGATTGACCATGACCTGCCCCGTGTCGGGGTGATCAGTGGCGCCTCTAT
>CAUJGQ010000065.1 GCA_963170165.1 Chloroflexota bacterium | reverse complement strand
CATCGATCTCTACCGCCAGGGTCATAAGATCCTGATGGACGACTTCGCGCGCGTCAATGTTGAGAACACCACGGCCAACGTCGTGGTCAAGAGCAAGGTGAAGAACCTGATCCCGAACGGGCAGGATTCCGGTTTCACCGGCAACTTCAACCTGCTCAAGATCGAGATCGCCAAGGAATAGCGCGAGCTAGCGGGGCGGGTTCCTCACCTGGTGGGGGGCCCGCTCTCACCTTTGCACCCTACCAGTCGCGGTATGTGCGCCCCTGCGGGCGCGTGACATGCTGGGTGAGGCGGGCCATTCAGCAAACTGTGCTGGATGCCCCGCCTCGCTTAGGATTCCCGGCCAGGCGCGCATACTGGCACTGCGCAAAGGCGGTCCACCATGACGGGCTATGTGATTCGCCGGCTCCTGTGGATGATCCCGGTGCTGTTCTTCGTCGCCGCGATTACCTTCTTCCTGATGCACCTGGTGCCGGGCGGCCCCTGGGACGCTGACCGCAAGCTGCCACCGGGGGCCATCGCTAATCTCAACCGTGTCTACAACCTGGACAAGCCGGTGCCGGTGCAGTTCGCCCTGTATATGAAGAATCTGCTGCGCGGTGACCTTGGTCAGTCCTTCCGCGGTGATCGGGCGGTAACCGACCGCATCATGGACGGCCTGCCGATCACCGTGGCGTTGGGTCTCGCCTCATTTGCCGTAGGAACCACACTCGGCATCGCCCTGGGAACGGTTGCAGCACTGCGCCAGAACTCCTGGGTGGACTACGTCACCGTCGTCATCTCCACGCTGGGCGCCAGCATGCCCAGTTTTGTCGTGGCGACCTTTCTGATCGTCACCTTTGCGGTCAAGCTCCACTGGTTTCCGATTATTGGCTGGCGCGAGCCGATGCAGCTGTTCACCGACCCAAAGGTGGCGGTGATGCCGATCATCGCGCTGAGTATGCGCGAGACGGCTTTCTTGACCCGCGTCACCCGTGCCAGTGTGTTGGAGGTCGTGCGCCAGGACTATATCCGCACCGCGCGCGCCAAGGGACTGATGGAGCGAGTAGTCGTGCTGCGGCACCTGATCAAGAACGCGCTGATCCCGATCCTCACCTTGCTGGGGCCGCTGCTGGCGGCGCTGGTGACCGGTTCGTTCATCATCGAGTACATCTTCTCGATTCCTGGGATCGGGCGGGCCTTCGTTGATGCGGTGGTGCAGCGCGACTATGGCATGATCATGGGCACCACGCTGTTCTACGCGACGCTGGTGGCGTTCGCCAATCTCGTGGTTGATGTGCTGTACGGCGTGGTCGATCCGCGCATTCGGTTCAGCTAGGCGGAGCAGCAGCATGGCACAGTCGAGCGCCGTCACCGACCCCGCCCTCTTCAGCGCAGGTGAGCTGCCATCAAAGCAACGATCGCTGTGGGGGATGGCCTTCCAGCGGCTGCTGAAGAACAAGCTGGCTATCCTCGGATTTACGATCGTCGCCCTGTTCGTTGCCGCCGCCGTCTTCAGTCCGCTGATCCGCCGATACGACCCGTATCGCTACCAGAACTATGACGCTCTCAACCAGGGCCCCAGCGCCACGCACTGGTTTGGGACGGACAACCTGGGCCGCGACAACTGGAGCCGCGTGCTCACCGGCATCGGCCTGTCGTTGCAGGTTGGTATGGGCGTCGCCGTCTCTGTGTTCGTTATCGGCGCCGCTATCGGCGGCCTGGCCGCGCTCGGCGGTAAGATGACTGATAACCTGCTGATGCGCTTCACGGACATCACCTATGCCTTCCCCGACCTGCTGCTGATCATCCTGGTCAACGCCGTCTTCTCGGGCCGTAAGTTCCCGCCGGCCGTGCTCCAGGTCGTGTTTGCCATCGCCGTAGTCGCCTGGGTGACTGTCGCGCGGCTGATTCGTGGCCAGATGCTGTCGCTCAAGGAACGGGACTACGTGCAGGCTGCCCGCTCGATGGGCGCCAGTGAGGGCCGGATCGTCTTCTATCATCTCTTGCCCAACACGCTGAGCCCGGTGATCGTCGCCATCACCTTCGCGGTTCCGGCGGCCATCTTCGCTGAGGCGGCGCTGTCGTTCATCGGTGTCGGGCTGCCGCCGCCGCAGACCAGCCTTGGCCGGCTGGTTGCCGATGGCCGCGCCTATGTACAGGTCAACCCGTCGGTGATCCTGTTTCCCGCAGGGGCAATTGCCTTACTGATGCTGAGCTTCACCTTTATCGGTGACGGCCTTCGCGACGCGCTGGACCCACGGACCCGCTGACCTACACCGGATCAATGCCAAGGCAGGCCGTGACCGCCGGGAGGCAGTCACGGCCTTTGCGCATCCACCACTTTCCAATCACGCTGTCTCTGGTGATCGTATGGTTGGCGGCTGCCAAATCCACTCGTTTGTAACAAAAGGCACAACTATCACGGTTGCACAGCCTCAACCGAACAGTAAATCAATGGTTGAATGCCTCTGGTGGGCTGCATATACTACCGGGTACGCGTATTCGGAGGGGATGCGCGCGTGCTGACGGCAGGGGGTGCCGCACGGCATCCATCAGGGGAGGGACAACCAAATGAGCCAGGGGTTCCGGCGTGCCATCGGCCGCCGACAGTTGCTGCATGGGGGGCTGGCGCTGGCCGGCGCCGCAGCGTTCGCCGCCGCATGTGGTGGAGATGATAACAAGTCAACCACCAGCGGCAACGCCACCACTGCCCCGTCTACCAGTGGCAGCCCAGCTGCCGCACAGGCGACAACCGCGCCCGCCGCATCACCGGCCGCGGCGGCGCCGGTCAAGGGTGGCGTGCTGCGCGCCCAGATCCCGAACGTGTTCGACTCCACCGACGTGCACCGGGCGTTGGGCGATCCCACCTTGTGGACCTCGAACTACGTCTACAACAAGCTGGTGATGTACAAAAACCCGGATACCGGCGAGATCGAGCCGGATCTGGCCGAGAAGTTCGAGGCCGTCGACGCCGGGACGTACGTGTTCAACCTGCGCAAGGGCGTCAAGTGGCATCCGCCGGTCAGCCGCGAGTTCACCGCCGAGGATGTCAAGTGGCATATTGAGCGGCAGGCCGGCGGCAAACTGAAGGATGGCTCGGAAGGCGCCTTCACCCGCTCGGCGTTCTACAAGTCCGTCACCAAGATCGAGACCCCTGATAACCACACGGTGCGGCTAACGCTCAACGCGCCGAACGGCACCTTCCTTGACCGGCTGGCCGCGTACTTCTCCACCCTGCCCAATCGCGAGACTACCGAGAAGTTCGAGACCGACCACCGGACATTGACCGAGCAGGCGCTGGTGGGCACCGGCCCGTTCATTCTCCAGCAGCTGCGCGCCGGCCAGGAAGTCAAGCTCAAGAAGAACCCGGAGTACTTCAAAAAGGACGAGCCCAACCTCGACGGCTGGCTGGCGCCGTTGCTGTTCGAGGACCCGAACGCCTACCGCGCAGCCTTCCAGCAGAAGCAAGTCGACGGCTACGGCAGCCCCGATCCTTCCCAGACCAAGGCGATCCTGGATGCGAACAAGGGCGCCATGTACGAGGTTTTGACCGGCACGGCGAACACCGTGTACCTGCACCTCAACCGCAACAAGCAGTTTAAGGATATCCGCCTGATCAAGGCGTTGAACCTGGCCTTCGACCGCGATCAGATGATCCAGACCTTCCATCAGGGTCTCGGCCAGAAATCGGGCGCGGTGACCTGGCTGCAGGAAGGCTTCGCCATTCCACCGGCAGACCTGGAGAAGCTGGCGGGCTACACCAAGGACCGCGAGGCAGCGAAGAAGGAAGCGCGCGCGCTGTGGGAGGCCGGTGGTGGCCCAGCGCTCGGCGAAGTCGATATCAAGGTGCCGGATACGTGGCTGGCGAACTGGCCCGATACCACCCAGATTCTGCCTAAGATGTTCAACGAGGCATTGGGCGTCAGCCAGTTCAAGTCTACTAAGAGCTCCTACAACGAGGAGATCATCCCCAATCTGGCCAACGGCAACTTCCCCAACTGGTTCGCCTGGACGTCGCAGGTGAACTCACCCGATCCGCGCAACGACCTGCGGAATGTCTATCACACCAAGGGCAGCCTCAACTTCAACAAAGTCGGCTCTCTGCCCGGCGACCCGAACCTGGACGCCCAGATCGACGCGGTGATGAACCTTACCGACCTCAAGCAGGCGGTCGCGAAGGTACGCGAGATCCAGAACATCATCATGGACAACGCGCAGTTCGGGAACATCGTCCTGTACAACTACATCGGCCGCAGCGCCAACTGGAACTACTACAAGGCGAACCTCAAGAGCCAGGCCTCCGGCGGCCGGCCGGGCGCTGGGTACAACATCTTCGCCGGGCACCTGACCGCCAGGAACACCTGGATTGACACCAAGGATCCCTCGTATCAGGGCCGCCCGCCCGCCGGTCTGTAGTCCAAGCGCAACCCTGTTGCAGCACGCGGGGAATCGGTTCCACCGGTTCCCCGCGATGGTGGGTGTTCATGGGCCGCTATATTCTTCGCCGGCTGATGCTGAATGTCGTTGTCCTCTGGATCGTGGCGTCTCTGGTGTTCCTCGCCGTACGCGGGTTGCCGGGCGATTTCGTGCTCAATCAGGTGGCCACGAATCTGGAGCTGGGCTCGAACGAAGAGGCGATCCGCGTCGCCAAGAAGCAGCTGGGACTGGACAAGCCGCTGTGGCGCCAGTACGCCACCTTTATGGGTGAGCTGGTGCGTGGAGACCTGGGGACGTCGTACCAAACCCGCCGCTCCACTTGGACCGAACTGGGCGAACGTATTCCCTACACGCTGGAATTGGGCGGCCTGATTGTCCTGATCGCCTTTAGCATCAGCATTCCCATCGGCATCATTAGCGCTGTGCGCCAGGACACGGCGATAGACTACCTGCTGCGCGGCTTCGCCATTCTGGCGGTGGCCACGCCGGTATTCTTCGTGGCCGTGCTGATGACACTGGTCGTGCTGAAGTACCGGCTGTTCACCATCGATATCGTCAACGCGCCGCACTTTTGGACTGACCCGAAGTCCGCCTTCTTCAAATACCTCATCCCGGCTGTGGCGGGTGGCATCGCCGGTGGCGCAGGCATCATGCGTCTGCTGCGCTCGCAGATGCTGGAAGTGCTGCGCATGGACTACATCCGCACGGCACAGGCAAAGGGACTGAGGGAGCGCAGCGTTATCTACCGGCATGCGCTGAAGAATGCCATGATCCCGGTGCTCACGGTCATGGGGATCACCATTTCCGGCATCGTCGGCGGTCAAGTGATCCTGGAAAACATGTTTGCCATCCGCGGTGTCGGCAACTTCCTGCTGTCGCGGCTGGTGGCGCGGGACTTCCCGCCATTTCAGGGGACGGTCGTCCTGATCGCGATCGTGATTGTAACCGTCAACCTGCTGGTGGACGTGCTGTATGCGTGGTTGGACCCGCGCATCCGCTATTCCTAGGACGGAGCACCCATGGCGCAATCCGACGCCGTTTCGATTCTGCCTGAGTCTGTGTCCATCGAGGGGGGAGGCCGCCGCAAGGGCTTCCTCACGCACGCGGTGCGCTTCGCCCGCAAGCGCAAGCTGGGCGCCTTCGGTGTGCTGGTGGTGCTGTTCGTGCTGGCCATCGCCATTGTCTCGCCGCTGATTCAGCGCTATGACGATAACCGCCAGTTCCAGTCACGCAACCCGAACTTTCAGACCTCCACTTCCTCGGGCGGGGCCAGCATTCTCGAGCAGCTCCAACAGGGCAAGAGCGAAAAAGAGATCGCCGAGTTCAACATCGACCGCTTTGAGGCGCCCTCCGGCAGGCACTGGCTGGGCACCGACCAGTTCGGGCGCGACATCTACGCGCGGGTGATCGTAGGCGCGCGGCTGGCGGTGTTGATCGGTGTCGGCGCTTCCGCAATCGCCGTCGTCGCTGGTCTGTTCATCGGCGTCATCTCCGGCTATTTTGGCGGCGCGGTCGACCTGCTGGTGCAGCGCTTCGTCGATGGCCTGCAAGCGTTTCCGGCGCTGGTGCTGCTGCTGCTGATCGTGCAAGTGATGGAGGAGCCGCCCCTGTGGCTGACCATCGCCGGGCTGGGGTTCCTGGGTTGGGCGACGTCGGTTCGGATCGTGCGGTCAGCTGTGCTGTCCATTGCCCAGCAGCCATACATCGAGGCTGCTAAGTCGTTCGGCGCGTCCAGTCTCCGCATCATGATGCAGCACATCGTCCCGAATGTAGTCGCGCCCCTGATCATCGTCTTCTCGATCAGCATCGGTGTGTACATCCTGGCAGAGGCGTCACTCTCTTTCCTCGGCTTTGGCCCAGCGGACAAGACGACCTGGGGAAAGATGGTCAACGCCGGCCGAAACGCCGTGGACCTGCATCCCTGGGAGGCGCTATTCTCCGGTCTGGCGATCACGGTTACGGTTTTGGGCTTCAACCTGGCGGGGGACGCAATCCGCGATGAGCTCGATCCACGGCTGCGTGGTCGCTGACCGTTCGTGCCGGTCCGCGGCAGCGACGCACGGGCGGCTGAGTTACCGGCCGCCCGTGCCTATCATCTAGGCTGTGAGCACCGTTAGCGGGATCATCTCTGGCGGACGCTGTCCACCGTTGCGCCGGGTCTCGGCCAGTTCGTTCACCTGGAGCGCGCACTGCTCCATGCCGAAGTTCTGCATGCCGCAGACGTTGCAGTCGCCGCGATGGCAGTCTAACGTCTTGGCGCGGTTGAGCGTGCGGTGCCATTCCTTGCGGAGATAGGCGGTGGTGGTGCCGGGATCAATGTGGCTCCACGGCACCGTTTCCCACAGGTCGCGCTCGCGGTAGGCGTACCACTCTGCCGACAGCCCGCACTCTGCCAGCGCCTGCGTCCAGCGTTCCCAGCGGTGGTGCTCGCCCCAGGCGTCGAATTTTGCGCCGAGCTGCCAGGCGCGATGCACCACCGCGGAAAGCCGCCGGTCGCCACGTGACAGAACCGCCTCCAACGTTGACTCGTGCGGGTCGTTCCAGGTGAGTTCCACCCCGGCCTTGCGACAGCCCTCGCGCAGGATGCGATGACGGGGCTCCAGTTCCTCCGGCGACATCTGCGCCGCCCACTGAAACGGCGTGTGCGGCTTTGGGATGAAGTTGGAGGTGGACACGCGCACCCGTGCCCGGTTACCAACGTAGCGACGGCCGATGGCGCGCACCTTCGCCCCCAACTCGGCAATACCTTCGACATCGGCCAGCGTCTCCGTGGGCAGACCGACCATGAAATACATCTTGATGCTCGTCCAGCCATTACTGAAGGCGTGCTCGGCAGCAGCCAGGATGTCGCTATCCAGCACCAGCTTGTTGATCACGTCCCGCATCCGCTGGGTGCCGGCCTCCGGCGCCAGTGTCAGGTTGTGCTTCTTGCCCTTCGCGACCGCCTCGGCCACCACCACTGAGAACGAGTCCACGCGCGTGGAGGGGATAGAGACTTTCAGCCAGGGGAACTCGCTGGTCAGCGCCGTCACGATCTCCACCACCTGGGTATGGTCGGTGGTGGACAGGGACATCAGCGACAGCTCGTCGTAGCCGGTGTTTGCCAGCACCTCGCGCGCCGCAGCGATCACCATCTCGGTGTAACGTTCGCGCGTAGGGCGGTAGATCATCCCCGCCTGGCAGAAGCGGCACCCCTGGGTACAGCCGCGCTGGATCTCGATGGCGGCGCGGTCGTGGATCGTTTGCACGTAGGGGACGATTGGCCGGGTAAGGGGCAGCGGCATCGCGTTCAGCGTCCGCCGCCGGATGCGCTCCGGAGCGCCCTCGGCCACGGGATAGAACCGGCGCAGGGTGCCATCCTCGTGGTACTCGCAGCTGTACAGCGACGGCACGTACACCCCGTCGATCTGCGCCAGACGGCGCAAGAACTCGCGGCGGCCGCCCCCCACCACCTTCCATCGCCGGACGGCATCCGCCAGCTCGATGATGACTTCCTCACCCTCGCCCAGCGCAAAGGCATCGATGAAGGCATGCATCGGCTCCGGGTTGAGCGCACCCGACCCGCCGGCGATGACGATTGGGTCACCATCGGCACGGTCTGCCGCCAGCACCGGCAGCCCCGCAAGATCCAGCATGTTGAGGACGTTGGTGCAGGTCAGCTCATAGGAGAGCGAGAAGCCGATTACATCAAACTCGCGGGCAGCGTGCCGGGACTCCAGGCCGTAGAGCGGCACACCTGCGGCGCGCATCTCCGCTTCCATATCCGGCCAGGGGGCGAAGGCCCGCTCGCACAGCACGTCAGGCTCGCGATTGAGGATGTCATACAGGACGTTGACGCCGAGATTGGATTGACCCACGTCGTAGACGTCCGGATACGCCAGGAGGAAGCGGACGGACGTGCGGTCCCAATCCTTGGCAGTAGTGTTCCACTCGCCGCCGGTGTAGCGGGCGGCCTTGGCAACGCGCGGCAGCAGCGGCTCGATATTGACTGGCATCGTAATCCTCGTGCGCCGGATGCGGTAGCGCTGTTGCGGGTCAGCGGCTGCGACCGTGGCGGGATTGGCACACCATATGCTATCAAAACCGGCGGGCCCCGCCGCTATGAGGAACGGAATGTGACCCTCCGAGGTGAGGAGCGGGTGCCACTGAAGCGCAACCGCCAGGCAGCGGCACGTTCTGAGCCACGACACAGGCAATTCCCGAGCGTGCCGGTCAGCTGAGCACGGCGCTGATGCAGCAAACGGTCAGAGGCCAAGCGCACCGGGTTATCCCCGTTGCCGCTAGACATCCTCCGTGACAGACGTTTGTCGTTGCGGTTCGACCGGCGCTCGACCAGCTGCCTGGGCGGTTGCCCGCCCGGCGACCAGCGCCATCGCCAGCAGGAGCAGTGCCGCTACCGGGAATACGGCGCGTAGCCCCAGTGAGCGGGCCAGCATCCCGCCAAGAAAGGGCCCGCCCGAGAAGGCGATGGAGTTGATCGCGGTCACCGCGCCAAACACTGCCCCAGCCCGCTCACGCGGGGCGCGCGAGGCGATCAGCGCGTTGAGCGCCGGGACCTGGATGCCCTGGACGCCGCCCAGTGCCGCCAGCAAGGCGATGAGGGCCGGCAGGTTCGGCGCCACCCACAGGGCCAGATAGATGAGCACGGAGATCGGCGCCGACAGGCCGATCAACCGCCGGTAGCCGGCGCGTGCCACCAGCCGCCCGACGAACACCGCGGCCACGGCGCTGGCCAATCCCATCGCGAAGAACGCCACACCAGCCAGTGCCTCGGCGTGCCGGTCGCCGGCGATATCGGCGATCAGCAGCGACAGCACAGGGGTGGCGACGTTCGCGCCCAGGAGGGCCAGCACGTTCGCCATGATCGGAAACAGAAGCGGTCGCTCGCGCAGCACCTGCGCGAAATCGGATCGGACCGCCGACCCCAGGCTGCGTGTGATCGGCGGACGCACGAACCGCTCACGCACCAGCACGATCACGGGGATGGCCGACAGCATGTACAGCAGCGCCGTGATCAGGAACGCCGCCCGGTAGCCGGCCGCCACCGCCAAACCACCGCCGATCAGCGGGCCCAAGGTGTTCGAGAGGTAGACAGAGCTTTGCAGCGCGCCCATGGCGGAGCTGAGATGTTGTGGTGGCGTATTGGCGGCGATCAACGGATTCGCTGCGGGGACTGTGCCGGCCAGCAGCGAGAACATCAGCCGGCCCAACAGCAATTGCCACAGATTACCGGCAATGCCCATCACCGCCAGACCGGCCGCCGCCCCGGCTGTAGCGCGGATCAGCATCGGCCGGCGGCCCCGCCGGTCGGCAAGCTGGCCCCAGACCAGCGCCGCGATAGAGCCGGCCAGGCCCGTCATCAGCGAGATCATGCCGGTCCAGAAGGCTGCCTCACCGGCGTCGTAGTCGCCTAGAGTCTGGATATACAGCGGCAAGAAGGGGAAGACGAGATTGAAGCCGAGAATGCTGACAAATGCAGCAATCAGCACGCCAACGAGGTTGCGGCGCCACTGCTCACGGAACACTACGAACCTCCGTGCGCGGCAGCGCGGGACCGGGAGCAAACCCCTGCATGCATGGCAGGCGCGAGCGGCTCCCAGCGGGACGCACCGGAGCGAGAGGGTGCCCCCAGCTTACCAGCGGTTGTCACTAGCGTCGCCCGCTGCTGCTTGTTTGACAGGTCCCGGCGCCGGGCGCTATGCTATTGATGACTAATCTAGTCAACTTTCCCCCGAGCGGCTCGGGAGGAGGCCCGCTGGCGATGGTCATGCATCCTCAAATGGTTGAGCGCATTGAGTCGGCGCTCGATGAGATCCGTCCCGCGCTGAACATGGACGGCGGCACGGTTGAGCTGGTAGAAATCACGCCCGAGAACGTGGTCAAACTGGCGATGGCCGGGGCATGCTCCGGCTGTCCGCTCAGTGCTTTGACGATGAAGCTCGGCATCGAGCGTCTGCTGCGCGAGCGTGTGCCGGAGATCACGGCGATTGAGACCGAGGGTGTGGTTGACCCGGAGTGGGCCTGAGCGGGGAGCGTGGCCTAGCCGCCCGCGGCGGTTTTGCGCGCCTCTTCCAGCTTCCTGAGCAGCTCTTCCCGCGCGTAGGGCCCGTACTTGATGTCGCGGATAACGCCCGCGGCGTCGATGATGAAGCTGTTAGGCATTCCCCGCAGCCGGTACTGCTGGAACACTTCGCCGGACGGCGCATCCATCAGCATCGGGAACGACAGCCCTAGCTCATCGCGGAAGTCTTTTGCCAGCTCCCGTGCCTGCTCATACGGAGCGTTGTCCTCGTTGATCGCCAGCACGATCAACCCGGCGGCACCGGGAAGATCCTTCTGCTGCTGGTACACGGCTTCGATATCGGGCATCTCCGCCCGGCACGGCCCGCACCACGTTGCCCAGAAGTTGACGAGCACCGTCTGTCCGCGCAGCTCGGAAAGCCGCACGGTTTGGCCATCAAGCGATCGTAGGGCGAAGTCCGGCGCCGGCTGGCCGCGCTTGGGCGACAGCGGGTCGAGCGCTCCCAACCGCTCAGCCTCACGGCGGGCGGCGCTTCCCGGCGGCTCACTCGATTGGCTCTGCCACGGGCGGCTGAGTAGCAGGACGACCAGCGTCACCGCGGCGATGCCGGCGAATGGTGTTCCGTACCGGAACCACGGATTACGGCGCGGGGCCGCGGTGGCCGGCGCAGGCGAACCGGCGGGCTCTGGCGTGCCGGCGCTCACCTAGCGCACCTGCCCGCGCAGGTAGGTGACGGCGCGCTCCCTCACCGGATCAGTGGTTGGCGAGGCAACGCCCCGGATCGCCTCATCCGGCGCCAGCCCGACCCCTTCCAGTGAACGCTCGAAGCGGCCGGTGACAGCCTGCTCGACGGTGACAATCAACCCGGAGTCATCACCCAGCGTCAGCGGCCGGCCAACGGACAGGCAACCACAGGTGCGCCCGCCAATCACCCGACCGGCATCGTACTCCTGAATTGCGGAGGCGACGACTTCAGCGCCGGATGCGCTGCCCCGGTCGGTGAGCACCGCCAGCGGGCCCGTGAACACCGTGGCGCGGCTGACGGCGTTGTAGATAGTGCGCTTGCCTTCACGATTGATGGAGACGAAGATCACTCCTTGGGGAACGAAGTTGCTGGCCACGCTCACCGCCGTGAATGGATCCCCGCCGGGGTTGCCTCGAAGGTCGAGCACAATCCCCCTGGCGCCCTGGGCGAGCAGAGCGGCAAGCTGCTCGTCGAATTCCCGCGCAGCGTCAACCTGAGCGGACCGGCGTGGGAATGAGCGGATGCGGATGTAGCCAATTCCGCTTTCGAGCAGGTTCGAGCTGACGATCGGCGCCGTCGGCGGCACCACGCGGCCACGCACCACCGTGATGTCACCAAGCCGCTCGCCCTCGCGCAGAATCGATAACCGTACGTCTGTCCCCTCGCGTCCCCGCACCCGCGACGACACTTCTCCCACGTCACGCGACGTAATCGTCTCGCCATCAACCGCAACGATGACATCACCTGGCCGCAAACCGGCCTTCTCTGCCGGGCTGCCCCTGTACACCTCGGCGATGGCGATGCCGCTTGGATCCTGGTCGATGCGCACGCCGATGCCGCTGTACGTGTCAAGCTGTCCCTCGGCGGCGCGCCGCTGGCTTTCGGCCTGCTCAGGGGTGAGAAAGCGGGTGTGCGAGTCACCAACCGCACCGGCCATGCCCCGCACCGCCGCCTGGCTCAGCTTGACGTGATCCAGGTTCCTGGCCGGCCCGGCTAGTAGCGATTCGAACTCCCGCAAGAAGCCGTCGATGTCGTCGGCGCCATGCCGCTGGTACAAGTCGAGGTTCAGGCTGCGCAGACCCTGCCGGCGCGCCTCATCGCCAACGGCCTTCCAAGCGGAGACCAGCAACTCGCGCGGTGACACCTCGCGGTACAACTGTGCCGTGATCTGGCGATAGGCGTCACGCACGACCTCCGGGGCGAGCACCGGTGGGAGCGCCGGAAGGGCGGCGGCGTCCTCGCTGGCGGCGGCCGGCTGCGAGGACGGAGTAGTCGGGGCGAGAGCATGCGCATCGTCGGATGTCGCCGGCCGCACCGACGACCCGGCACAGGCGCCAAGCAGCAACGCGAGGGCCGCGATGAGTGCGATCCACCACGGGCGACGAAGGGGCGGGCGAACGTCCATCTCTCCTATGGTACCGCGTTCGGCTGTTGCTGTGGCGGCGGCTCGCTGTTCGTATCTGGGGGCGATGGTACAATCCCGCAGAATCACAGGAGGACACTATGGAGCTCCAAGAGATCCTTTATGAGGCCGGTGATGACGGCGTGGCAGTGATCACGCTCAACCGGCCCGAGAAGATGAACTCCTTTACCACACGAATGATCGAAGAGTGGGCCTGGGCTATCGAGCAGGCGCGTGAGGACGACCGCGTGCGCGCAGTGGTGGTGACCGGCGCCGGCGGCCGGGCCTTCTGTGCCGGGATGGATGTCCAGCAGGAAGCAGCCGGTGAAGGTGTATTGCGAACGGCGACCGCCGGTCCGGCCGAACGGCGCAACTCGCTGCGGTACAACGTGCACAAGGTGCCGCGCGCGCTGGCCTTGCTGGACAAGCCGTACATCGCGGCGGTCAACGGCGCCGCCGTCGGGGCAGGCATGGATATGGCCTCGATGGCCGACATGCGCTTCGCCGCCGGCAACGCGCGTTTCGGCATGGCGTACGTGCGGATGGGCCTGATCCCCGGTGATGCGGGCGCGTTCTTCCTGCCGCGGCTGGTGGGGCTGGCGCGCGCGCTGCACTTGATCTGGACGGGCGAACTGTTTACCGCACAGCAGGCGCTGGAGTGGGGCTATGTCTCACGGGTGGTACCGGCCGAGAAGCTGATGGAGGAGACGCGCGCCTACGCTGCGCAACTTGCCCAGGGCCCGGGTGTCGCTATCCAGCTTGCCAAGCGCCTCGTCTATCGCTCGCTAGAAACGGACCTGGACCATGCCCTGGACCTGGCGCAGACCGCGATGGTGATTGCCCAGTCCACCGACGATGCGGTCGAAGGGCCGAAGGCCTTTGTCGAGAAGCGGACACCGAATTTCAAAGGTCGCTGAGCGCAGCCGGCATCTGGGAAACGCGCCAGGCTGGTTGCCCGCATCACGCCGTCGCTTGATGATGGCACCAGACTGGTGACGGAGCATCACCCATGCAGTTTGCCTTCACGCCCGAGCAAGACGCGTTCCGTGAGGAGTTGCGCGCCTTTTTGGCGGCGCAACTACCGGCTGACTGGCAGGTCAAGAACGATCGGGAGGCGATGACCGACGCCGAATTCGCCTACAGCCAGCATTTCGCGCATAAGCTGGGCGAGCGCGGCTGGCTGACGATGCAGTGGCCGGTTGAGTATGGCGGGCGGGCGGCCTCCCACATCGAGCAGATGATCTTTGCCGAGGAGATGGCGTGGGCTGGCGCGCCGCTCGGCTTTGGCTTCGGCACGCAGCTTGTCGGTCCGACGTTGATGGTCTGGGGAAACGAGGAGCAGAAGGCACGCTTCCTTCCACCGATCGCCCGCTCCGAGGTGTTCTGGTGCCAGGGATTCAGCGAGCCGGGCGCCGGTTCCGACCTCGCCGGCCTCCAGACGCGGGCGGAGCGCCAGGGCGATGACTACATCATCAACGGGCAGAAGATCTGGACCAGTGAGGGGCAGTACGCGGACTGGATGATCCTGCTGGCCCGTACCGACCAGGAGGCGCCCAAGCATCGCGGCATCAGCTACTTCCTCGTGGACATGAAGTCACCCGGCATCACGCTGTCGCCGTTGATCAATCTGATGGGCTCGCATGCCTTCAACCAGGTGTTCTTCGATAGCGTGCGGGTGCCGGCCGCCAATCTCGTCGGCCAGGAAAATCGCGGCTGGTATGTAGCCACGACCACCCTGGACTTCGAGCGGACCGGCATCGCACGGGTGATCTGGTCGCTCCGCCAGTTTGAAGAGCTGGTGGGGTCGGTGCGGCGTGAGCGGCAGGCGGGGGTAACCTGGCCGTCCGGTGGGCAGCTGCGCAACCGGCTGGCAGAGCTACGCATTGAGTTCGAGATCGCCCGACTGCTGTGCTATCGCGTTGGCTGGCTGCAGACGAACGGCATCGTGCCAAACTACGAGGCCTCGATGGCGAAGCTGTATGGTACCGAACTGATACAGCGGTTCGGGGCGGCGGCGGTTAACATCTTGGGGATGGCCGGCCAGCTCGAGCCGGAGTGCCGGCGCGCGCCGCTTCAGGGGCGGCTGGAGCGCACCTATCAGGCGGGGCTGTCCTACACCATCGCCGGCGGCACCAGCGAGATTCAGCGCAACATCATCGCGCAGCGCGGGCTCGGTCTGCCGCGCGGCTGACTCGGTACGCCGCGAGACATCTCGTAGGGCTCAGTCCAGCAGCTCAACCTGGACGTGAATCACGCCTTCATCTGGATAGGCGAGTTGGGCGAAGGCGGAGGCGCTCAGATCCAGCTCGTGCTGGAATGCGCCCCGGTCTTCGACGGTGACGACGATGCTTCGCGCGCGGAAAGCGGCGAGGTCGTCCGGCGCAAGCTGGGCATCCCAGGGACTGTTGGGCAGGCGCCGCACCAGCAGGCGGGTGCCCAGCGGCCAGCGGTTTGAGGCGGCGACGTTGGGGTCGGTCATATCAAATCGTTTGCCACTGGCCATCAGCCGGCCATCAAATTCATCCGCGTAGAACGTCGCCAGGCCACTGGTACGCGCTCCCGCCACGGTATCGATCGGCACTTCGCCTCCGGTAGCGCCTTGCCACGGCGCTACACTCACTGCGGAGTGGCGCGATTCGATGGTCTGGGCGGGGCGTGGCCGCTCGAAGGCGGCCAGCATTGCCGCCCCGAACACAAGGGCCAGGACAAACAGTCCGGTATTCCTTTGCATGCCAGCCTTCCCCCATCACCAGTGTTTCTCAATGATGCGTTTGACGGAAGAGGCAGCAGCACATTGACGGACGCGAGCAGCCATGCACCGGCTGTTAGCCATGTGCCGGCCGCCCTCCAACCGGCAATGGCCGGCAGAACCTGCCATCCCGACGGCGATGTTCAAAGGTGTTTACGGGCAGCTACTTGTGTCTGTGCCGCTCCGAAGCTATGGTGAGCCCCAACGTTGGATGCGCGCATTCGCCGCTTGCCAACGGCCGGGAGTGCTGCGACACTCCGCGCACATACGGGCGTGATGGAGCGGAGGTGGACTGTGCCGGAGCCCGTCTTGGAGGTTCGAGATCTCAAGACGCAGTTCTTCACCCGCGACGGCGTGGTGAAGGCGGTCGATGGCGTGTCGTTTGCTGTCCATCGGGGCGAGGCCGTTGGTCTCGTCGGTGAGTCCGGCTGTGGCAAGAGCATGACCTCGCTGTCCGTCATGCGGCTGATCCCGCAGCCGCCTGGCAAGATCGTCGCCGGCGAGGTGCTGCTGCACGACGAGGGCACCGCCCAGGATCTGCTCAAGCTTGATGAGAGCGAGATGCAGCACATCCGCGGCCGGCTCCTGTCGATGATCTTCCAGGACCCGATGACCTCCCTCAATCCGGTGCTGACCATTGGCTTTCAGCTCACGGAACCGCTCAAGATCCACTTCAACATGTCCGAAGACGACGCCCGTAAGCGGGCTGTCGAGCTGCTCCAGCAGGTGGGTATCCCCGCAGCAGCGGAACGGCTGAACGACTACCCTCACCAGTTCTCTGGCGGTATGCGCCAGCGCGTCATGGTTGCCATTGCGCTGGCCTGCAATCCGAAGATGCTGATTGCCGACGAACCCACCACGGCGCTTGATGTCACCGTGCAGGCGCAATTGCTGGACCTGATCAAGGAACTGAACCGCGAGACCGGGACCGCCGTTCTGATCATCACCCACGACCTCGGCGTGGTCGCCGACCTTTGTGATCGTGTGATGGTGATGTACGCCGGGCAGATCATCGAATCCGGCACGGGCGACGAGATCTTCGACCATCCCCAGCATCCCTACACCGTAGGACTGATGCAGTCGGTGCCGCGCCTGGGGCCAACCGTACGTGATCCCCTGGTGCCGATTGAAGGAATGCCACCCGACCTCATCGCCCCGCCGGCAGGGTGCCGGTTTCGGCCGCGCTGCCCGCGCGCCATCGCTAAGTGCATCGAGCCGCCGCCGCGGGTGTTTCTCGGCGGAGAGCATTATTCCTCCTGCTGGCTGGCGGTTGAGGGCGTAGAGGACGAACCGGCGCTGGCGGGAGAACGGGCATAGCGACGCAGCGGTGGTGGCGGTGCAGGGGAGGTGAACGATGACGCAGCAGACACGAGATGCGCGCCCGACAGAGGCTCCGCCGAGCGGTGATCCCATTCTGCGGGTTCAGGGCCTGAAGAAGCACTTCCCGGTTGGCGGAGGCTTCCTGCGCAAGGCGTCCATTCTCAAGGCGGTGGACGGCGTCTCGTTTGACGTCTATCCGGGCGAGACGTTCGGGTTGGTGGGAGAGTCCGGCTGTGGTAAATCGACGCTGGCGCAGACGATTGTGCGCCTGTACGAGCCCACTGCCGGGACCATCAATTTCAACGGCAATGATCTTTCAGCGCTCTCGGCGTCCCGCTTGCGCCCGCACCGCCGCGAGATTCAGATGATCTTCCAGGATCCGTATTCGTCGCTTGACCCACGGATGACAGTGGGCGGCATCGTTGAGGAGCCGCTGCGCAACTATGGCGAACCAGACCGCCGCGAGCGGGTGCGTGAGCTGCTGTTGCAGGTCGGGCTCAACGCCTACTTCGTCAACCGGTACCCGCACGAGTTCTCAGGCGGCCAGCGCCAGCGCATCGGCATCGCCCGCGCCATCGCGCTCAACCCCAAGCTGGTCGTCTGCGACGAGCCGGTGTCGGCGCTTGACGTATCGATTCAGGCGCAGGTGCTCAATCTGCTCCGTGGATTGCAGCAGGAGAAGGGTCTAACTTACCTGTTCATCGCCCACAACCTGGCGGTCGTGGCGCACATCTCCGATCGCATCGGGGTCATGTATCTGGGCAAGATGGTCGAAGTGGGCAGCACCAAAGCGATCACCACCGACCCCAGACACCCGTACACCAAGGCCTTGCTGTCGGCAGCGCCCATCCCGCAGCGTCACCTACGCCGGGAGCGCATCATCCTGCGTGGTGAGGTGCCGAGCCCGCTCAACCCGCCGACCGGCTGCCGGTTCCATCCGCGCTGCCCAATCGCCGCGGATCGGTGCACACAGGAGGAGCCGGAGCTGCGCGTCGTCGGTCCCGGCCAGACCGCTGCCTGCCACTTTGCCTAGCCCTGCCCGAGCTGCTGGGAGGCTAGGCGTCGTCGCTCTGGGCACGGGGAGAGCCAACCCGCCGGAAGCCCGCCGCCTCGGCCTCCTCCGCTGAGTCGAACTCCTGCTCGGCCTTGGTGCGCTCATACATGGCGTCACCTGGCATGTGATAGATCTTCTCGCCGTCACTGCGGACATTGCCCTTGATCTTGCCCGTGCTGGGCGCGGAGGGATCAGGCACGGCTGCCTCGGTGGCAGCCGGAGCAGGCGCCTCGGTGGCCGCGGGAGCGCCACCGGCGAAAGCCGCCGGTTGGGGGCCGTCTGATGGCGGCGGTGATGCGTCCCAGATGTCGTCGTCCTCGTTGCGCTTGCCACGGCCGGTGAGCTTACGCACCGCGACCAGTCCCATCGCGCCCATGGCGACCGCAACTGCCAGCCGGCGAATCCGCATGGTCCACCTCCGCTATCGTTCTCAACTACCGGCGACCAGGCCGATTGTACCTCATCGACGTCTCTGGCTTGCGCAGCCTGCCGCCATCGGGGCGGGCGGGGTATGCTCGATGGGAGACATGACCCCTGGAGGTAGCATGGAGCCTGCCAACCCCGCAACCATCGGCCTGTTTGAGGCGCTGTACTCGACGCGGGCGATCCGCCGTTTCACGGCCGATCCGGTGCCCGACGAGGTACTGTTTCAGGTGCTCGATGCCGCGGTGCGCGCTCCCGCCGGCAGCAATATGCAGGTGTGGCACTTCCTGATCGTGCGCGATCCCGAGAAACGCCGGCAGATCGGCGAGTGGTACTGGCAGACCTGGGCCGACTATGGCCGCCAGTACGTCGAAGACCCGTCGCGCATCGATGCGCTGCCCCGGCAGATGCGGCTGGTGGTGCGCTCGACGGACGAGCTGGCGCGCACGATCGCCGAAGTGCCGGTGCACCTGTTCGTTTGTGGACCGAAGACCGCAGCCGGCACGATCTATCCTGCGATTCAGAACATCCTGCTCGCGTGCCGCGGGCTGGGGCTTGGTACGGTGCTCACCGGCTTCCACCGGCGCCACGAGGAGAAGGTGAATGCGCTGCTCGGCATCCCCGATGATCAGGAGGCGCACGGGCTGTTGCCCATCGGCTGGCCGCGCGACCGATTCGGCCCGGTCAACCGCCGCCCGGTTTCGAAGGTCACAAGCCTTGATACGTGGGGCAACCCGTGGGAGTACGCCCGTACCCAACCGGAGGAGGGGCTGCGCGACCGATGGGCGCCGGCGCAGCCGCGTGCCTGAACGTATAGCGAGGCGGGCCGGGCGTCGGTGCAGGCGCGGCCCGCCTGCTAGCCCGTCAGGCTCGACGCGCCACCACGACGATGGCAGTGTGTGACATGCGCACCACGGGCACATCGGCCGCATCCGTGATCAAGACGTCGGCCGTCACGTACTCGTGGCCACGCTTCTCGAAAGCGTCCGTGATGACACCGTAGGCATGGTACCGGCCACCCACCAGCGCCGGACCGAGATGCTGGATCTCGCTGCGGGTGTGGATCCACGGACCGAGAGCAAAATTCTCCGCTAGCACCCGGTTGGCGATCCCCGGCCACCAGCCGGGATGCGCCAGCGGCCCGCCGAAGGGGGATCCGGCTCGGAACAGCGGGTCCTGGTTGCCAATACCGTCGAGATATGCCGTCGTGGCGTCGGGCCCGGCGTCGAGCAGCACCGGCGGCAGCGGCTCGCCCAGCGGCGCCGTCGCCTTGCTGATCGTGGGGCGCTGGTCGCGCAGGCGAGGTGTGCTACCCGGTGCGGCAAACGCGGGCCGTGGCGCCGGTACCGGGTCCGCGCCCCAGGTGAGCCCGGCCGTTCCCGGTGCACGAATCTCGCCGTCCGGACCAGCGACGTGGCAGTCTACGGTCAGCGCGCCGCGCTGGGCATCGCCGCTCGCCTCGCGCACGCTTCCGCCGAGCGTCACGGATTCGCCCTCATACACCGGCCGGATAAGCGCGATGCTCGATGATCCGTGCATCGCCCATTCAACGCCGAGCGTTTGCACCAGCCAGGAGGCCAGGTATGCATAGCTCGTGGCGCCCGGTACCAGGCCGCCGCCGAAGCCGTACTGACGAGCGACCTCATCGTCATGGATCTTGTTCTCGGATGCGGAGGAGGTGTTGTGCGCCCGGACGGTGCCAGGTGCAAGTTGCAGCCCGGTGGAGAACCGGCTCAGATCAACGCCAGCGGTCGTCATCGTGGGTAGCCTCCAGATGCACGGGCGGCTCGTGCTCGGCCGGGAGTGTACCATGCCCGAGCGCGCTAGACGAACGTAGCGATGTCGTGCAGCGGCTTCTTCGTGATGACGGGAACGGTGGCATCCGCCGCTGGATATCCCGCGACAAGGATCAGAAACGGGCGCTCGTTGGCGGGCCGCCTCAGCTCTGCATTCAGGAAGCCCATCGGGCTGGGTGTGTGGGTGAGTGTCGCTAGCCCGGCGTGGTGCAGCGCCGCGATCAGAAAGCCGGTCGCAATGCCGGTGGACTCCTGCACGTAATAATGCTTGATCTTCTTGCCGCTCGCATCCTTCCCGTACGCCTTTGCGAACACGACGATCAGATACGGCGCGGTTTCGAGGAATGGCTTCTGCCAGTTGGTGCCGAGTGGGGCGAGTGCGTTCAGCCACTCTTCCCCCGCCCGACCGGCGTAAAACGCCCGTTCCTCAACCTCCGCCGCATCGCGGATGCGGTGCCTGGTCGCTGGATCCTGCACGACGACGAAGTGCCAGGGCTGCAGGTTGGCGCCGTTTGGAGCGGTTCCCGCGGCGCGCAGCGCGTCTTCGATGACACCCCGGTCTACCGGCCGGGCCGAAAATTCACGAACGGTGCGCCGGCGCCGGATCTCCGCGTAAAACTCCGCCGCGCGCCGGCGCATCTCCTCGGGTGCGAGCTCGTGGAAATCCAGCGGGACGAAACCCTCGGCGGTCATGGGGTCTCCTATCTGCCGGTGCCGGGGGGCCCACCCTCACACCCGGCCATCTCGTATCCACTCTTCACAGCGCCGCACCAAGATGCTCGGTGATGGCTCCCTCACGGTGCACTCAGGCTGTCATGCCACCGTCGATGATGAACTCCGAGCCGGTGCAATAGACACTGTCATCGGACGCCAGGAAGAGCGCCAACCTCGCCACCTCCTCAGCCTCGGCGGTGCGGCCGAGCGGGATGCGCTGGAGGTAGGCCGGTGTGGCGCCTGCATCCCAGCCGGGAAGCTGATGGAGCATGGCCGTCTCGATCAACCCTGGGTGGATCGAGTTGACTCGGACGCCGTACGGTCCCAATTCCTGGGCGGCAGACTTGGTCATGCCACGCACGGCCCATTTGCTCGCACCGTAGGCGAAGCCGGACATCGCGCCGCGCAGTCCCGCGATCGAAGAGATGTTGATGATTGAGCCGGAGCGGGCTTCACGCATTGGCCGGGAAGCGGCCTGCATGCCAAGGAACACCCCGACCTGATTAACCTCGATCACGCGACGGTAGTCCGCGAGCGCGGTGTCGGTTAGCCGCCCCGTCACCCAGATGCCAGCATTGTTGACCAGCACATCCAGCCTGCCATGGCGGTCGATCACCGCCTCGACGACGCGGGTCCAGTCCTTTTCGCTGGTAACATCGTGGTGCAGATAGCGACCGCTGATGGCCGCCGCAGTACGCTCGCCCTCGGCGTCCAGCACATCTGTCAGCACCACCGCCGCGCCCTCCGCGGCGAACAGCGCCGCCTCCGCCGCGCCCTGGCCGCGCGCGCCGCCGGTCACCAGGGCGACCTTCCCCTCCAGCCGTGCCATCACTCCCTCCCTCGCTCGCCAAGAGTGGCTGCAAGGAAGATACGCCGCGCAAGCGCTTGATGGGAGGGTGCATCGGAACGCAAGAAGCGCCCCCTGCTCCACGGGCCTGAAGCAGGGGGCTGGTTGGGGAGCGGGGCCGCGTTCCCCAACGTCACAGCAGCGAACGAGCTGCCTGATCGGCAATCATTGCAGCGAACAGCAGCCCGAGATAGCTGATGGAGAACGTGAATAGCTTCATCACGGGGAAGCCGTCGCCTTGCCGTAGCAGCTGCACGGCCATGCGCACGATCCAGATGCCCAGCGCCACGGCTGCTGCCAGGTACAGGATACCGGCGCCGCCGCTGACGAACAGCAGCACAGAACAGGCGACCAGCGCCAAGGTGTACCAGAAGATCTGGACGCGGGTGGCGGCGTCGCCACGCGCCACCGGCAGCATTGGCACACCGGCAGCGGCGTAGTCCTCCCGGTACTTGATCGCCAGTGCCCAGAAATGGGGTGGTGTCCACACCACAACGATCAAGAACAGCACCAGCGCGGGCAGGTCGATGCGGCCGGTGACGGCGGCCCACCCGACCAGCGGCGGGATGGCGCCGGCGGCGCCACCAATGACGATGTTTTGCGTGTACCGTCGCTTGAGCCAGAGGGTATAGACGAACACGTAGAACAGCAGGGCGCTGATTGACAGCACCGCCGCTAGCAGGTTGACCAGGATCGCCAGCTCTAGAAACCCGACAATGCCGATGATCACGCCGAATGCCAGTGCACGGGCCGGCGCCACACGGTTACCCGGCAGCGCCCGGCGGCGCGTGCGCTTCATCACCTGGTCGATGTCGCGGTCAATGTAGCAGTTGATGGCATTGGCGCCCCCGGCAGTGAGGACACCGCCGGCGATGGTCGCGGCCATCAGCCACAGCGACGGCAGGCCGCGCTCGGCCAGGACCATGGCTGGCACGGTGGTGACAAGCAGCAGCTCGATGATGCGGGGCTTCATCAGGTTGATGTAGGCGAGGATGGATGCGCCGCGGCTCGTGGTAGGAATCGCCACGGTGCCGCCCGCCGCCACCGGCCGGGCCGCCACGCGGAACGCCAGCACGGTCATTAGCACCAGGGTGCCCCACGCCAGGGCTGCTGCGCCGAGGTGCGCCGCCCGCACCGGTTCCGCCAGGTCCAGCCACACGTTGACCGCGCCAAGCACCACCTGTGCGGCGTAGACGGCGGCAAGCGCGCCACCGGTCAGCACCAGCGCGCGGTTTCGCGGGCGGGCGGCGAAGGTCCGCCAGAGCAGGACGGCCACGAGCGTGCCGGCGCCGGCCGATGCCACGCGGTGGAAGGCGTTGATCCCGGCCAACCGGTCCCCGGCGGGGAACACCTCGCCATTGCACAGCGGCCAGCCGGAGCAGGCCAGCCCGGCGTTCTCGCCGGTGACGATAGCGCCGGTCAGCAGCAGGATGGAGGTCGCGAGAGCGGTGCCGGCGCAGAGCAGCGCGAACCCCTCGCCACCCGCGTCTGCCGCAGATTTCCGGCGTGCCCCCGCAGCCAGCACGGCCTGGGTCACCGTCACACCGAGCAGCGCCATGGACAACCCGAGCCGCAAGGCCGGGGCGCTGCGCTCAGGCCCGGCCTTGCCCGTGACGAGCAACAAGGCAATCAGCAGCAGACCGGCCACCGTCAGCAGCGTGAGTGGACGGACCGTTTTGCCGCGGCGGGCGGCCAGCACAGCGAGCACGACCGTGCTGAGCGCGCAGATGACCAACGCACCGCGTTGCAGGGCTAACGAAAGCTCACCGGCCAGTACGGCGAACCAGGCGAGCACGGCAGTCGCGGCGCCTTGGCGCTGCATCCACGTCATCGGTCGGTCCTCTCTCGCTGCCGGCATCACTGGGGAGGGCTACCAGGTCGTCAGGTACAGAGCCGGATAGAAGAACACCCACACCACGTCAACGAAGTGCCAGTACTTGACCGTCGCCTCGACCGGCCAGTAGTGATCCGGCCCAAAGCGGCCACGACGCACCAGCCGGTAGATCAGGACGAGCATGAAGACGCCGGAGATGACGTGGGCGGCGTGAATACCAGTCATGGCGAAGAAGGCGGTGCCGAAGGGCTCGTGCACCGAGAAATGAGCGGTGGCCCATTCGAAGCCGACGCCGACCGCAAAGATCGCGCCGAAGACAATGGTCAGGAATAGCCATGCCACACATTGGCCGGTCTTGCCGTGTTTGATTGCCGTCTCGGCCTGATAGGCGGTGACGGAACTGAGCAGCAGGATGGAGGTGATCAGCAGACCGAGGAACTGATCGAGGTGGGCGTCGTGACCGGCACCGGCGAGGTAGAACTTGCCGGCCAGCAGGCCGCCGAACATGAACGACTCGGAGAAGAAGAACATCCACAGCGCCACACGATTGATGTGGGCCCGCTTGGACTTGGGCATCTGATGCCCGGCGTGCACCGCCTCTCCGTATGCGGGCGCCTGCCTGGGTGGTGCGGTGCGCAGGGCCGCCTCGTTTCCTGTGGTGACCACTTAGTGCCCTCCGTCGCCGGTGTCGTTGTGGCTGCGCCATGCGCCGCTGATGTGCATGAAGTACCAGGCGATCATCGCGGCCTTTAGCAGCGCTACCGCCATCAGCAAGATCAGGTTCTTCTCGAGCTGGATGGCGACGATGTACTCGGCGATGGTGAGGATGGCGAGCGCCACGAACACCACCCAGCCGATTCCCGCCCCGCTCAGCCGGCCGTTTGCCTCATGTTGCTGTTGCACCGGACCTCCTTCGAACCCGCTGGCCGGGCGGGCCGCTATGTGACAGCCCGCCCGGTATCCACCGCTAATCGCCTGCCGCGGCGCTGTAGGCGGGGGCGGCATGGACCGCCGCGCCCGGCACGCCGTAGTCGTACGGGCCGCCCGTCACCAGCGGTGGCACGGGGAAGTTCTCCACCGGCGGCGGGGATGTCGTCTGCCACTCCAGCGTCCGCGCGCGCCATGGGTTGGCTTGAGCGCGCTCACCGCGGAACAGGGAGGCCAGCATGTTCCATACAAAGGGTAGGAAGCTGGCGCCCAGAATGAAGGCCATCACGCTGACAACGATGTTGATGTTCTGCAAGTCGGGGGTGTACTCGGCGATACGCCGGTTCATCCCCTGGATGCCGGGCCAGAACATGGGGATGAAGGTGAAGTTGAAGCCCAGGAACATCAGCCAGAAGTGCCATTGCCCCAGCCGTTCGTTGTACATGCGGCCGGTGATCTTCGGGTACCAGAAGTAGATACCCGCGAACAGGGCGAAGATCTCACCACCCACGATGGTGTAGTGGAAGTGAGCGACGACGAAGTACGTGTCCTGCAGGTGGATGTCAGTCGGCAGGTCTGCCAGGAAGATACCGGTGACGCCGCCGATCAGGAAGTTGAACACTTCACCGAGGGCGAACAGCATCGGCACACGCAGCCACAGTTTGCCCTGCCAGATGGTGCCCAGGGCGGCGAGGAAGATCAGGCCGGTGGGGATGGAGATCAGCTCCGTCGTGATCAAGAAGGGCTTGAGCAGGCGGGCATCCATGGTGCTGGTGAACATGTGGTGCGCCCACACGATACCGCTCAGCCCCAAGATGCCGAAGAACGCGCCCACGACCCACTTGTAGGCAAACAGCGGTTTACGCGACAGGTGGGACAGGATCTCCAGGATGATGCCAAAAGCAGGCAGGACGAAGATGTACACCGCCGGATGGGAGTAAAACCAGAAGACGTGCTGGTACAGCAGCGGCTGACCGCCGTGGGTGGCGTTGAACCAAGAGGTGCCGGCCACGCGGTCCAGCGTCACCATGATCAGCGAGACGGCGAACAACTGCGTGAACAGCAGCGCGATCCACGCCATCGCAAACAGCGACCAGGAGAAGACCGGGATCCGGCTCCAGGTCATACCCTCGGCGCGCATGAAGATGAACGTGCAGATGAAGTTCAGGCCGCTGAGGATGGAGGACAGGCCGAAGGTGATGATCGCCAGGTTGAACATCAGCTGGCCGGTGCCGTTCGTGGTGCTGAGCGGCGGGTAGGCGGTCCAGCCCGTGTCCCAACCACCCATCGGCAGCGCCGCCAGCAGCAGCACGGCCACCGGCGGAATCAGCCAGAAGCTCATCGCATTCAGCCGGGGGAAGGCCATGTCATCAGCGCCGAGCTGTAGGGGCAGGATGTAGTTGCCGAAGCTGCCCGCCACTCCCGCGACGGCCACGGCGATCATCACCGTGCCGTGCATGCTCATCACGCTGTTGTACTGCGCATTGGTCAGGATCGCGCCGTTCGGCGACAGGAGCTGCCACCGAATCACCATCGCGAACAGACCGGCGAACAGGAACAGGAAGACAAACGTGGCCAGGTACTGGATACCGATGACCTTATGGTCGTGGCAGAAGGAGAAGTACCGGCCCCAGTCTGATGGCGCGTGCTTGACTTTGTGCCCGAACCACTCGCGACCCCAGCCGTCCCACATGCCCATGCCGAACAGCCAGCCGGGCAGCGCCAGCAGGTAACCCGCGCAGATGCTGGCTTCCTTGGACCACCCATCGTGACCCGTAATGTTGCGGACCACCGCCAGCAGGGCCACACCGAGGGCGAATCCCACGGCCGCCCAGGCGACACCGCGTGCCATTCGCCCCGCGGCGTACCAGCCAGTGTAGGCCGGGCCGTCTCCGCCTGCTGCTCCGTGCGCGTGCGCTACCGCATCTGTCATCGCCCCATGCTCCCTACAAACCGGCTGACTGTATCCGCTGACCGGGCCCGCACGCCGGCTGGCCCTGCTCGCTGCTGAGGCTGGCGAAGTGCCTGGCTAGTGCCCGCTGTGGCCGCCCGGCTTCGACTTGGCGACGCTGGGCTTGAGACCAGGCTCGCCGCCGAGATCGGCAACCCACTGATCGAACTCGGTGGCGGCCACGACCCGGACCGGCAGCTGCATGGTTGCGTGATCGCGCCCGCATAGCTCGGCGCATTGCAGGCGCATCGCCTCGTTGTCTTCAAAGCTGCCGGTTTTGGTGGTCTTGAACTCGAGGTAGGTGGTCTTGCCTGGGACGGCGTCGACCTTCAGCAGGAAGGCAGGCACCCACACCGAGTGCAGCACGTCAGACGCCTGGATCTCGAAGCGGACATGCTTGTCGACCGGCAGCACCAGCTCCTTCAGGGTGGTGACGTTCTGGTCCGGGTACTGCACAATCCAGCGCCACTTGGTGGCCTGGAGCTTGACGACGATGTCGGTGGTGTCGTTCTTCTTCATCACCGCATCGATGCCAACCAGCCCGGGATACACGATTACGACCGCCGAGAGTGCGCCGGTCAGGACGAACCAGACCTTGGGCACCCAGTTGCGGCCGGTGTGGGGCGGGCCGTCCTCGGCAGGCTCACCGCGGCGGCGGTAGGCGAGGAAGGAGTACGTGAGGACGGCAATCACAAATGCCATCACCGGGACCGCCATCAGGACGAGCGTCTCCCAGGCATGGCGGACATCAGCGCCCTTGTCCGAGTGCGTTTCCGGCAGGACATCGAATCCCGCGAGCACCAGACCAACGCCGATGAGCACCAGCCAGAGGACACTGACGATGCCGAGATCACGCTTCATCCCGCTCTCCATTGCCTGTGTGCAGCACTTGACCTAACGAATCGGCAGAGCGACAGACTTGGCCTCTGTCCGGTAATCCACCACGCGCTTGGTAGAGCGTGCCCGCACGTGTGGGGTAACGTCTGTCGGGCAATACTGCAATTGCCCATAGGAGATTACCGGGCAGCGTGTACGGGTTGCGCTGGCATCGATCCTCTACCAGGCACCCGAATTCGCCTGGAGCGCCAGAACCGGTTAAGCTCGGACGCGCCCGGCGTCCGGCGGCTGGAGTTCGGGCGCCAAACGAGGAGAGGAACGCATGGGCATCCGTTTCGGCATTCACATCGGCCCGCAAAACATCGGCATTGACGACCTTCGCCGCCTGTGGAACTACGCCGACACGCACGGCTATCAGTGGATCTCGGTGTGGGACCATTTCATGGAGGCGCCACCGGTCGACGGCACGTCGCCCCACTTCGAGGCGGTGGCGCTCATGAGCGCGATCGCCTGCGAGACGCGCAATGTCGAGATCGGCTGCCTCGTCTTCTGCATGACCTACCGCAATCCGGCGTTGCTCCTGCGGTCGCTGATCAGCGTCGACCATCTCAGCGGCGGGCGTTGTGCCATTGGCCTCGGTGCAGGCTGGCATGAGATGGAGCACAACGCCTACGGCTTCCCCTACCACCCGCCCAAGCAGCGGCTTGATCAACTGGCCGAGGGCACCCGCGTCATCCGGCTGCTGATGGCGCAGGACCGCACCACCTGGGACGGGCAGTACTACCACATCAGCCATGCCACGATGGTGCCAAAGCCATTGCGCAACCCGATGCCGGTGTGGATCGGTGGCCAGGGCGAGAAGCGCACGCTGCGCATCGCCGCGCAACAGGCAGATGGCTGGAATGTTCCCTACATCTCGGCTGACGCGTTCAAGCACAAGAGCCAGGTGCTCGATCAGTGGTGCGAGAAAGAAGGCCGAGACCCCACCACCATCAAGCGCTCGATCAACCTGTCTTTCAACATGGCGGCCACCCAGGCGCAATCCGACGCTTCGGTCGATGGGCTGCTGCGCCAGTGGGGCCCGTCTGCGGCACGGTTCCAGGGGCCGGATGGCAAGGTGGATCGGGACGCGGTGCGGCGTGTCGCCAGCGGCTCGCTGGTGGGCGGCCCGGCGGATGTGGCCGGCCAGATTGAGCAGTATGCTGCCGCCGGAGTGACGGCGCTGAACATCGCCTTTCGGCCGCCGGTGAACTTCGAAGCGCTACAGGCGTTCACCGAGGATGTGATGCCCAAGTTCCTTTAGAGGAGCATGACTGTGCGTTTGGGCGTGGTGTTTCCCCAGACGGAGATCGGCAGTGACCCGGCGGCGATCCGTGACTATACGGTTGCGGTCGAGCGAGCCGGCTACGATCACCTGCTTGTCTATGACCATGTACTGGGTGCGCTGCCGGAGCGGTTCACCGAGGGTACCGGCAGCGTTCGCCGGCCACCGTATACGCATGAGAGTACGTTTCACGAGCCGTTCGCGCTGTTTGGCTATCTCGCGGCGCTGACACAGCGGCTGGAACTCGTCACCGGGGTGCTAATCCTGCCGCAGCGCCAGACTGCGCTGGTGGCCAAGCAGGCCGCTGCCATCGACATCTTGTCAGGCGGACGGCTCAGGCTCGGCGCCGGCATCGGCTGGAACTTCACTGAGTATGAGGCGTTGGGGGAAGACTTCCACACCCGTGGCCGCCGCATGACCGAGCAGATCGCGGTGCTGCGCCGGCTGTGGACGGAGCCGGTTGTAACGTTTCGCGGGCGCTGGCACACGCTGGATCGGGTTGGGATCAGCCCGCTTCCAGTGCAGCGGCCAATCCCGCTGTGGATGGGCGGTATGGCAGAGCCGGTGCTCCGCCGGCTGGCGCGGGTCGCTGATGGCTGGTTCCCGCAGTTTCAGCCGTCAGCGGATGCCCGCGCGATTATCGAGCGGCTGCATGGCTACATCCGAGCGGCAGGGAGGGACCCAGCCGCGGTCGGTATCGAAGGGCGGATATCCGTGCACAGTGATCTGCCGGAGGTGCTACTCGACAGCTACGAGGCGTGGCAGGCGCTGGGGGCAACGCACCTCTCCGTCAACACCATGGGCGGCGGCTTCACGTCGCCTGGGCAGCACATCGACGCGGTGCTCCGCTTCAAGGAACTCATCGACCGTCGCTAACGGGTGGATCTGGCTGGCCGGGTGCGGGCGGGCGCCGTCGACGTGCCCACCCGTTGCCTCGTGCCCGGGCGCATCACTCGGGGTGGTTTGGCGGCTGTCTCATGCGAATGCCGCCATCACCTGTTCCAGCGCCTGCCACTGGCCGCCGCTGACCGATGACGGCACGAGGATCGGCGTGGTCACACCGGCGGCCCGCCATGCCTCAAGGCCATCGCGCACCTCGGCGGCGGTTCCGTATAGGGTCACGTCCTGCAGCCACCGCTCGCTCATCAGTGAGGGCAGCCGCTCGCGCTCCCCGGCCGCGATTGCGCTGCGTATTGCCGTGATCTCCTCTTGGTATCCGGCCTCAACCCAGTAGTTCTGGTAGTTGGGCAACTGGACATAGCCGAGCAAGCTGCGTCGCATCACCTGTGCGGCCGCCTCACGGTCGTCCGAGACGCAGGTTGGGATCATGTTGCCAACGAAGAAGCCGCCGCGACGCTGTGCCTCGGTGAGATGCGACAGTGAAGCCGCCATGTGCGAGCGTGCACCGTTGGCCCACACCGCCCCTTCGGCCAGCTCCGATGCCAGCTTGACCATGCTCGTACGCAACGTCGCGAGGATCACCGGTGGCAACGGTCCCACACTGCCCGGGCCACCGGCAGCCCCGCGCAGCTCCTCCACAAACCGGCGCATAGTGCTTAGTGGCTTGCCCGGATCGACCCCCAACCGGCGGTGGACAGGACCATGGCTGACGCCGATGCCAAAGTCGAACCGCCCGCCGCTCAGCTCATGAATCAACGCCGCCGTGGCTGCATACTCCGTGGCATGGCGGGTATAGATGTTGGCGATACTGGTGCCGATTCGAATCGTGGAGGTGCGCAGGGCAATTGCCTCGCATAGCCCCATGCCATCAAGGAAGCTGGGGATGTAGATGCCGCTGAAGCCACGCCGCTCAATCTCTTGCGCGGCCTCCAGTGCCACGCCTCGCCGCCCGGGCGTGCCTACCATACTCAACGCCGGTCGCATGCTGACTCCGTGAAGGGGATTGTGCGGGGACCCGCACCCGGAGAGTGTAGCTGCTGTGTAGAGGATCGGCGGCTAGGGACGCGGCGCCGCCTTAATCCGCTCGTCCACCAGCTGTGCCAATTTGATCGCCGCATCCGGCGAGGTGCTGGCGGTCCCACCCAGATCCGCGAGTGACACGAAGAACGGCCCGCGCGTCCAGCCGATGAGAATCAGGCCGACGGCGGCCTCACCCGAGCCGAGTGTGCCGCGCTGTGCAACGTGCTCGTCTCCGAGCCCCGCAACGGTGAACCGTCCCTGGCCGCTCGGGTTGGCCGGATCGCCGGACTCGCGCAGCAGTTTCTTCGGCTCAGCCGGGTTGTTGTAGTAGGACACACCGACCGAAATGGTGCGGGCGCCCGCCTCAACGGAGAAGAAGAACTGAATGCCGCCTAACCGGCCACTGTCCTGAAACTGCTTGAGCTGTGCCTGATCGTTGGCCGCTGCCTCATTGCTCAGATCGATCTTGCTCTGATAGGAGACGCGATCCGGTAGATCCTTATCTGCCGGGATGTACTTCTCCAGTCGTGTCCAGTCAATCACCGTAGCTGTCCCTGTGGCAGTCGCCTGCGGCCCAGGGGTTGGGGTGACCGCGGCAGTTGGCTGGCCGTTGTTGGGGGGGCTGGCCGCTTGCTTGCTGTCGCCACCGCACGCCGCCAGCATCGTGACGGCGCCGGTGATGGCGGCAATGAGCAATCTGTTGCGATGCATTGATCCTCCGGGCGCGCCGGGCGGCGGGGCCCTGTTGCCAACGTACCGGACGTTACCGGCCATGCGCCAGCGATGCCCCACCGGTTGACGGCTCGCCGAATCCAGCGCTAGGCTCGAAGCGCGCGGGCCCGTAGCTCAGCGGCAGAGCAGTCGGCTCATAACCGAACGCGCGCAGGTTCGAATCCTGCCGGGCCCACCCACCCGCCGGTGCATTCAGCGAGTCCAATGACCGAACCGAACCCGTTCATGCTGCGTGCGCTTGAACTAGCGCAGGTCAATGCCCGTGCTGGTGGCGGTCCGTTTGGCGCCGTCATCGTGCGCGATGGCGCGGTGATCGGTGAAGGGGCAAACCACGTCACGTCCGGCAATGACCCAACGGCGCACGCGGAAATTGTTGCCATCCGCGACGCCTGCTACCGCCTGGCGACATTCCAGCTCGACGGCGCAGTCATCTACTGCACCTGCGAGCCGTGCCCGATGTGCCTCGGTGCAATCCTGTGGGCACGGATCGCAGGTTTGGTGTACGCAGGTGACCGTGCCGATGCCGCGGCGGCGGGGTTCGATGACGCGGCTTTCTACCGTGAGGTGTGCCTGCCTGCCCGAGCGCGCACCCTGTCATCGTCTCGCGCACTTGCTGAGCAAGGGAGGGCACTGCTGGCTAGCTGGCTCACCGAACCTGCCCGACGGCCGTACTGAATCATGACTGGGGATCAGGCCTTGCCGTGCAGACCAACGCCCGCCCCCTTGGACGGGAAACCTGCCGCCGTCCCGGCCATTTGCCCGCTATGCGGTCGCGAAGTGCCGGTGATGGCGGCGCTGGTCTACCACGGTATCGTCTACCATCCGCTGTGCGCCTTTCCGGGAGGCGAACTGACGCGCGGACCCGGCCGCTGAACCCGCGGTGCAGCTGGGCGGAGTCCCGTGACCGGAGGGGCTTAGCTGCCCATTTCCGTATTGAGCCGCTGCAACTCTGACTTGATGTCCGTCCAAGCGCTGCTGTTGTTGACGTCAGTGTCGCGAATCCGCGTGCAGAGCTGGTCCACCCGGCCGGCGGAGTCAACCTCAGCCTTGCGCAATCGCTCCAGCGCGTCACGGCAACTCTGCAGTAACTGCTGCTTCGCATCTGTGTCGTTGCGGGTCTGTACGCGATCGACCAGGCGTTCGCCATCAGTGCGCAGGCTCGCCCACGCATCCTTCGCATCCGCTTTCAGGTCACTTGCCGATCGTTCGGCGGTAGCCATACCCGAGTCGACGCTTGCCTCATCCTCGGCCGTGCAGGCGACGAACCCGACCCCAGCGATCATCACCAGGATCGGTATGATGAACCTTCCCAAAGCGGTCATGATTGGTCCCTCTTCGCCTCCCAGATATCGGCTGGTGGAGGCGTCATGTCTCTACCGTCCCGTGGAGCGTGGCCGCCCGCCATACGCTGAACAGCGTAGGCAGCGCGCGCCGAGTTGGTAGGACCGGTGACCTATCGTGTCACGAGGGATTGCCAGGGCAGTGGCGGGGCCGCTACGCTGCCACCACGCAGCCGGATGGCCAGCGCTGAGCGGCGTCTCGACCAATGGCGGACGCCGGCGGGGGAACCAATCTTGGGGTGAATCCCCGGTCCCGGACCGGGGTAGGCGAGCCTTCACCTGCTGGGGCCGAACCCGACAGCTAACCCCGTAGGCAGACCAGTAGTGGCGGTTGCGGGCGAGAGTGGGTGGCCGGCTAGCTCCTTGCGGCCACCCACTCTTGACGTTCGATAGCACACAGCGTCAACTTTCACGCAGATCGACGCTCTGTCGTGAGATGCCAGCGGCATGGACGTACCGGCACCGCTGCCCCCAGCCGACGAGCCGCCGCCGCCACCTCCGGCGGATCAGCGGCCACCACCGCCGCCGCGCACTCGATGGCGGCAGTTCACTGCCTGGGCCTTCCCCGCGGGGCTAGTCGCTGCAGGGATGGTCGCCGGCGTGTTGTTGCTGGCCGCCTTTCAGATCCTGCTAGAGGACCGGCTCGGCGATGTCAACGTCCCCGGGGATCCGCGCGACCCCGCGCCGGACCTGATCATGACGCTCAGTCCCGGGCTGCTCACCGCCTCGATACGCCAGTCCGTCGCCAAAGGGAACTCACCGGTCCCGCTCCAAAACGTGCGCGTGGTGACCAAGAAAGACCGGGTGATCGTGCTCGGCGACGTCGCCGTGCTTGGTCGTGGCGTGCCAAGCACGATTGAGATGCGCCCGGTGGTGGAGGAGGGAATGGTGCGGATGAAAGTGGTCAGCGCCAAGCTTGGTCCGTTGCCCGTTCCTGGCAACGTCGAGCGCATCGCCGAGGATCCAATCAACTCGCGCGTGCGGGCGGTGGTCGAGGACTACCCCGCTACCGTAACCAGTGTCAGCGCCGGCCCCGAGGGCGTGACCGTCACCGCACGGGTGCGGCTATCGGACGGGACTGCAACGCCGTCACCGTCGCCCAGCCCCACGCCTACGCCGTAAGCTGCCCCTTTCGCTGACCTTGCGCTCATGCTATTGTGCCGTTCACAGCGCGGCAGGGGACATGGAAGCACGAATCGGGGCCTTTCTCGCCACGCAGATCGCGGGGGCGCGGGATGTGCGCGTGACCGCATTGCGCCGTATACCCGGCGGCGCCTCGCGTGAGACGTGGTCGTTTGATGCCGCGTGGGAAGGCGACGCCGGACCGCGGCAGCAGGGTTACATCCTCCGCCGCGACCCTGATGCCGGACTGCTGGAGTCTGACCGCGGCGCCGAGTATGCCGTCTACCGCGCGTTGGAAGGATCAAGCATCCCCGCCCCGCGGGCGTACTGGCTGGAGCTTGATGGCCGGTGGCTGGACCGGCCGTTCTTCGTGATGGAGCGGATCGACCACTGCTTCGCCGCGCCGGCCGCGCTGATGGCGCCCGCTATGCATCGCATCCATGACGAGGTTGGCCGTCAGAAAATGGCGATTCTCGGCGCCATTCACCAGCTAGACTGGCGGAGACTGGACCTGTCAGCGCTGGGAACGGCGCCGGAGCCCGCGCAGTGTGCGGCGACAGAACTGGAGAAATGGCGATCGGTGGTGCACAAGGAAGAGCTGGAACCGCAGCCTGTGCTTGAGCTGGCATTGGCCTGGCTGGGCACGCACCTTCCACCGCCGCCCCGCGCCGTCGCCCTGGTGCACGGCGACTATCGCACCGGCAACTTCCTGTTCGACCGGCACGGAACCATCCGCGGCGTCCTGGATTGGGAGATGGCGCACTTTGGCGACCCACTGGAGGACCTGGCCTGGGCCAGCATCAAGCAGTGGCAATACGCGCGCGATGGCAAGGTGGGCGGCCTGCTGACGCGGCGCGAGGCGATACGGCTGTATCGCGCAGCTTCCGGCATCGAGGTGGAGCCAGCCGCCTTCCACTGGTGGGAACTGCTCGGTAACGTCAAGATGGCTGCTATTGATCTGACCGGCGCCCGCTCATTCGTCGAGGGCCGGACGCGCGAAGTGCTCATGGCAATCGTCGGGCGTATGCTGCCCTCGCTCGAAGTTGAGATCATCCATCTGTTGCGCAGCGGCCCCCAGGCCGGCGAGGTCCGAGATTGATGCGGCGGAGGTAGGGGCATGGCGCTCAGGCCGGCACCCGATGAGATCATCCGCGGCGTGCAGCACAGTCTCGCCGCCCAGATCGTGCCGGCGCTACCGGCGCCGTATGCCGCGGCACAGGCCGGATATGCCTCGCATGTGCTGAGCGCGCTGCTGGCCCTGTCAGACGGCGCTGCACAACAGCTTGTGGATGACAACGCCGCGCTACGCGCGCTGCTGGCACATGCCGCCACGCTGGTGGATGGCTGCGCTGCCGGCCTGGCCGCTGCCGGCCGGCAGGCCGCGGCGGAGCAGGATGCTGATGTACGGCTCAGCACGCTCGCACCGGCCAACGACCGCCTGCGTGCGTTGGTGTCCCGGTTTGTGCCGCTGGCGGTCGCGCCGGATGCGCCGGCCGGCTTGCTGACGCTGCTGCTAGATGCGCTGGAGACGAGCGCCCAGCGCCGGCTGGTCGGGGCGCTCTAGTGGGCGGATAGAAGATGCCGGACCGAGGCAACCGCGCTATGCTGTGCATACCTCCACGTATGTCTGCCTGCCTGTGAGAGGACGACCGCCGGCGATGACCGACGATTTGATTCACCGCTCACGCTCTGTACTCGCCGGCTACGTCCCGGCGCCCGCCCCGGGCGATGCGGCGCGTGAGGCTGCCGTACTCGTGCTGGTCTATCACCTGGCCGGGCGGGAGACGGTGCTACTCACCCGGCGCACCGACACCGTGGATACCCACAAGGGGCAGATTTCCTTTCCCGGAGGCGGGCGCCACGGCGTGGATGAGGATCTATCGGTCACGGCATTACGCGAGACGTACGAAGAGGTAGGTGTGAACCCAGCTGACATCGAGCTGATCGGGCGGCTGGATGAGATCATCACCATCTCCAGTTTCCGGGTGGCGCCGTTTGTGGGCGTGCTGAAGCGCGCGCCGTATGATTTCGTGCCCAGCCCGCATGAGGTAGCCGAGGTACTAGAAGTGCCGGTGCGTCATCTGCTGGACCCAGCCAACAAGGTGATGGAACCACGGGTTAACTGGTCTGGAGGCCCGGCGCATTCACCTGCCTACTGGTATGAAGGGCACCGCATCTGGGGCGCCACCGCGCGGATGCTGGAGGGATTCCTTCACATGTTGCACCCGCGCTGATCGCGCCCGCAGACGAGGAGCACGGCATGACCGCCAAGCCGCTCACCGCGTCCCAGCATGAGACTCAAGACGGTCTGCAGGCCATCGAGTTCTTCTACGAGAAGGGCTGGACGGACGGCCTGCCGGTGGTGCCCCCCACCGAGTCACGTGTACGTGAGTTCTTGGCGCGCGCCGGCTATGAGCCGGATGAGATCGTCGGGCGGCTGGAAACCCGGCGGCGCGTGGTGCCTGCCGAGAAGGTCGCCATCAATGCCATCATGGCCGGCTGCATGGCCGAGTATACCGGTGTGGTCATGGCCGCCGTGGAAGCGATGAGCGACGACGCCTTCAATCTCCACGGCATCTCAGCCAGCACCGGGGGAGCGGGGGTACTGGTGATCGTCCACGGGCCGATCGTCGCCGATCTGGGTGTGAACAGCGGCGTTAATCTGTTTGGCCCCGGCAACCGCGCCAACGCGACCATCGGCCGCGCCGTGCGGCTGGTGCTGATGAACTGCTTTGGCGCACAGCCGGGAATGCTGGACAAGGCCACGATCGGTCACCCTGGGAAGTACAGTTACTGCATTGCCGAGGATGAGACTAGCAGCCCGTGGGAGCCATACCAGGTGGTGCGCGGTCTTGCGGCCGGGCAGAGTGCGGTAACGGTGTTTGCCGGCGAGGGTCCGCACCAGGTGTTCAACGAGACGGCGCAGGAGCCCGAGACCTTGCTCGCCAGCTACGTGGCCGCGCTCGCCAACCCGGCAGGCATGTCCTCCGCTCGGCCGGCCGAGTTCGCTGTCGTAATCCCGCCGCAGCACTACCGCTATCTGGCCGCGGCCGGCTGGTCGCGGCGCCAGGTCCAGCAGTTCCTGTACGAGCAGGCACGGGTGAGCCAGGCGGACTTCAGCCGGGCAGGCAAGGTCTCTGGGCGGGTGGCCCTTGAGGCACCCGTGTCGGTGGCCGGCGGCGCGGACGCCCTCCATGTGCTGGCGGCCGGCGGCGCTGCGGGAGGCATGGGCTGTATTATCCCGCCATGGGTAGGAAGATCCTCGCACGCAGTGACGCGGCCGCTGCGCCGCAACACCGCCTGACGAGAGAGGAGGCGCACGTGAGCACGATATTGGTGCTCGACCCGACCGTCGATCCTGCACCGGACATCATCCCGCTTGCTCCCAGACCGGAAACACTCAGTGGCCTGTGCGCCGGCCTGCTGGATAACGGCAAGCCCGGCGTCGCCCGGTTCCTCGATCACCTGGAGCGCCTCTTGGCGGAGCACCATCAGGGAATGCGCTTCGTCCGGGCGCGCAAACTGAACGCGAGCCGCCCGGCGCCCCCGGCGACGCTCGACCAGCTTGTCGCTGACTGCGACGTGGTGGTCAGTGCGGTCGGCGATTGAGGCTCTTGCAGCTCGTGCAGTTTGCACGATGGACTTGAGGTCGAGGTACGGGGCAAGCCGGCAGCGGTCGTCTGCACCGAGCCATTCGTCGTCACCGCCAGGGCCATGGCCCGTTCGCGCGGTAACGGCGCCTACCCATTCGCAGTCATCAGCCATCCGATAGGCAGCGCCAGCGACGACGAGCTGCGCGCGCGCGCCGAAGCAGCGCTGCCGCAAGTGGTGAACTTGCTCACGAAGGCAACCACATAGCCGGCAGCACCCTGAGGACGCCGTCAGTCCCAGCGCAAGGCGCTGTCACCCTGCCCTGATGAGGACTTGTGTATGCGGCTGCTGCTGATCCGGCACGCAGAGAGCGTGGGCAACGCCGAAGGGCGATTCCAGGGGCGAGCAGACTACCCGCTCAGCGACCGCGGCCTGCGCCAGGCGCGGGGACTGGCAGACCGGCTGGCGGTGGACCCCCCCGATGCCCTGTACGCCAGCCCGCTCAGCCGTGCCTATCACACCGCTGAGCACATTGCCGAAGCCTGCCGCATCGCCATCGAGCCGCTGGAAGCGGTGATGGAGTATGACTTCGGTCACCTCTCCGGAATGACCTGGGCTGACATTCGGGCGCAACATCCGGAGCTGGCTGCGGCACAACGCAGCCGCAGCGGCGAGTTTCCTGCCTGGCCTGGCGAGGAGGGCCGCGCGGCGTTCCAGGAACGAGTGTGCACGGCGCTGTGGGCGTTGGAGGCCACACACGCAGACCAGACGGTCGCGGTGGTTAACCACGGCGGTCCGATTCTGGTGTTCTGCATGAGCGTCCTGGGGCTGCCCTACCGGCGTCCGCTGCCATTCGCCTGCGACAACGCGTCAATCACCGTGGTGGAGGTTCGTGGCGGGCGGGGCGTGTTGCTCAGTGTCAACGACACCTGCCACCTGGACCGGCTCTAAGCCCCGAGCCGCCGCAGCATTTCCGGGCTCAGGTCGCCACTGCACACCTCTTCTACCGGGCCCGACATCCAGATCTCCCCGTTCGCTTCGGTACGGATCCGTAGGGTTCCCCCCGGGGCGACGATGCGCACGTCATCACCACTTAGGCCGGCGTGCCGGGTGGCCGCGGCCACAGCGCTGGCGCTCGTCCCCGAGGCCATCGTCTCGCCTGCGCCCCGTTCCCAGATCAGGATGCTGACCTCATCGGCCGCCATGACCTGAGCGAACTGCACGTTCGTCCGATGCGGGAATGCTGGATGATTCTCGATGCGCGGGCCCAGGCGGTAGAAGTCGACAGCGCCCAAGTCATCTACCAGCACCACGCAGTGGGGGTTGCCGACATCGACGGTGATGACGCTGATGTCGTCGCCATCGACGCTGATTGACGTTAGCTCGCCGATGCGGGCACGCCCCATGTTCATCGTCGCTCCCACGACGCGGCCGTCCACGACATCCAGGTCGGCGGTGACGATGCCGCCGAGCGTATCAATGCTGAAGTGAGTGGCACGAGTGTGGCCATAGTCGTAGAGATACTTGGCGAAGATGCGGGTGCCATTGCCGCTTTTTTCCGCCTCCGAGCCGTCCGGGTTGAAGATGCGAACACCGAACTCCGCGCGATCACTGGTCGTGAGCGCCAGAATTCCGTCGGAGCCGACCCCGAGGTTGCGGTGACAGATCAGGCGAATGTTCTCTTCGGTGAGGGCGAAGGGCAACTTCTGGGGCTCCATCACGATGTAGTCATTGCCCAGGCCGTGACTCTTGACAAATTGGGTCATCTGCCTTCCCACCTCCTGGATGATGTGAGCCGGCGCGCTCCGCCGGCCGGATGTTGTCTGCGACTCAGCATCCCCCAAGACCGCGCTACGGACCAGCGCCGCCGGTGTTACCATGCTGATACCAAACGTGAGGAACCAGGCGGTGGCAGCTCCGATACCAATCGAGCGGCTGTTGGCCGGCGCCGGGTATGACACACCCGCGGCGCAGCAGGCCGCCCGCACCGTGCTGGAAGCGACACGGCTGACCCGGCCGGGCAAACATGCCATCGCTGCTGAGAAGCGGGAGACTGCCCTGGCGGTGCTCAGTGGCGCGCTGGCGCCCAGCTGTGGCGCTGCGGCCTGCAGTGCACTCAGTTCCGGTACGGGTCGCACCCCCGTGACCGTCAGCCCCAGCGCCTGCCCGGTGTGTAACGGTTCGAACAACCAGCGGGCGGCGCTGGCCCTGGCCGAGCGAATGCGTGCCCGTGGGTTGGCCAAGCTGCTGGTGGTGGGTGGCACACCGGAGCAGCATCGCCAGCTTGAGCGATTGCTTGCCCCGCTGGGTGTCAGCCTGCGCTGCGTCGATGGCGCGACCGGCTCGCACGCGCAGCGCGACGCTGATCCCAACCTGCACTGGGCTCAGATCGTCGTGATCTGGGGGGCGACGCCACTTCCGCACAAGGTGTCGGCACTGTACGCGGCACCGCCGCCAGGAGTCCGCCTGGTCAAGTTCGCCCGCCGCGGAATCGAGGCTCTGTGCCGCGAGGTGCTGCGCTCCATCGGCTAGCTTTCGCGTACCCTCCCCCCGTGCGGTGCGACCGCGGTACGATAAACGGCGCTGAACTCGACACCGAGCAGCATCGGGCAGTGAGGGTGGGACATGACTGCGGAGCGTCTGCGATTCGACGTCGTGGTGGTGGGCGCCGGCAACGCCGCGTTGTGTGCCGCGCTGGCGGCCCGCGAGGCCGGTGCCGCGGTGCTGGTGCTGGAGAAGGCGCCGGAGCACCTACGTGGTGGCAACACGTACTTCACCGGCGGTGGCTATCGCTTCCCTTACCGCGGAATCGACGACATCCGGGCCCTGATTCCTGATCTGACCGACGAGGAAGTTCGTGGCATTGATGTGGGCAGCTACCCACAGGCGCAGTTCTACGACGATCTGATGCGGGTCACTGAGGGCCTGGCTGATCAGGAGATGACGCAGACACTCGTCTCTCAGGCCTTCCCGACCGTCTTGTGGATGAAAGACCGAGGTCTGCGGTGGGTCCTGCTTTACGGCCGCCAGGCCTATCGCGTTGGTGGGGTTCTTACCTTCTGGGGTGGTCTGATTGCGGAGGGGATTGGGGGTGGTGCTGGCATCTCGGACCGCCTATTCGAGCTCGCGGTCGGGGCAGGGTGCTCGGTGTGGTACGACGCGAAGGCTACACGGCTGCACACGCACCGCACCGGGCGCGTCACGGGACTGACGGTACGGCTGCCGGACGGCGATCGCGATGTCGAGGCCGCCGCCGTGGTGCTGGCCGCCGGTGGCTTCGAGGCAAACCCTGAGTGGCGTACCCGCTACCTGGGTCGAGACTGGGAACTGGCCCGCGTACGCGGCACGCGCTACAACACCGGTGACGGCATCCGCATGGCACTGGAGGCCGGCGCGCAGCCCTTTGGCCATTGGTCAGGCTGTCACGCCGTGCAGTGGGACATCGCCTCCCCGCCGTTCGGAGACCGCAAGATCGGGGACCTGTTCCAGAAGCACTCCTATCCGCTCGGACTGATGGTGAACATCCACGGTGAGCGATTCGTCGATGAAGGCGCCGACTTCCGCAATTACACGTACGCCAAGTACGGCCGCGACGTGCTGGCCCAGCCGCAGCGCATCGCCTTCCAGTTGTTCGACGCCAAGGTGATGCACGCGCTGCGTGATGAATACCGCATCACCGCCATCACGAAGGCGACAAGCGACAGCATCGCCGGGCTGGCGGATGGGCTGGGCATCGACCGTGATGGGCTGGTGCGCACGATCCGCGAATACAATGCCGCCGTGCAGCCCGGCGAGTACAATCCCGCGATCCTCGATGGCAAGCGCACCGCGGGCATCACGCCGCCAAAGTCCAACTGGGCGCTGCCACTGGATACCCCGCCCTATGCCGGCTTTGCCGTCACCTGTGGCATCACGTTCACCTTTGGCGGTTTGCGCGTCGACCCGCACACGGCACAGGTGCTGGATACGGAAGATCGCCCGCTGCCTGGCCTGTTCGCGGCCGGAGAGCTGGTGGGTGGGTTGTTTTACCACAACTATCCCGGCGGCTCCGGCCTGATGGCCGGCGCGGTGTACGGCAAGCTGGCTGGAGAACATGCCGCGCGCGCCGCCCTCAGCCGCATCGCGCCGCTCTAGCCTGCGGTGGTGACAGGCCGCGCGGGCGCTTGAGGACGCCCGCATGACCCTGCCTGCAGTGCCGGCCTCCGTGGTTCACTGGAGGACGCCGGTCATCGATTAGCCCCGAGGCAGGCCCAGCCCGCGTGTGGCGATGATGTTGCGCTGAATCTCGCTGGTGCCCGCGGCGATGGTGTTGCCGACGGCTGCCATGTAAGCGGCCGAGTAGCGGCCGCCGTACGGGGCGCCCATCGACCCTTCGCTGAGAGTCCCGGCCTGGCCGAGGAGCTTCACCGCGGTATTGGCCACACGCTGCTGCAGCTCTGAGCCGAAGACCTTTACCATCGAGGCTTCGTAGTTGGGGATCTTGCCGGCCGATTGCATCCAGGCGACGCGGTAGGCGAGCAGCTTGCCTGCCTCGTTCTCGATAACGCGCTCAGCCAGCTCGACGCGAACGCTGCCGCTGGCCCCGCGCTCGCGGGCTGCCTCCGTCAGTTCTTCCAGGACACGGCGCGTCGAGGCAAACCGGCCGATGCCGCTGCGCTCAAAGTCGAGCGTCGTGGCGGCGAGATACCAGCCACGGTTTTCCTCGCCAAGCAGCTGGGATTTCGGAACGCGGACGTCCTCGAAATAGACCTCGTTGAATTCGTGGCTATCGAGCATGTTGACGAGCGGACGCACGGTGATGCCCGGTGTCTTCATGTCGAGCAGAAAGTAACTGATGCCGCGGTGCTTGGGCGCATCGGGGTTCGTACGGGCGATGAGGATGCCCATATCGGAGCGGTGTGCGCCGGACGTCCAGATCTTCTGGCCGTTGACGATGTAGTCGTCGCCATCGCGGATTGCGCGGGTCTGGAGCGAGGCGAGATCGGATCCGGCGCCGGGCTCACTGAAGAGCTGACACCAGGCATCTTCGCCGCTGAGGATGCGATGGAGGTAGCGGTCTTTCTGCTCCTGCGTGCCGTAGACCATGATCGTTGGGCCGGCCCATCCGTGGCCGATCCCGCCGGGGCGGGGCGCACGACGCCAGGAGAACTCCTCGTTGAGGATGAAATGCTGCTTCA
>CAUJGQ010000064.1 GCA_963170165.1 Chloroflexota bacterium | reverse complement strand
CCCCGCGCGCTGCGCGCGCGACCCCCCTGCTAGGGGGGTTTAAGGAGAGGCGGGCGCGACCTCGGCTAGGGGGGGTTGACGAGGGGCGCGCGCGACTTCTGCCAGGGGGTTGACGAGCGGCGGGCGCGACCTCGGCTAGGGGGGGTTGACGAGGGGCGCGCGCGACTTCTGCCAGGGGGTTGACGAGCGGCGACCTCCCTCGAAATCCCCCAAGCTGGGGGCCCAGTTCTTCCCCAGTGCCCGTACGACAGGGGGGCGGCTGCCTCGTTAACCTCTGTTGCTGTCGCGCGTTTAGCCGATGGAGTGATCAGCAACCGGCGTGACGTTCGTCTGCTCGCCAGATGGGCGCCGGCCCATCGCTCGTTTGGGCTAGCAGGACAGCCCATACGCTACCGCCACCTGCCAGACCTGCGGCGGTGGCCGCCCGATATGCTGAGTGCAGCATCCCGTGGGGCACGATCATGACGCAGCTATCCCCGTCCAAACCCGTGCTTGTCGTTGACGACGATGTTGCTATCCGTGAGACCATCGCCGTCATGCTCGAAGCCGAAGGCTACCGTGTGGCGGTGGCCGCGCACGGCGCCGATGCGCTGCGCTCGCTGGCTCTCGAACGGCCGGCCGTCATCCTGCTCGACCTGAACATGCCGGTGATGGACGGCTGGGAGCTGCTGCGGCGGCTGCGCGCCAGCGGCGTCGCCATCCCCGTCGTGTTCATGACGGCCGGCCGCGCCGCGCACGTGGAGGCCGAACGCGCCGGCGCCGACGGCTACCTCCCTAAGCCCTTCGACATCGATATGCTGTACGACGTGGTCGCCCGCTTTGCCGGCCACGGCTAGCGGCACTTCCCGCGCCGGTCCGCACCGTCAGGCGCCGTCCGCGTCTCTCTGGCGGCATCCCGCGTGGTTCTCTCTCACCGCCTGCTGTGGCACCCTGAGAACGACCGCCAGCGGCGGGCGTGCGATCGTGCGCTGCTGTCCCATTCCTGCCCTGCCGCCATGAAAGGCGCCCATGACGGCTCACGCCGCGCCGGATACCGCCCGAACCACGCTGGCTGGCACCCTGTTCGCATCCGGGCTCGGGCTGCGGCGGCTGGTGCTGCGGCTGGCGTGGCCCGTGGCAGCCGAGCGGCTGGCGCTCTCGCTGCTGGCGGCGGTCGATGCGGTGCTGGTGGGGCGCTATACCGGGGCTGACGGCGTCGCGGCGGTTGGGCTGGGTGGCCTGCTGTTGTGGCTGCCGTTGGTAGGGGCGCTGGGCGCCGAAGTGGCGGCAACGACGCTGGTCGCACACGACACCGGCGCGGGCGCCGCTGATGGCGGGCGGCGGGCACTGGTCGCGGCGCTGCAAGCGGCGCTGTGCTGGGGGCTGGTGGCGGCGGCCGGCGTCGCCCTGGGCGCCGAGCCGGCGCTGCGGCTGATGGGCGCGGACGCGGTCGTGACGGCGCACGGGCTGGACTTCCTGCTGCCGGCCGCCGCCGCGCTGCCCCCACTGCTGCTGATGTACGCCGCCAATGGCGCGCTGCGCGGCGCAGGCGATACCGTCCGTCCGATGTTGGTGCTGCTGGTGGTCAACGCTGTCAACTTCGTCGTGACCTTCACCCTGATCAGCGGGGTGATCGGCATACAGATGGGAGTGCTGGCCTCCGGCATCGGCTACGCCGTCGCCGCGCTGGCGGGTGGTGCGCTGGCGCTGGTGCTGGTGCTGCGCGGGCGCGGCGCTCTCCGGTTGCGGCTCGGGAGGGCACTGCTGCGGCCCGATGGCGCAGCGCTCCGCCGGTTTGTGCGGCTGGCCCTGCCGATGAGCGCCGAGGAGCTCCAGTTTATCCTGGCATTCCTGCTCTACACCCGTATCGTCGCCCGTGCGGGGACCGATGGCATCGCCGCTCACGCCATCGCCATGCGCTCCGTGGAACTGGCGCTCGTGCCCACCTTTGCCCTGAGCACCGCCGCGATGACGCTCACCGGCCAGGCGCTGGGCCTGCGCCGCCTGGAACTGGCGGAGCGATCGGCCCGGGCGGCGCGGGGGCTGGCGCTGGCAGCGGCGCTGGCGGTAGTGGCCACACTGTGGCTGGCGTCGTTCGGCGTGCCCGGGCTGTTCGTTGACAACCCGGCGGTGGAGCGGACGGCGGGGCAGCTGCTGCGCATCTTCGCCCTGGCGGTGCCGGGGATGAGCGTGGCGGCGGCGGTGTCCGGGGTACTGCGCGGCGCCGGCGACGTGCGGTATGTATTCCTCACGGCCAGCGCCTGTACCTGGCTGGTGCGGCTACCGGTGGCGTGGACCGGCGCAGTGCTGCTGGGTTGGGGCGCCCCGGGGGCATGGCTGGGTGCAGTGGCGGAGAACAACCTTCGTGGCCTGCTGTTCCAGGGGCGTTTCCGCTCTGGCCGCTGGCGGGGCCGCGCACTGTAAACCGGTTACTGGTTGTCGATAACGCCCTGGGCGAGCGGCTGGCCATTGTCCCGCTGCGCGGGCATGGTGCGATGGGCGCAGATCACGCACAGCCGGGGAGTGCGCGGGCCGGCATCTTGCAGTGGTTCGTGGCAGACGGTGCAACGTGGCATCTGAGTACCTCCAGGGAGTGCGGCGGCCCGGGCAGTCCAACGCTGCCGTACATGGGCCGGCGCCATGACCATGCGGGGGACGGCTTATTGACGTTAAGTTTAGATACGCCGGATTCTATTTGCCAAGACGATATCCATAGGTCTTTCCCATAGACTGTATTGGCTCTGCATGATCACGGCGCATCCGCGCCGCCCCATGCGACCGGCCGGGCCAGCGCGCCGCCGGCCCACGCAGCCGCGATCTGCCGGGCCGGCGCCGGCCGGGGTAGTGCTCCTAGCCCCAGCAGCAGGCGCAACGCCGCCGCGGAGGTGCGGGGCGACTGCGCCACCGAGGCCACTACCAGCCGCTCGGCCGTCGAGCCAGGCGAAAGCAACGACAGCAGGCTGATGCCCGCGAACAGCGGCGCGAACACCGGCTCCCATACCTGTCGCGCCGGCAGGCACACCGGCCCCGCGCCCTGACGCAGCGCCGCATCGGCCGCGTCAGCCAGCCGCGCGCCGGATCGCAGCGCCCACGAGATCCCTTGGCCGAAGGCCGGATCGGTCTGGGCGGCGGCGTCACCGATGGCGGCAAACCCGGGGCGCACCGGCCGCCGCAGAACGTTGCGCAGCCCGCGTACGGTCACCGGGGCGGTGACGATCCGGGCAGCGCGCAGCCGGGGGGCCAGCTCCGGATAGGCGCGCAGCGCGGCCAGCAGGCGGGCGGGCCACTCCTCCCGCCGCCAGTACGGTGAAGGCGCCATCACCCCGGCCACATGCAGGCCGCCGTCCGCCGGCAGCAGCGAGGCGGAGCGGCCACGGTCGTAGAAGCCTTCCAGCGCGGCCGGGCCGGCGTCCGGCACGCCATCCAGGTATGCGATCAGGGCGGTGTGGCGGTTGGGCAGGACCCGCTCCGCTGGCCGCGCCGCCCGCACCAGGCGCGAGTGCCGCCCGCCCGCCGCCACCACCAGCCGGGCGCGGACCCGCTGCACTGCGCCGCCTGGCCCGTGCAGGCGCACCCCTGTGATCACCCCGTCACGCCCGAGCAGCGCTTCCGCGCTCCAGCCCAGGCGGAGAGAGACGGCGGGGCAGCGGCAGGCCGTGGCCAGCAGCAGCGGGTCTAGCAGGTGGCGGCGCAGGCTGAGGCCGTAGGCGTGGCGGGTCCAGCCGGCGGGCAACGGCGCTGCGACCGTCACACCGTCCAGATGCAGGCGCACGCCCCACCAGCGCTGTGCTCCCGCCGCCTCGGCCTGGTCGAGCACACCCATGCGCGCCAGCACGTCTAGCCCGGCGGGCATAATGGCATGGGTGCACAACCGGGGATGCGGCACTGCGCCGCGTTCCACCAGCAGCACCTGGTGGCCCCGCTCTGCCAGCAGTGCCGCCGCCGCGCAGCCGGCCGGGCCGGCTCCCGCGATCACGACATCCGTCGATAGGTCCACAAGCCAAGTATAGAGGGGATACCCGCGCAGGCTGTGGCTGCCGGTCAGCGCGCGGGGGCGCGCGGCGGCCGGACGATGGCCATCGCCGCGGCGGCCAGCAGGTAGGTGACCAGGAACAGCAGGAAGGCGCTGCGGTAGCTGCCGGTGCGATCATAGGCCAGCCCGGCCAGCAGCGGGCCACCGGCACTGGAGATGATCTGGAACGGCATCGCAATGCTGCGCACGCGGCCCAGTGTCAGACGGCCGAAGTAATTGGCCCAGATCACCTCGGTCACCGTCAGCACGCCACCGATACCGACGCCGAAGTAGAAGGCAGCGGCGTAGACCAGCGTCAGGCTGCCGCTGCTGCCCGCCGCCAGGATGGCGCCGATGCCGCTGCCGCAGATCACGAATTCGACCATGGCGCAGGAGCGGGCTGGGAAGCGGTCTATCGCCACGCCCCACAGCGGCTTGCAGATCAACCCGGCCAGGCCCAGGGCGGCCACCGCTCCCGTCGCGGCTGCTGCGCTGTGGCCGGCATCCTCCAGGAAGGGGACCAGGTGCAGCAGGATGGCGCCCATCCCCATGCCGCTCAGGCCGAAGGCGGCGATGATCAGCCACAGCGCCGGGGTGCGCATGGCGGCGCGGCGCGTCCAGATGGCGTCGCGGCTGGCGGCCGCCTCGGAGGTGCGCCGCGGCGGGCCGGCGCCACCCTCCGCCTCCGTTTCGGTGTCGCCATCGGGCAGCAGGCCCATATCCTCCGGGCGGCGGCGCATGATCAGTGCAGCCGGGGGAATCACCAGCAGCCAGATCAGCAGCCCGAGCCCCACCCAGGCCGTCCGCCAGCCGTAGGCGCCGATCATCCACTCGCTCAGCGCCGGCAGCGTCATGGCCGCGATCGACACTCCCACGGCGCCGATGGCAATCGCCCGGCCACGCTTGCGCACGAACCAGTTGGACAAGGTGACATGGATCACCAGCGACCCCATGCCCAGCTGGCCGATGGTGAAGATCACCCCCCGCACCAGGTAGAAGCCGCCGATGTGGTTGACCTGGCTGAGCGCCATCAGGGCGCCACCGCTGATCAGCGCGCCGATGATCATCAACGCCCGGCCGCCGCGCCGGTCAATCAGCGGGCCAATGAACGGCGCCAGCAGCCCGGTGACGAAGGTGCTGACCGACTGGTTGCCGGAGATCATCGTCCGGCTCCAGCCCAGGTCCTCGGTCATGGGCCGCACAAACACGCCGAGCGTGTACGCGGACAACCCCATAGACATGGCATTGGTGACCATCGCCATGCCCACGATGTACCAGCCGTAGAAGATCCTGGGCCGGGCCACCCCGGCCACTGCCGCGGCAGGCTTGACGCTGGCCACCGGCTGCCTCCCAATGGAGCGAACGCCGCTCGGTGCGCACCATCCATAATCGTACGTGCGTACGATTCGCTGCCGGGACTCTACCCCTCCGTGCTCGGTCTGTCAACCCTCGGATGGCCGCTGCAGGCTGGTGAGGTACGTGGTCAGGATGCGGCGGGCCGCCTCGGGGGAGAGATGGTCGGGCGTGACCAGCTGCTGGACGGCCAGCCCGTTGCCCAGGGCGAGCAGCCGGGCGGCCTCATGCTCAGGGTCGAGGTCGGTGGCCAGATCGCCCGCCGTCACCCCCGCGGCGATCACGCGGGCGAAGAAGCGGCGCTGTCGCTCGTAGCGCTGCTCGTGCCGGTCACGCAGGGCGGTGTTGTGGCCGACGCCGGCCATGTACTCCACCCAGAACCGCCAGCCGCGGCGACGGCGGGGCGTATCGATGATGAAGGTCTCGGCCATCCGCGCCAGTTGGGCAGCCGGCGGCAGGCGCCGGTACCGGCTCCAGTCCGGCGGCAGCACGTACATCGAGTCCATCGCCTCGATCAGCAATGTCTGCTTGTCGCGCATGTGATGGGTGAGCGTGCCCAGGCTGACGCCGAGCCGCTCTGCCAGGTCGCGCATCGACCAGCCGCCAAAGCCGCGGTCGCAGATGAGGTCCACCACGGCATCGGCGATGGCGGCGCGCGACACGGCCCGCGCACGCGGGCGGCCGGCGGAGCGCCCGCGCATGGGCGTGGTGGTGGGGCTGGGCGCGGTCATTGCTGGTTCGTCCGTCACGGGGAGAGTGTAGCGCCTGTCGCGTGCGGGCGGCCCTGCCTGAGGCAGCCGGCGCGGCGCTAGGCGCCCGCGTGCGGCGGGTGTTGCACCACCCGCGGCGACCAGCCAACGGCGCGCAGCGCGGCGATCAGCGCCCGGGTGGAATCGAACGAATGACCTGCACCGCAGCGCCAGTGCGCGGCAGACAGCTGCTTGAGCACGGCGGCACAGAGCGGGCAGCCGGGAAACGGGGCGGCGAGGAACGAGGCGGGCATGGCGGGCGCCAATCGTAGCTGAGGGGGCTGCCTCAGGCGCCCTTAGTGTACGGCATCATGGTCACCGATCTGTCACTGTCTTGCGTCACCGGCTCGACCCCCAAGCCAGACAATAGCGGGCACGGCGCGGCATACTGGCAAGAGCCTGCCATGACCACCAGTCCAGCGGGCCGCCATGGGGAAGACGCAATTATGAATGTGCCGGAGTTGCAGACGCTGTTGGAGCAGCTCCACCACCGGCAGCCACCGGTCAACGGCCGCCTGCTGGAGACAGCGGCGCACGTGCTGGAGCATATCAGCAATCTCCAGCATGGCATCGACGTGGCCGGCACGGTGCTGCGCGGGCTGGAGAACCTGGAGCCAGAGGTGAGCGATCCGCACCGCCCGGCGGCGCATGCGCTGTTGCGTACCCAGGCGCTGCTGATCGCCGACTTGCAACGCGACCTGGAGCGGTTGACCACCGAGGTCACGGGCCTGATGCGCTATGGTGCGCGGCTGGGCAGCGGCTAAGGATGGCTCAGACGCCGGATCCGGCCGCCAGCGCTCTTGTCAGCCGGCGCAGGTCATCCGGCGGCAGGCTATGAAACTCCAGCCCGGCAGTGGAGCCCTGCAGTCCGTGCTGTACCCAGACGATGCCGGCGGGTGCACCCAGCAACGTCGTACCGTCCGGCAGCGGCACGGTGATACGCACGCGGAAACCGGGCTCGACATCCGCCAGCGCGCCACCGGACAACCGGGCGCCGGCCACGCTCAGATCCAGAATGCGGACCCGGACACTGGTGCGTGCTGATCCGTTGAGGATATGCAGCTCTGCCCAGCGGCCGTGGAGGTCCACCCGCCGAAAGCGGCGGCGGCCGCTTGTGTCCTCCCAGTACTGCACATCGGTGCCGCTGGCCATGGCGAACGGCCCCAGCAGCCGGCGGGCGCCGGCGCACGCCACATCAATCGTCCGCGTGATGGTGCTGCGAATCGGCATGGCCACCTGCTCCCGGCGCCGCGCCCGCGCCGGCGGTTCTCGCCGCTAAGACGCCAGCGACGCCGGTTTGTCACTGATCGCAGGCGGCGCACAGCAAAGCGGCGGGTTACCGGCGGCCGGCGGGCTGCTGAAGTAGTCGCGCCCCAGCTTCGCCACCGCCCGATGCAGCGCCGCCACCGCCTCGGGATCGAACTGGCCACCGGCGCAGCGCTCGACCTCGGTCATCGCCCACTCCAGGCTGCGGCCCGCGGAGTACGGCCGCGTCGAGAGGATCGCGTCGAGCGCGTCGGCCAGGGCAACGATCCGGCCGCCCAGGCTGATAGCGGCGCCGGCTTTGCCGTTCGGGTAGCCGGCGCCGTCGTAGTGCTCATGATGCTCACCGACGATGCGCGCCACTGCTTGTAGTTGTTCTACGTCGCTCAGAATCCGCTCGCCCAATGCCGCGTGCTGGCGCATCACCGGCCACTCCTCATCGCTCAGCCGGCCGGGCTTGTTGAGGATGGCTTCCGGGATACCCACTTTCCCTAGGTCATGCAGCAGGCCGCCGGTTTGCAGGAAGGCCAGGTCCGTATTGGGCAGTCCCATCTCGTCGCCGATGGCGACGGCGTACTTCGCTACCCGCTGCGAGTGGCCCAGCACCCACGGCTCTCGCGCGTCGATGATGGAGGCGATCATCTGAATCACGCCGCGCAGCGTCTCTTCCTGCTCACGCTGGGCGTGCTCCACCTCGTCCTTGGCGGTTTGCAGCGTCTCGATGATGCGCTCGGAACGGGTGGCGTGATACAGCAGCGTGAAGCGCAGAATCAGCACCGGCGCGGCGAACACCAGCACGCCGACCACCCCCAGCGCGGCGTAAATCGTGCCACCGAAGGCGCCTATCAGACCCAGCACGATCTTGGTGGGAGCGTACAGCGCCGGTAGCCGCACCATCGCTCCGAGTGGCTGCCGCAGGTACAGGCCGGTGATCAGCGACACCAGGCCGGCATTGACGGCGTGAAAGATACAGACGGCGGCGAGCGCGGCCAGCAGCCGCCAGGCGGAGAACCCGGCCGGACCGATGCTGAACGCGGCATAGGTTCCGGCGGCAGCGGCCGAAGCCAGCGCCGGGTTGGCGATGTTGTACAGCGCCTTATCCGCCCGACGCTGATGGGCAGAGAGCACGTGCACCAGCGCGGCACAGGCGCTGACCACCGGCGCGGCAAACGGCGCCACCACTACCGCGGCCATCACCGCGATAATGGTAAATGAGAACGAAACCTTCTCCCCCCGTGCCTCTGCAACGCGCACCTCGAGCATCTCGGTGGTCACGCCCAGCAGCGCCAGCGTCAGCACGGTCAGCAGCCCTTCGCTGAACACCGAGATCGCCACGCTGCCGGCCAGCACCGCCGCGCCGGCGAGCACGGTCGCCCACAGGACGGCTGCCGCAGCAACATAGCGGTGCGGTTGGGGGTCCGGCGCGGACGCCGCCGCCGGCGCCTCCTTGTGGACACGCGGTACCGGTAGGTGTGTCTGCGCCCGAGCGACGGTGTTGCGCGTTGCCTTGGCCCGGTACATGGCCAGGTCAGCCGCGCGGATCAGTGCTGTCAGGTCGGCGCCGTCGTCCGGGAACATCGCCACACCGGCGCTGACGGTGCAGATGATCTCCTCACCAGGTACGGCGACCACCGGCGTGGCTTCCACCGCCCGGCGCATGCGCTCGGCGATGTATAGCGCCTCTTCAGCGTCCGCGCCCGGCAGCATCGCCACAAACTCTTCCCCGCCGAACCGCGCCAGTGTGTCTCCCTTGCGCACGACGCCTGTCAGGATCGTGGCGACCTGGCGCAGCACCTCATCACCGGCCACATGGCCGTGGGTATCGTTGATGCGCTTGAAGTGATCGAGATCAAGGAAGATCAGCGCCAGCGGGCGGTTCATCCGGCGGCTGTGGATCAGCTCTTCATCGACCGCGCGCTCCAGGTAGCGGGAGTTGTGCAGCCCGGTCTTGGTATCGGTCTCCACCATCTGCGCGAGATGGGCAATGCGGGTCATGCGGTGCGCGATCACGAGAATCGGCGCCACCACTCCCAGCAGCACCGGGTTCGACATCCACAGCCCGGCGAACACCAACCCCAAGAAGTCGCTGAGCAGCTCACCCTGGAGGGCATCGGGGGCGAAGGTTCCGGTATTGCGGAAGGGGATGTGGGAGTTGAGCGCGATGACGATGCCGACCATCGTGGCCTGCACGATGTTAAACACGAGGGCGGCGGTCAGCAGTGTCAGCAGATCCCAAGGCGAAGCGATGGTGGTGGCGCCGCAGTACCCAAGCCACAGGCGGGCAACGTGCACGCCGACGACCGCCTGGCTGATGTTGAAGGCACCGCTGATCCACACGCCGGGGCGGCGCCGGTGATAGGTGTACGGCAGTAGCGCCAGCAGCGGCAGCAGCGTGAGCAATGTCCGCGGCAGCACGATGATACCGGCCACCAGGAACACGTTGGTCAGGTGGTAGCTGTTACCCCGGAACAGGGAACGAATCGGGAAGAAGTGGGCCACCGACGCGCACAGCACCAGCAGCGCCAGCGCTACCACATGCGCGGCAGTGGCCTGCTCGTCCCATGCCGCCGTTACAGTGAGCCCCAGCGCCATGAGCACCGAGGCTACCACCCAGAGCCGTGCTGAAGGACTGTACTTGCGCATAGCTTGACCGTACGACCGAACGGGAAGGCTGCCAACATAGGTATCGCCACCTTCGGGCATCACTGAATGCCTGCGGGCGTTGATCTTCTGGGCGCGCAAGAAATAGCTGCCCCGCCCGCCTGCACCGGCGCCTGCCGCCGTTACCCGCCCCCGCGAGCCAGCAATCGGCGCGGCCACAGCGCTGACCGCGGAGTCTTCAGGATGGGCAGGGGGGCTCGATACCTGGAACAGCCAACATTCGGCCTTTGACAAAGGCAAACCTGGTGAAAGCCAGGGACGCAAAGCCACGGGCCTATCCCCGGTCCGCGCGGTAGCGGCGCGGAGCGGGTACGGCAGCCGGGCTACCAAAGAGCCCCCATCCCGAAGGGAGCGTAGGACATGGGGTCGCTCGCACATCTGGTTTCACATCCCCGGGCCCGCCGCTGGGTTTTATTGGCGGTGCTCTGGGCAGTACTGGCCGCCCTGGCCCTTGGCAACGGCCACAGTCGCGCCGCCTCCATCGACACCAAGTCGCGCCTGCACCCCATGCTGCAGGCCGGCATGCAGGCCGAGCCCTCCAAGAAGGTCTCGGTCATCGTCTCAAAGAAGGATAAGAAGACCCGCAGCGCCGATGTCGCCAAGGTCGTGCCTGCCTCGGTCGATGCGGAATTCCCGGCGATCGGCGCCTTCCAGATCAGCATCAACCAGAACCAGTTGAGCAAGCTGGCGGCCGATAGCCGTGTGCGGTTTGTCGTGCCGAACCTGCCGGTGAAGAGCACGGCCATCGCCGATCCGACCGGCACCAACTACGAGAACGCCATTGGTGTCCCTGCTATCTGGAACAGCACCTCCGCTCCCGCCACTGGCAAGGGCGTCGGCGTCGCCGTGCTGGATACCGGCATCAACATCAATCACTCTGCCTTCGCCTTCGACAAGTCGAACGTGATTGAGGTCAATACCAACAAGAAGGCGTTGGGGCCCGGCGACGGCCACGGCCATGGCACCCATGTCGCCGGCACCATCAAGGGCAAGGACGCGCAGGGGCGCTACACCGGCGTCGCGCCGGATGTGAAGCTTGTCAGCGTCAAGATCGCCGATGACACCGGCGCCGCCAACGAGGGTGACCTGATCACCGGGCTGCAGTGGGTGTTCGACAACCGCACGGCTCACAACATCAAGGTGGTGAACATCTCTGTCTCCAGCGCAGTGGCGATGCGCTACGACCAGAGCCCGGTTAACGCCTATGTGGAGCAGCTCTGGTTCGCCGGCGTCACCGTGGTCGTCTCTTCCGGCAACCGTGGCAATGCCGCCGACGCGATGTGGTACGCCCCCGGCAACGACCCGTACGTGATCACCGTCGGTGCGCTGGACCACAAGGAGACGGTGTCCACCAGCGATGATTCACTCGGCACCTTCAGCAGCCGCGGCCTGACCCAGGCCGGCCACGCCAAGCCGGAGGTGGTCGCCCCCGGCCGCAAGATTATCGCACCGCTGTCATCCTCCAGCTCCACGCTGGCCCTCACTTATCCCGAGCGCATCATTGACGGTGAGTTCATCCGCCTGACCGGTACCTCGATGTCCTCGCCGGTGGTCGCCGGTGTCGTGGCGCTGCTGCTGGAGCGCTTTCCCAGCCTGACACCGAATCAGGTGAAGTGGCTGATCATGCAGACCGCCAACGCCTATCCCGGCCAAGTAGGTACGGCCGGGGTGATCGACCCGGCAGAGATGATGAGCCGCGCGGCCGCCGGTGGCGCCGGTAGTGCCAACGCTGGCCTGACGCCGGCCGCCGGGATTGATCCCGTCAGCGGCGTCGTTTCGACCACCACGACCTATTGGGATCAGACGTATTGGGACCAGACCTACTGGGATCAGACGTATTGGGATCAGACCTACTGGGACGCCTCCTGCGACCTTGATTAGCAGGCAGCTGACCTGACCAGCAAGACGCTCCGCGCCGGGAATCTCTTCACCCGCGCGGAGCGTCTTGCTGTCTGCGCCGGGTCGCTCAGCGTTGCGCCGGCGGCAGCGCCCCCTCGCGGGTAAGGATGCGGCGGAGGATGGCGAGCGCGCCGGCGTAGGTGCTGTCCATCCCCCGGTAGCTAAGCCCGCGTGCCCCGAGCGTGCGGGCCTGCGTATAGGGCGTGTCTGAGGCGTAGTGGAGAATGCCCAGGTCGAACGGCAGCCGCGTCAGTGAGACGTGCTCGTTCATCGGGTGGCGGGTGGGATAGCTGGACTCGTACACGGCCGACAGGTACGGCCCCGCCTCCATCTCCACCACGGTGTACATCTCGCGGTAGTACAGTTCCAGGTGGCCACGATTCTGCAGGAAGGTGCCCAGCACTGTTACCGCCTGCTGGCCGTCCAGCGCCGAGCCGAACACCAGGAACGGCGCCAGGTCCTGCGCGGTGAAGGCGTTATCCAGCCAGTAGGTATTGCCGGTGTGCTCATCGCGCACCACGTTCGAGACCATCACGTCGCCCACGGTGCCGTTGAGTGTCGCGGCCTTGCCCAGCACGTACACGCCGGCCACGTGGTCCATATCCTCCACGGTGGCGCGCAGAATGCGGTACGCTGCCAGCCCCAGCGGGTAATCGATGTTGATGATCACCGCCGGCGAGGCGCGCAGCCGCTCCTCATCCACCGGACCGATGCGCGGGTCGAGACAGGTCGGGTCCAGCTGGTCCAGCCGGATGATCTGGGTGGCCACCTCAACCGCGCCGTCCGGTGGCAGGTAGGCGATACCAAGCGCACGCTCCTGCGCCGTGCGGGCGGCGCGCCGCTCCGGGTGGGCGGCAAAGAAGTAGCGCGCGCCGAAGTACAGGAAGTTCTGCCACGAGGCGCGGCTGACGCCGCTGCGCAGCTTGGCCAGCTCCGGCGCCAGCTCCGGATGATTCTCCCGTTCGACGTAAGCGGTGATCTCCTGCTCGTGGCGCACGGCCACGCCGGACAGCAGGTTAACCAGCGAGTGGGTGTTGGAGGAGACAAAGTACACCGGCCGCTCTGCCAGCCCCTGTGCCCGCAGGTGCGCCTCGACCGGCGACCACCAGCGGCGCACGGCCCGCGCATACCCGGCATGGGTGCCGCCCACCGTTCGCACCCAGAAATCCTTCTCCTCCGCCGCCACCGCTGCCAGCCACACCCCGCCATCGCCGGCGATCTCCAGCAGGTGCTGCCAATCGCTCTCGGCCACATCCATCCGCTGCCACAGCGCGGGCATGTCCCGGCCGGTCAGGTCCAGCCCGCGCAGCCGCCCGTGCAGCTTGTTCCATTCGATCTGCAGCGCCACCAGCGTCGGGATCAGGTCATCGACATCGGTCTCCGAGGCGGTCAGCACCGCGATCCGGTCACCGCCGTCCCAGTGCCAGCGGCGGCGGCGGCCGGGGGCGCTCACGCTCTGCCAGGCGGTGACGTCCTCACCGGTGGCGGTGCTGATCGCCTCGTCTGACTGGCCGAGGATCACATGCCGGACATGGGTGATGGCCGCGGGCAGGCGCTGCATGGCATAAATCAGCGCGCCGGGGTCCGGCTGATCGCCGCCGGCGCCGCCATGCAGGCTGGACACCATCTCGGCGTGGGGCCGCTCCAGTGTACGTAGCCGGGTCTCGCCGGCGCTGCGCATCAGCGTGCGGTACGTCCGGACGTACAATTCTACCCGGTCCGCGGCCGGGCCCGCGCCGCTCATGCCCATGATCGCCGGCGCCTGCATGGCACGCCTCCTGAGGAAGCTGGTCAGCCGGTCAGCGGGTCAGCCGCCGCCCGCGCGGGCTCTGCTCCGGGCAGGCCCGGCTGCGTCTCGGCGCCGTTGGGGTGGCTGGGAGCCGGCCGGGCGCCGTTGGCGTGCTCCCCCTCATGCGGCTCGTCTGGCGGGGATTCCCTGTCGAAGATCGCCACGGTCTCCGCGACTTCTCCATCAGCGGGAGCGCTGTCCACCGGCGGCGCGGCGGCTGATCCGCCATCGGGCGCTATCGACGGGGCGGTAGCCAGATCGCCGTCTCCGGGGCCGGTGGCCGTGACTGGTTCGGCAGCCGCCTCCTCCAACGCGGGTCCGTCTGCTGCCGCGGTGACAGAGCCGCCGTCCTCCCCGGCCTCCGGCTCTGTGGCGCTGCTGTCCGCCGGTGGCGGCGCCAGATCCTTTGCTTCGCCGAACAGGCTGATCGCCAGCAGCCCGGTGATGGCCACGGACAGGGCGGCATCGGCCAGGTTGAATACTTGGAACAGCTCGATGGGCGGGGTCTGAATGAAGTCGGTGACATAGCCGGCCACGGCCCGCTGCGACAGGTTGCCGAGCGCGCCACCGAGAATCATGCCGGTGATCACCGGTCCGGCCCAGGAGAACCGGCCGCGGGCCGGCAGGGCGCGCAGGAGGAGCGGGGTCAGTAATGTCACGATGCCGGCGGAGATCACCAGCAGCCAGCGCTGCCCGGCCAGCAGGCCGTAGGCGGCGCCGGTGTTCTCGATGTGGGTCAGCACCACCCAGCCGGGGATGATCTCGTGGCGCTCGCCCAGCTCCAGCGATTGCTGGACAGCGCGCTTGGATGCGAAATCGGCAGCCAGCACGGCCAGTGCCGCCAGCGCCGTCCACCACACGCGCCGGGCTGGCCGCAATCGGGTTCGTCCCACCCCAGGCTCCCCGCCGCACACGGCGTTACCCGAGCGTGGCGGACGCGCGGGCCTGCTTCCAGCGTATCACCGTGACCGTGATAGCGGGCGCCGTTGCTCAGCCAGTGGCGGGCGGCTCCTCGCGGCCGGGCCGGCGGGAGCGTGACCGCGCGGGCGGGCGTTCGCTGGCTGCACGGCGGCGGGGCGGGCGGGCACGGGCGCGGACGGCGGGGCGGCGGCCGTTGGTGGAGGCGGGCGGCAGCGGCAGCGGCGGCACACCCGTCTGCCCGGAGACGGTGGTAACGGCGGTGGTACGCAGGCGGGCGGGGTCGCGCTTGACCTCCTCCTCGCGCAGCCGCCGGTAAATATAGACGAACAGGTCACGGGAGACGCCGGCCAGCGGCACGACGATCAACATGCCGAAGAAGCCGGCCAGTTGTTGGGCCACCACCAGCAGCACGATGATGACGGCTGGATGGAGGTTGACGGCCTCACCCTGGATGCGCGGCACGAGCACCGCGTTTTCCACCTGCTGCACGGCGAGATAAAACAGCAGGATCCACCAGACCTTCTCAGGTTCGGTGGCCAGCACCACGATAAACGCCGGGATGGAGCCGAGGATGGGGCCGATCACCGGGATCATCTCGGTGATGCCGGCCACCAGGCCGAGGATGTAGTAGTATTCCACCCCCATCAGCCACAACCCGACGGTGGTGATGGTGCCGATGAACAGGCCCAGCGTCAGTTGGGCGCGGATGTACGAGCCGATCACCCGCCGCCAGATCTCAATGCAGTGATCAACATCGGGGCGGACTGCGGGCGGGAACCAGTTCTCGATGGTGGGGCCGAGCTGGTGGCGGTCTTTGAGGATGTAGAACAGCCAGAACGGCACCACGATGTACCCGAGCACGATGCTGAACGTGCTGGTGAGGATGCCGAACGTCTTGTTGAGGGCGTTGCGGGCGACGTTGCCCAACTCGGCGCCGATGCGTTCGGTCTGGATCTCGATGCGGTTGCGCACCTCTAGCGGCACCCGCCGTTCGTAGATCTCGTTCCACTCCTTGAGCTGGCTGCGGGCCTGGCGGACGTAGCTCGGCGCATGGTCGATCAGCTCTGCGCCTTCATTGATGATCCCCGGAATGATGATGGCGCCGGCGGTGATCACCACCGCCAGCCCGGCGATGTACACCTCGAGCACCGCCAGCGTCCGCACCAACCCCGGCCGCCGTACCCGCCAGGGGTGGTACCGCACCAGCCGCTCGACCATGGGCGAGAGGACGAATGCCAGCAGCGCGCCCACTAGGAAGGGCGCGAGCGCCCCGCGCGCCTGCCACAGGATGTAGGCGATGCCGGCCACCGCCAGCGTCACCATGACCATCCGCGCCTGCCGGATGCGCACCATGCTCCTGCTCCCGCGTTCGCCAGCCCATCATACCCGGAGCACGCTGGCAGCGGGGAGCGCAGGAAGCACCGGCCGGAGCAGCGCTGCCGTCCGGGGCGGTGGCGCGCGCCCAAAAGCGCTGACGGCAGGTGGCCGCCCGTCCAGGGGCCCAGGCTAGGCAGGCAACGTACCCCGGTGGGGAGTGGCTGCCCTCTCCAGGATCAGCCGCTCCCACCAACGCCGCGGCGCGGCTCCCAAGGAGGGAAGCCGCGCCGCAGGTGATACTTGGGGCAACCGGCGGCCGGTTGCCTGTTCGTTACGGCCTACAGGGACAGGGCGTCTGCCACCTTCTCGCGGTGGTAGTCGCCGTCGCCCCACATCAGCTCGCCTTTCTTCTGGCGGCGGAAGAAGAGCTGAATCTTGTAGTCCTTGGTGAAGCCGATACCGCCGTGGATCTGCTGGCCGTGGGCGACGACCCGGCGGGTGGCGTCAGAGACCCACGCCTTGGCCATGGAGACCTGGACATCGGCGTCGGGCTCGCCCTCGGCGACGGCCCAGGCGGCCCGGTACATGATGAAGCGGGCGCCGTCGACGTCCGTGACCATGTCGGCGGCCTTGTGCTGGATCGCCTGGAAGGAGCCGATCGGCCGGCCGAACTGCACGCGCTCCTTGGCGTAGTTGACGGAGATTTCGAAGTCCATCTGGGCGAGGCCGACGAGGTAGGCCATCTCCATGCAAGTGGCCTTGCGGATCACCGTCTGCAACAGCGCCCAGCCCTGGCCCTCACCGCCAACGACGGCATCGGCGCCGACCTTGACGTTCTCCAACTTCACCTCGCACTGCTTGTCGGAGGCGATGGTCTTGAGGGTCTCGACGGAGACGCCGGCGGCGTTGCGGTCCACGAGGAACAGGGAGATACCCTGCTCACCGCTGCTGCCCGCCGCGCGTGCGACGACGATCAGGCGGTCGGCGACGTTGGCGTCAGAGACGAACAGCTTGGTGCCGTTGAGGGTGTAACCGTCGCCGCTCTTGGTGGCGGTGGTGGCGATGCCCTCAGCGTCCCACCGGGCGGAGGGCTCGGTGAGGGCGAGCGTCATGATCAGCTCGCCGGAGGCGATCTTGGGCAGGATGTCGTTTTGCTGCTGGGCCGAGCCGCCGTCCATGATGGTGGTGGCAGCGATCATCGTGGGGATGAACGGGCCGGGGACGAGCGCGCGGCCGAACTCCTCCAGGAGGACGATGAGATCGAGGAAGCCAAAGCCGGCGCCGCCCTGGTCCTCGGGGATCATCAGGCCCTGCCAGCCGAGGTCGGCCATCTTCTTCCAGACCTCGGGCGAGTAGCCCTTGGCATCCTCTTCCATCTCGCGGACGTAGGTCTCCGGGCATTCCTTCTCCAGGAAGTCACGCGCCGAGTTCCTCAGCAGTTCCTGTTCTTCGGTCAGTCCGAGGTCCATGGGGGGTCCTTTCCTGCTGTCTTGTTCCTGGTGGTGATGCTCCGGGCCTGTGCCTGCTGCCCGGCCGGCGCCACTCCCGCCTCTGCTTGCATCCTACAAACGGTGCACGTTAGAGGTAAGCGCCGGTATTGTGGCGCACGGATTTCATACGCTCAAGCATGCACCCGAGCACGCCATCCTGAGGCTACTCCCACGCTTCACTAAGCGCCAGTGCGAAGCCCTCCAGCACGCCAGCTTCTCCCAGCACCGCCACCGTACCATCGGCGCGATAGACCGTCGCCCGCCGCCGTTCCATGTCCAGCACCCACACCAGCGCCGTGCCCGCCTCCAGGTACTCCCCCGCCTTCCGCAGGATCTGGCTGGGCCGGTTGGAGGGCGGCAGCACTTCTACCGTCAGGTCCGGCGCCGGCCCCAGTACCGCGACGGGATTCCCTCGGCAGGGAGCCGCTCGGCGCGGTAGAACACGGCGTCCGCCGCCCGCACCGTATCCGGCTTGCGCGCCACGTAGAAGCCCAGGTCCGCACCTGCTACCTTGCCCAGCCTGCGGGCCAGCACCCACATCCCCAAGCGAATAGCCACATTGGTAGCAACGATGGAGGATCTGGGGACAGATGGTGGCATCCGGATCAGTCTCCCTTCCTCCAGTTCGTACTGATAGCCGTCATCGGCCATGGCGAAGAGGTCATCCCCGGTCAGCGGCGCGGCAACCGGCTCGCTCGGCATCGTGACACCTGGCTGGCCCTGGCATAGCGCGGGGGGCGGCGGCAACGACCACGTACAAGCGCAGCGCGCGGGGGGCAGCAGCCTGGTTGCTGCGCCCTAACTCGCCGCGCCGCTCTCCACGGCGGCCGGTTCGCGCCCGGGCAGGATGCGATGGTAGCGGATCATGACGGCCGCGCCGAACAGCAGGCCGCAGAGGATGCTGCCGGTCATGGCGGCGGGGGCGCCGTACACCTCGGACAGGGCGCCGACGGGCAAAGCGCCCAGGAAGTTGAGGCAGATCCCCCAGGTCCACAGGCTCATCACCCGCCCTTGCAGCTCGCGCGGCGTCTCCGTCTGCACCATCACCGAGCCGACGCTGATGTGGCTTGCGCTACCGGCGCCGGCGAAAATCAGCGCCACCATCGATAGCGGATAGCTGGGCGAGAGGGTAAAGACGAGCAGCGCGCCGAAGAACAGCAGGTAGAATCCCTGGAATAGCCGGCGTTTGTGCGGGTAATCGCCCAGCCGTGCCAGCACCAGTGCCCCGACGACCGAGCCCAAGCCCGCCGCCGCACTCAACATTCCCAGCCCCAGCGAGCCACGCCCCAGCACTTCCTTGGCAAACACCGGCATCATCGAGATGTACACCATGCCGAACAGCGAGAAGCCGAAGTTGGAGAGCAGCAGCGCGTATAAGATTACCGGCGTGGCCAGTGAGTACCGCACCCCTTCACCGATGGCGCCGAGAACCGAGCCTTGCGGCGCATGCTCGGGCCGGCCGGTGGCGGGCAGGCGCATCAGCGGAATCAGCCCCAGCAGGTAGCCGGAGGCGTTGATCATCATCGTGCCGCCGGCGTCCAGCGCCGCGATCAGCACACCAGCCAGAACCGGCCCGGCGGTGCGCGCCACATTCTGTGACAGCGAGTTGAGGGCCACGGCGTTAAGCAGGTAGGGCCGCTCCACCAGATCGGTCACAAAGGCAAAGCGGATCGGCACCGTCAGCGCCTGCCCGGTGGAGGAGACCAGCGCCACGACCAATACCTGCCAGATGGCGGCCTGGCCGGTGAGGATCAGCAGCGCCAGCGTCAAGATGGCCGCGCCGCTGCTTGCCTGCGCCACCGCCAGCAAGGTGCGCCGGTCCATGCGGTCCCCCAGCGAGCCCGCCACCGGTGAAAAGAAGAAGAAGGGGATGAAGCCCATGAAGGCCACCGCTCCCACCCAAAAGCCGGAGCGGGTCAGGTCGAAGACGTAGTAACCCAGAGTGATCTGCTGCATCCCCAGGCCGATGGACTGGCCGACGCCGCTCCACCACAGCAGCCGAAAGCGCCGCTGCCCCAGCGCCGAGAACATCCCCTCCCGCCGTGCTACCTGTCCAGCCGTCATGGCTTCCTCGTTGTCCGGCATCCGGTATCCCGCATCCAGCGAGCACGCGGAACGCTGCGCTCCCCGCGCGTTGCTTGCCCCCGGGACCTGGATGCCGGATGCCCTGGTTCCCGGAAGTATATCGCACGGCTGCCCGGCAATCCGTTTGCGGTGCAACGGCGTACCAAACACGTACAGGAACAAGGAGGAGCATGGTGAAGGAGCACACGCTGAGCCGGCGGACGGCGCTACGACTGGCCGGAGCCGCAGGGGGGCTGGCGCTGGCGGGGGGGCTGACACGCGGCCCACGCCCAATACGGGCCCAGCAGCCGCAGCTGCCACAGACCACCGCCTCATGGACGCGGCTGTTCCCGGATGTCTGGCAGTTCACCTTCGGCGGCTACAACACGCTCGCCATCGTCACGGATGCGGGCGTGATCGCTACCGACCCGATCAGCCTCAACAACGGCCAGACGGCCACCATCTTCAAGGCGTTCATCCGCTCCGTCACCGAGCGGCCGGTGACGCACCTTGTCTACAGCCATGACCACGCCGACCACATCACCGGCGGCGCCGTGTTTGCCGATACCGCGCAGGTGATCAGTCACGAGCTGGCCGCGCCCAAGATCGCCGCCCGCGACGATGCCCGCACCCCCACCCCCTCTGTCACCTTCGCCGAGCGGATGACGCTGGAGGCCGGTGGCGCCACGGTGGAGCTGCTGTACACCGGCCGCAACCACTCGGATAACAGCTTGGTGCTGCATTACCCGGCGCGGCGGCTGCTCTTCGCCGTGGACTTCATCCCCGTGCGGTCGCTGCCGTTCCGCAACCTGAGCGATAGCTTCGTGCGCGAGTGGATGGATTCGCTCCGCTGGATCGAGGGCAACCTCGATTTCGACGTGCTCGTCCCCGGCCACGGCGATCGCGGAACGATGGCGGATGTGACGGCGATGCGCGTCTACTTCGAGGACCTGATCGCCGCCATCCGCGCCGCGCGTGGGGCCGGCCACGCCGACAACTCCCCCGAGATGGTGGAGTCTGTCCGCGCCGCGCTCGCCGCCAGGTACAGCACGTGGGCGAACTGGGGTCCGTACCTGCCAGAGAATATCCAGGGCGTCATCGCCGCAGACGCGCTGTAACCTCCGGTGGTTGCCGGTCTCTGGTGGCGGTGGCGCGTCCAGCTTGCTCTTGCCCGGGCGGCCGTCCATGCTGGCAGTCGTGGCCGCCCGCGTGCAGGGCGTCGTGATATCCAGGAAAGGCGAGGACGGAGACTTGAGCAACGACATCGATGTAATCAACGCCGCCGCCGCATCGTTGCGGGAGAAGCTGAACACCTTCGCCGCCACGCTGACCGCAGACGAGTACACCTTGCTGGCGCAGTTGCTGGAGCGCGGCAGCCGCCAGGACGGCGAGGACACCAGCGGCTACTGGTGGTGGTTCTTCCAGCCCCAGCCACCCGCCGTCCCCGTGAACCCCAGCGCCGGGCTGATCAGCAACAACCAGAGCTGGCTGATCGGCAAGGTGAAGTAAGGGGCGGCGGGCTTCGCCCGTTGCCCGCTTGCGGCCGAGGGGTTGGGGGTGAGGACGCACCGCCAACCCTCCGGCCGTCCATGACTGATCCGGGCTACATCCCCGCCACCAGCTCACCACGCAGCACGGTGCGGGCCTGGCCGGCCAGCTTGACACGGTCACCCGCGAGGCGCAGGCGCAGCTCGCCACCGCGGGCGGAGGCCTGGTAGGCCAGCAGGTCCTGCTTGCCCAGCAACTCCGCCCAGTATGGTGCGAGGGCGCAGTGAGCAGAGCCCGTCACCGGGTCTTCATCGATACCGGCGCCGGGAGCGAAGAAGCGGGAGATGATGTCGTACGGCGCCGTCTCCGCGCGGGCGGTGACGATCACACCGCGCACCGCCAGCTGCCGCAGCGCGCCGAAGTCTGGCGTGAGGCTGCGCACTGCCGTCTCGCTCTCCACCTCGACCACGTAGTCAAACCGGCTGCGCAGCACCCGTCGTGGGGTAATGCCCAGCGCCGCTGGCAGTCCGGCCGCTACCTCCCCTGCCGCCGGGACGGTCGCCGGGAAGTCCATCTCAATCCAGCCGTCTGCCAGCCGTGCAGCGGTGAGCAGGCCGCTGCGCGTATGGAAGCGCGCCTGCTCCTCCGCGCGGAGCCGGCCGCTCTCCCACAGGGCGTGGGCGCTGGCAAGGGTGGCGTGGCCGCACAGATCCACCTCCACCGCCGGGGTGAACCAGCGCAGGTCGTAGCTGCCGTCTGCCCGCCGCACCAGGAAGGCCGTCTCGGACAGGTTCATCTCCCGCGCCACCAGTTGCATCCAGCCGGCATCGCGGGCGGCCGGCAGCACGCAGACGGCGGCCGGATTGCCGCGGAACGGCTCGGCGGTGAAGGCATCGACCTGGGTAATCGGCTGGCCCATGTGGCGTCTCCCCTGGATAGCTCTTTGTACGATAGGACTGCACCCGCGGATCAGCTGCCACGCCGGCACGGCGTTGGCTGATGAACGCGGCCGGGCGCCGCACACGCGCCGGAGGCGGGTAGCTGGCGCGCTCCGTGCGGACGCCTCGTGGGCCGAGCTGCAGAGGCAGACCGTCAGCTTCGTCGATAGTGGCGCCGGCTCGTACACGGCTTGTCTGCCCGGGTCGGGACCGGGTACGTTGAAGCCACCACCATCACCACTGGGTGACAGGCTGGTCTCCTACGGCTTCGTGTGTAGCCAGAATGGAGCCACACTGAGGTGGGCGAGACGAGAAAGAGGCGGGTGTGTGACTGAGGACACGGGCCGGCGTGCAGCTCCTGGTCAACCGGATGTCGCGGCCGAAGATGCGACGCTCAGGCACGATCTGCTCGATGCGGCGGTGCTGCGGGGCAGCTTTGTGCTGCGCTCCGGCAAGACCAGCAGCTACTACGTGGACAAGTACCGCTTCCAGGTGCGGCCGCCGCTGATGAAGCGTGTGGCGGCGGCGCTGGCCGAGCTGGTGCCCCCGGAGACCGAGCGGCTGGCCGGGGTGGAGCTGGGCGCCGTGCCGCTGGTGACCGCCGTCTCGCTGCACACCGGTATCCCCTTCGTCATCGTGCGGAAGGGCGCCAAGGACCACGGCACCGCTAACCTGATCGAAGGCGAGCCGCTGGACGGCGCGACCGTCACGCTGATCGAAGACATCTTTACCACCGGCGGCGCCGCGCTGGACTCGGCGGAGAAGGTGAAGGCGGCCGGTGGGCGGCTGCTGCGTATCGTCGTTGCGCTGGACCGCGGCGAGGGCGGCGTAGAGCGGGTCCGCGCGCAGGGCTACGAGGTACAGCCGCTGTTCCAGCTGGCCCCAGGCGAGCTGGGGTAGCCCGCGCGGGCAGGATGGCCGGGACGAGGCTTCGTTACCCGCCACCCAGCCCTTCATTGCCGCCGGAGTTTTCCGCTGCCGGCGACCCGCGCTGAGCTCAGCCGTCGGTGCCAGTGGCGCGATCCCAGAAGTCGCACTTGGCGGTGCGCACACCCTCGGCGGCGGTGACCGGCGTGCCCAGCACCAGATGAGCGTCCGTAGCGATGTCGTACGCCGGCCAGGCGGGCGCCCCCGGAGCGTTGGGGTTGCCGGTGGCGGCCAGGCTTGTCCAGGCGGCAATCATCGCATCGGAGACGGCCAGGTCATCCGCCGTCGCCCGGTAGGCGCTGGCCGCCCCCAGCGTGCGGAACAGGTACGCCAGTTCCAGGCCATGGAACGCGCCCAAGGCGCCGGCGGCGCGGTTGCTCAGCTCCTGCGTGAAGAAGTAGCGGTAGGCGGGCGAGCCACCGCGGACCGCCGCCCGCGCGATGGTGCGTGACGGGCAGACAAAGGCGGCATCACTGCTCAGCCGCACATACGCCTGAAAGGCGCTCTCATGCTCCGAAACCGGATATTGCGCCATCAGTGCCGCCGCGGCCTGCGCGCCGAACTGCCGCGTCAACGCCGCGCGATAGTCATCCTCATCAGTGATACGCGGCGGGTTGAGGCCCGCCGTCTCATCGGCGTTGGCGCCAACGGCGAAGGGCACGCGGTTGTGCCGTCCGGCGGCGATGATCGCCAGCGGTGATCCCTCCAGGATGAAGCCATCCACTACCGGGCCGTACGGTTGCCGCCCCAGCGATCCGACCCCGATAGGGACGACGCGGGCGCGGACGGCGGCTTCCACGGACAGTGCTCGCAGGCAGGCCGCGGCGGTGGCGGCATCGGCACAGCCGGCCCCCTCCGCCACCTCCTGTCCGGAGCGCTCGGCCGTGCCCAGCAGTGGCTGGTTACAGCCGCCACTTTGCATCAGCGCGCTGGAGAACAAGCCCGCTGCCTGCGGAGAGGCCACCAGCACGCAGACGTTCACCGCCCCGGCGGACTCGCCGAACACCAGCACCCGCGCCGGATCACCGCCGAAGGCGGCGATGTTGCGCTGCACCCAGCGCAGGGCGGCCAGCTGGTCCATGATGCCGTAGTTGCCAGAGATACCGCGCGCGCTCTCGGCGGACAGCGCCGGATGGGCGAGATAGCCGAAGATGCCCAGGCGGTAGTTGAGCGTCACCACCACGCCGCCACCGCGTGCGGCCAGTTCGCGGCCGTCATACGTGCGCTGGCTGCTCGTGCCCTGGACATTGCCGCCGCCGTGAATGAACACCAGTACCGGCCGGGGGCTGTCTGCCGCTGCTGCGGGCGTCCACACGTTCAGCGTCAGGCAGTCTTCTTGCCCGCCCACACCGTTCGCGGTCATCTGCGGGCAGGATGCGCCGAACTCGGTGGCCGGCCGCTCACCCGGCCAGCAGTCCGGCTCCTGGGGCGGCTGCCAGCGCAATGCCCCCACCGGCGGTGCGGCATAGGGGATGCCCTTGTAGGCCCAGCTCTCCCCCTCACGTACGCCGGCCACGGCGCCCCGGTCGGTCACCGTTGCCCCGGCCCGCGCCGTCACCCCCGTACCACACGCCTGGGCGGCAGCGACCGGATGGGGGGCGGCTGCACCCCGGGAGATGGCGGCGCAGCCAAGAGCCAGTACGGCCAGGGCAACGACAAGCAGGCGAGGCATAGCGGGGCTCCTGTAAAACGAGTTGGGGCGCCACGAACGTACACGAGCGAGGGCGCCGGTTCGGTTCAACCTCGCTCGCTCCCGCTCAGTGCGCCGCCAGGTAGTGTTGCGCCAGCAGGTCCGCGCCGAAGTCGCCCTCCGGGTCACGCCAGACCGTGTGGATGTGGTTGGCGCCGTCCTGGGTGTTGTCGTACTCCACCAGCAGGCGGGGGGCGTGCAGCCGGTAGTAATGGGGGCTGCCCGGCGCGGCGCTGCCCGCCCAGCCAAAGTGAACGGCGTCCAGCGCCGTGCCAGTGATACGCGCCGCCTCGCGGCGGGCAATCGCGGCGGGCATCCGGCCGAGGTACCGGTGCAGCAGGCGCTCCAGCGCAGTCCGCTGCTCCGCTGTCATGCGCGTGGCGGGCAGCCCCCGCGGCTGTGAAGGGATGCGCAGCGCCGCCGCCTGCTCTGGCCCGTAGCCGAGGTCCACACTGCGGGCGGCGTTGCGCCGGAGCGTTGCCGCCCGTTCTTCCGGCGTCATTACATTCCCTACCAGCCGGTCCGGCGGCTGGAAGTCCGTGTCATAGGCCACGCGCGGGCGGTTCTCCGTGATGATGTCCGGCGGCGCGGCCGTGGACAGCAGCGCGGCGGTGCGCTGCTCGGCGTCCAGCGAGTGGAGCAGGGCGCGGGCCAAGTCCTCCTCACCGCTCAGCGGCCGCGCCGGGACGCCGCCCGTCAGGGTAACGGCGGCCGGGTTGGCGCCGAGAAAGCTAGGGGTCGGGGTGGTAAGGGCGCCGCCGGCGATCGTGTAGTGCAGGCAGACATGGTGCCCGCCCAGCCGCCAGCCCCAGGCGGCGCTGCCCGGCTCACCGAAGATGCTGAGGTAGTACAGCAACGGGTCACGCCGGCGGCTGGGGGCGGCGCGGCCGGGATAGGGCTCGTCCGTCCAGCCTTCCTGCGCGGCTAGCACGTTTTCCAGGCCCATGATGGTGGCGACGGTGGCGTAGCCCGGTGCGCTCAGGCCGGTGGCGATCAGGCGGTGTGCCTGCCGCTGCTGTGGCGCCGTCATCTCCGCCAGCGGCAGCCCGCCCCGCTCGGTAGGGGTGTAGAACCAGCGCTGCCGCTCTTCCTCATCGGGGAAGCCGAAGCAGATCTTTGCCCGCTGTGCCCCATCCAGCAGCGCCAGCAGCGCCGCTGCCTCCCGTGCCATTACCGGCGGGACCGTGCTTGGCTCCAAACCCGGCAGCTCCGCGTTCATACGGCCGCTCCCTGTGCGTGTGCGGGCGTGCGTTTCATTAGGATACCGGAGCGGCGGCGCGCTGCCGCGCTCATTCCTGCGCCATCGACAACGATGCGGGCAGGCGGACGGTGATGGTGGCGCCTTCACCCAGGCGGCTTTCAACCGTGATCGTGCCGCCGTGCTGCTCCACGATCTGGCGGGCGCCCGCCAGGCCGATCCCGCTGCCGGCGATGCCGGTGGCGTTGGAGCCGCGCCGGAAGCGCTCGAAGATGTGGGGCAGATCCGGCTCGGGGATGCCGATACCCTGATCCGCCACCTGCAAGATCAGCCACGAACCGCCGTCATCCTCCACGCGATGCAGCGAGGCACTGACCTCGCCACCGGCGGGGCTGTACTTGATGGCATTGGAGAGCAGGTTGGCAATCACGCGCTCCAGCCGCGGACCGTCCGCTTCGATGACGGCGCGGTCTTCCGCGGTGACGGTGATCGTGTGACGGCTGGTGGTAGCCTGCAGCCAGGCTACTTCCTGGCGCAGCAGCGCCGCGAGGTCCACCGGGCCGCTCTCCAGTTCCAGCGGCCGGCCGGTCTGCAGGCGCGAGAGGTCCAGCAATTCGCTGATCATGCCGGTCATGCGCACGGAGGCGTCATCGATGGCGGCCAGTGTCTCCTGGGCAAAGGCGAGATTGGCTTCCATATCTCCGCCCCGAGACAGCCGGCGGCGCAGCATCTGCGCGTTGCTCTTGACTGCCGTCAGCGGTGTGCGCAGGTCATGGGAGATGCTGGAGAAGAACTCGTCACGCATCGCCAGCGCTTCCTGCGCCTCGTGATACAGGCGGGCATGTTCCAGCGACAGTGCCGCCCGCCGTGCCAGCCCGCGTGCCAGGCGCAACGAGACGGCGTTGTAGCGGCGGCCGGACTGCGCCATTACCAACGACAGGACACCGATTGGCCGGTCGCCTGGGATCAGCGGCACACGCAGGATGGAGCGCATGCCGAGCGCGCGCAGGCTATCCAGATGCTCCGGGCTGTTGGAGCTGGCCACCAGGTACTCATCGGTGACATCGGCGATCAACTCCGGCTCACCGGTGCGCAGTACGTGCGGCACGCCGCCGGGGGCCTGCGGGTCGTGCGGGTAGCTGCTCCGCAGTTGCTGGACCGCCGCCTGCTGCTCCGGGTGGGAGGCGGCCATCACCAGCCGCCGGATCTGGCCGTCATCCTCCAGCATATCCACGGCGCACCAATCGCCCAGGAAGGGCACGGCCAGCCGCGCCAGCCGGTCCAGCGCGGTCGGGTAGTCGAGCGTCCCGGCTAGCGCGGTCCATGCATCATCGAAGAACCGCGACACCTCCTCACCCAGATGGCGGTCGGTCACATCGCGCACGTTCTGGACAATACCGCCCACCGCCGGGTTATCGAGCAGGTTGGTGGCGCGCGCTTCCAGCCAGCGCCAGGTACCGCGGGCCGAGCGCACCCGGAACTCGACGGGTGGATGATGGCCGGGCTGGCTGAGCGCCCGGGCGAAGGATTCGCGCAGCCGCCCGCGGTCATCTGGGTGGAGCAAATCGACAAAGGCGAGGCCGCTGAAGCGCTCGGCAGGGTGACCCAGCAGCGGCTGAGCGGACGGGCTGAGGTAGGTGGCGGCGCCCGTCGTATCCAGCACGGCCACCACATCGGTGGCGTGCTGCACCAGCGAGCGGAATCGCTGCTCGGACAGGCGCAGGGCCGTCTCGGCACGGTGGCGCTCGGCGTTCTCCTCCTCGGCTGCCCGCAGCGCGGCCTGCTGGGCGGCGGTGGCGCGGTCCAGCCGCCGTCCGGCCACCACCATCCCACCCATCCCGGCCAGCAGCAACACTGCCAGCATCGTCAGTGTGATGCCCAGTTCCCGGCGGGCATCGCCCAGCGCGGCTACCTCTGGCTGCTCGGTGACGAGCGTCCAACCCGCGATGGAAACGGGGGCAAAGGCCGCCAGCCGGTTGGAGGCGCCGTTCAGCCCCGGCATCCCGGTAAGCGCTGCCTCCTGCTCCCCGCCCTGGAGGTGTTGGAGCAGTGCGCCGCTGGTCTCCGTCGCCTCCGGCAGCACGCCACCGGCGACGGCATGCACCTGACCGCTGGGGCCGATCAGGTAGCTGACGCTCCCCTCGCGTGGCAGCCGCAGCAGGTCGCGCAGGTGCTCGGCCGTCACGCCCAGCGCCAGCACGCCAACCAGCCCTCCCGCCGGGTCGCGGACGGGCACGGCCACCACCACGATCCGGCGGCCGGAGACGCGGCCGGTCACGGGGTCGGAGATCGCGGGTTTGCTGGTGGCGAGCACCGTCCGGAAGTACGTGCGGTCGGCCAGGTTCACGGGCGCAGCGCTGTTGTCGGACGCCGAGCTGGCCACGACGCGGCCGTCGGGCACGGCGAAGAATACCTCGGTCAGCCCCATCCCGGCGTCTCGGACCTGGCCGAAGTAGGTGTGCAGCGTCGCGAACTCGCCCTGCTGGGCCGCCGGGCTGAGGGCGAGCGTCTCCAGTAGCAGTACACGGTCGGCAAAGAAGCGGTCAATTTCGGCGGCCGCGGCGCGGGTAAATGTCAGCGCTTGCTCGCGGGTGCGGGCGCGGTGACCATCATAGCGACGGATCGCCAGCGTGCCGGACAGCCCGGCCAGCAGCAGCGCCAGCAGTACGGCGACGGCCACCAGCCGGCGGCCAGTGGAGGGCAGAAGGACACGCCAGGGCCGCCGCCTCCACCAGGTGGGAGCGACCACTCCGGAATGCGTGACGGGCCGCCCGGTGGTGCCCTGCATACCTCTCGATCCAGTAATCCCCGCGCCGTGCGGCAGGATGCCTCTTTGTACCATGCGGCGGCCGCCGCGAACATGGATCTACCGGTGACGAATTGGTCTGATTCGAAAGAAAGCTATAACGGATGAGCGTACCACTCACCCTGCGTTACCTGGGTGGTTGTCCGGGCCGCAGCCGGCCGGAGCAGGTGTCCGTCACCATCGCCCCCGCGCACTTCGAGCTGCGTGCCCGCCGCTGGGGCTGGAGCATCGCCTTCGCCTCGGTGGTGCGGGTCGAGGAGTTGCAGCCGGCCCCGGACGGCGAGGGACACACTGCTGCCGTGGTGTGGACGCCGCCAGGTGAGGCGGCGCGGACGTTGCTGCTGAGCGGGACGGAGGCGGGGCGGCTGCGCTTTCTGCTGGCGCAGGGCGTGGCCGCTTCCCGGCTGGCGGCGGAGCAGCCGGCGCCGGTCACCCTGCCGCCCGGACCGCGCCCGCGCCGCCCGCCCCGCTCGGCCGGGCCGTGGGCGCGGGAGCTGCGACGCATGCGCGCCATCGGCCTGGCGGCGATGGCGGCCGCGCTGGCTGCGCTGGTGCTGGTGCTGGGGGTGACACTGGTGGTGCTGGGTAATGGGGAGGGTGGTGGCCGGTGGGGGCGGGATCGTGATGCCCTCCGCCGCATCAGCACCGAAGTGCAGCTTGCCGCCGAGCGCAACGACACCGTGGCGCTGTCACTGGCACTGCAGGCGCTAGTGGATCGCTGCCACGAGTTCGAGCCGCGCAACGGCGAGGCCGCCAACACCGGCGCGGCCTTCAGGGAGGTGCAGCAGAGCTGCGCCGGGGCCGGGGTGTTGCTGTATTAGCGGTGGCCCGTCGTGTCCGGTTGCAGCGCGGCCGCGAGATCGAGGATCGCGCGGTGGCAGCCGGCGATGGTGGCCGGAGGTAGCGCCTCCAGGCGGGCGGCCAGCGCCGCACGGACGGCGGGGCGAATGGCAGCGGCGGTGGCGCGGCCGCTGTCGGTGAGCGTGAGGTGTGTGACCCGCCGGTCGCGGTCTGAGGGCCGGCGCACCACCCAGCCGCGCCGCTCTAGCCGGTCCACCACGCTGGTCATTGCGGTGCGGCCCAAACCCAGGCGCGTTACCAGGTGGCTGGCGGAGATGGGCTGTGCCTGCTCCTCCAGCACAAACAGGCTGAGCGCCTGCGGCCAGGTCATCTCCCATGGCTCCAGCGCCTGGCCCAGGGCGCGCGCCAGCAGCGCATTGGCGCGGCTCAGCGCCACCGCCAGTTCCACCGCTGCCGAACCGAACCGTGCCCCCACGCGCTCCGCCTCCCGGCCGCCCGGCCGCGCCCCTGTACGCTATACGGGCAACGAGCAACGGGGAAGAGGGACGCCAGCGGCCGGGCCGCTGCCGGGCGCGGAACCCCGCCGGTCAGGCCGCCCGATTGGCGACCCGCGCCCGCGGGACGACCTTCCGTTTGGCCATTCGCACCAGGTTGTAGGTGGCGGCAGTCAACTCCGCCCGCTTGCGAATCCGTTGACGGATGGCGCAGCCGGGGTGGCGGGTGGTGCGCCCATCGATGGCACTGCCCCGCCACCGAGCATCGGCCGCCTGACAACCCGTGCGCGCGGGGACCCCAGGATCGACATTGACTGGGCGGGCGACGGCTACAGGTCGATGACGACCTTGCCGTGTACGTGCCGGCCGGCTTGTAGCGCGACGGCGGCGCGGATCTGCTCGACCGGGAAGCGTGCCGCGATGGGCACCCGGATCTGGCCCGCTGCGACCAGGCGAGCGATCGCCTCGA
>CAUJGQ010000063.1 GCA_963170165.1 Chloroflexota bacterium | reverse complement strand
TAACGCCTGGGGCACACCCGCCAGGCACCCTGACGCGGGCGAGGGAGCCGGTCCATGAACCTGACCGGCTGCGCGTGCGCAGACGAGGACGCGCCGAGCGGACGGCTACTGGTGCTCCGGTAGGAGGAGGTCGAACTGCATGCGGTAGACGCCCCCGCCGAGCGGCCCCCAACGGAAGCTGCCGCTGGCGCCGTGGAACGCTGCGGTGCCACCGGTGATCGTGCCGTCGTACCAGTCCGGGCCGCAGTAGACCAGGCCCGAGAGCTTACCCCGCCCGTACAGCTCGATTTGGGCGGTCACCAGGAAGGCGCCGCCCGGCTCCCCCTTCTCCCTGGTCGAGCCCACCCACGGACCCATGCAGTGCCACTCGCCGATCGGCTCACGATCGGTCTGGTCGAGTTCATGCAGCCGCCAAGCGGCATTGCAGTGGTCGCCCTGCTGGCGGGGGACACCTGCCTTGGCGACCCCACCGTCGCGGGAGAAGATCACGCCCGTGACAACGACCGTATCCGCCTCCAGATGCAGCGCCGTCGCGCCCGCGGCCCGTGCGCCGGCTGGACTGCCGTGTACCCCGAGCGCCAGACCGGCTCCGGCAGCGGCGAGCGCCGCACCGGTCCGGAACGCGCCGCGCCGGTTGATACTGGTCTTCATGGCCCCTACCTCACTTCCACTCCACGCGTGGCCTCTTCCGATGACGGAGGCCGGGAATCCGCCGGGTGCAGCGGCTGAACCGAGCATCCGGCGAATTCCCGACATGCAGGAGCGTAGGTCCACCGGCCATACCACCGCTTCGGGGGAATTGCGCAACTCGTGGACCGGTGGACACCGGCGGGCAGCGCCGTCCGCTGGGTACAATTGCGTAGCATCATCGGACCCGCACCGCGCGCCGGACCGTGGCATCAGCCGGAACGCCGATGCACGCGCCGGACTTTGAGCGGCTGAATCCGGTGGTGGGGCCAGGGGTAGCGCACGTCTGGGTGCGGGCCGGCTGTCCGGTACCCGGCGCCGGTTCGGATCAGAGCAGGTGGTAGCCCTGGGCGTACAGCGTCGCTTGGGTGCGGTTGTGCATCCCCGTCTTCAGGTAGATGTTCTCGACGTGCCGCTCGACCGTGCGCACGCTCAGCACGAGCGCGGCGCTGATCTCGCGGTTGCTTTTTGCCGCGGCCAGCAGCCGCAGGACGTCGACTTCCCGCTTGGTCAGCCCGTCCGGGTACGCTGGCGCCGGCGTGCCGCACGCTGCACCGGTGTCCGTGCCCAGCTGCGCGCGGAGCCGGCCGGCGCGCTCCAGGGCAGGCTGCATCGTCATCGCCTGGAACTCGCCGATGGCAACGTCGAGGTATGCGAGCGCCTCGGCGCGCGCGGCGGCATCCCCCGTCGCCAGGAACTCGGCGTACTGGAGGCGGGTGAGGGCGGCCTCCGGGCGAAAGCCGATCCGGCTGGTCACATCCAGCGCCTGCTGGAACCGGCGGCGCGCCTCATCCCGCCGCCCCAACCGCGCCGCTGCTGCCCCCAGGTGGCGGGCAATGCAGGTGAGCGCCGTCATGCCAACCGCCAGCGGCGCGGCGCCGGCGAGCCGTTCGGCCAGCAGCGCGACAGCCTCGCGGTTGTCGAGCAGCAGCGCCGTCTCTAAGAACTGGACGAGCGCCGATGCCGGTGTCCCCATATCTGCCGCACCGAGGCAGCGATCCACCACCCATCTGTGCAGATCCTGTTCCGCTTCGGCGAGGCGGCCGGCGCCGGCGAGACAGAGCGCTTCCGGCATGCCGAGCGATGGTGCGGCCACGGTCAAGCCTAGCGCCCGCGCTTCCGCCGGGATCGCTGCCCGGTCCACGGCCTCGCCCGCCCGGCCCAGGTGCAGCAGTGGCCGGTAGACCAGATTGGATGAGTGGAACCACGACAAGACGGGGGAGCCCTGTGCGGCGGCACGCTCCTTGAGCTCGTCGCCGAAGGCCACCGCTCCGGCAAGGTCTCCGTCCAGCAGTGCCTGGATCAGGCTGGCTCTGAGCGAGAAGAAGAGGACCGCAGGATCGCGTGTGCGCACCGCCAGATCCGCGAGCCGTCGCCACGCCGCCTCGGTGCGTCTCCGCTCACCCCAATCGAGGTAGATCCAGCCAGTATAGAAGAGGAGCCAGCCTGCCAGGTTGATGCTCACACCCTGTGACGGTTCACCGTACTCCTGGACGAGCTGGAGATGGCGCGCTCCATCGGCGGGCGACGGGTTCAGGGCCAGGATCTGCGCGACCATTTCGCCCTGCTCCGCTGGCCCGCTGCGTTCACGGATGTATGTCAGGAGCCGTGGAAGGAGCGCACCGGCCGCGCGGAACCGCGCGGCGCCGAACAGCGCGTACAGCAGGAGCAGGTCCGCGCGGGCACGCTCTGGTGAACCGGGCATCGCCCAGCGATCGGCGCGCTCCGCCCACTCGTGAAAGCGGCGGGCCCCTGTGATGACGCCGCTGCCGTAGGCCAGCAGCGCTTGGGTGGCGAGCACACAGGCCCGGATGGCGCGGGAACCGTCGCCCAGCGCTTCCGCCAGCGTGTATGCCGCCGGCGCAGCCTCCTCCGCAGCACGGAGCGGCTGCCCCGCGGCCCTGAGCGCTGCGCCGATGGATAAGAGCAGATCGCAGCGCGCCTCCCGGTCTTCCTCGTCCGTGAGCGTCAGCGCCTCATCGAGATGGCCGGCCTCCACCTCCCAGGCGAAGACCGCGTGTGCGGCCTCCGCGGCACGCAGCGCGTAGTACCGCGCCTTGTCCCGGCTGGCAGCGGTACCCGCCAGCCGGTAATGGCGGGCCAGGTTGGTGAGGTGCCGGGAGAGGCCGCGGGTATACACCTCCTCGATTGCCTCGGCCGCACGCAGGTGCAGGCGCTGGCGGCGTGGGAGACTCAGCCCGGCATAGAGCGTCTCGCGGATCAGGGCGTGCGTAAACTGGAAACCATCTCCTGCCTCGCGGAGCATTCCGGCCGCGATGGCCTCATCGAGCGCATCCCCCAGGGCATCGGTGTCGAGCTCGGTCAGCGCCGCCAGCAGGTCCGGTGATAGGCCATCGCCCTGAACCGCGGCGGCTCCCAGCATCTGGTTGGTTTGCGCGCTGAGGCGGTCCAGCCGCCGGCCGATGACCTCGCGCACTCCTTCCGGGATACCCCACTGCTCAACGGCCGTGCCGCCATCGGACAGATCGCGCCCCTCGGCGATCAGGTGCCGCACGACCTCACCCACGAAGAAGGGATTCCCCTCGGACTTGCGGTACACCGCCTCTACGACCTCCGGTGTGGGGGGCCGCGCGGTCCACCTGCCGATGAGCGTGGCGACTTCCTGGAGTGACATCGCGCTGAGCAGCAGGCGGCCGTCCGGCGCTTCCCGTCGCAGGTCAGCCAGGACCGCGGAAAGTACATCGGGGTGACCACGTTCCGTCGTGCGATACGTGCCGGCGATCAGCAGCGGCGCGCCGGAGAGCTGCCGTGCCAGGTGCAGCAGCAGCTGCAGGGCCGGCGCATCCGCCCAGTGCAGATCTTCAAGCACGAGCAGGAGACCGGCGCCGGCCTGTGCGCGGGCGATGCTGACCAGGAAGTCCGACACGCTCACATGCAGCCGGTACCGCTCTGCCTCGGGGCTCAGCGGTGGATGCTGAGCGGCATCAGACAAGGAGCCCCGCAACTCCGGCACGAGCCGCGCCAGCACCTCTCCTCCCCCGCCGGGCAACGTCCCGAGTCCATCCGGGGCGCTGCCGTGCAGGATTTCGCGGATCGCCTCGATGAAGGGGAGGTACGGCGGCATGCCCTCGGGCTGGTATGCCCGCCCGGTCACCACGCACCAGCCAACCTCCCGTGCCTGCACCGCCAGTTCGGAGGTGAGCCGGGTCTTGCCGTTGCCGGGCTCACCTCCGACGAGCACGATCCCGCCTTGCCCCTCGCCGGCAGCAGCCAGCCGCTGCCGCAGCGTCGTCAGTTCGCGGTTGCGGCCAACAAAGGGAGACCGAAGCGGTTGGTGGTCCACCGGCCCTACACCTTCCGCTCACGCGGGCGCGGGCCCCATTTGGTCATCTGCATGCCCAACGCCCGGCATGCGCCGCATACGCGATGAGCGTTGGTCAGATGTTCGGCCTTGTCTGTCGGGCAACACCCCCGCGCAGGTAGGGCATTCCCTTGCAGGCGCCGGATAACGAGCGCGCAGCATCCGGCCGTGCCGTCCCCGCCACGCCTGCTCGGAATCGACAACCGGGGCCGCGGCGCTGACATTCCCTGACAGGGCTGTCCGATACCACCGGACGCACGCCCGCCGCGCCACGGCGCATACTTAACTTGGTGACATACGCCATAAACCCCGTTCGGGGGTAAGGGCAGGTGTGCCGTTATGACCGCCGTGCTGGAGCGCAACGGTCTGTCCACCGCCACCGGTACCGCCGTCCCGCGGGAGACGCTCCGCCTCCGGCTGCGCTACGCCGGCGGACGGCGCGATGTGCGCCTGGATCTCCTGCGGGGCTTCGCCGCCTTCGGCATGATCGTGGACCACATCGGCGGTCATCACTCCTGGCTGTACACCGTCACAGGCGGTAACCGCTTCTTCGTCAGCGCGGCTGAGGCGTTCATTGTCATCTCCGGGCTGGTGATGGGCATGGTGTACGCCGGGTACATCGCTAAGCGCGGGTTCGCTGCAGCGGCGCGCAAGATCCTTAGCCGGGCGGGGACGCTGTACCTGCTGACGGTGCTGCTCACCCTGGGATTCGCGCTGCTGTCGTGGCTGCTGCGGCTGCCGTGGCGGCCGGCGCTGGCGGCACCGGCTATCCCGGGCTGGACGGTGAGCGTCCTCACCCTGCACCAAACATACTTCCTCACCGATATCCCGCTGCTCTATACCTTCCTGGTGCTGGCGGCGCTGCCGGTGCTGGCGCTGCTGGTACGGGGCAAGTGGCGCTGGGTGCTGGGCGGCGCCTGGGGGCTGTGGGGGCTGTGGCAAGTGTGGCCCGAGGCGGCAACCCTGCCCTGGGCCATCCGTGACAACACGCTGTTTCACCTCTCCTCCTGGCAGGCGCCCTTCATCACGGCCCTGGTGATCGGTTATCACCGTCCGGCGGTGACGGCGTGGCTGGCGCGTGTGCCGCTCGGCGCCGCCTGCGCCGTGTCGGGTGTGGCCACTGCGGCGCTGGTGGCGCTGACACTGGCGCTACCCGCCGATGTACCCATCAGCGGCGTGCTGTTCGACAAGGCAAACGTCGCCCCCGGGCGGGTGGCCGCCTTTGTGGTGGTCGGAACGTTCGCCTATACGGCGCTGACGGTGGTATGGACGCCGGTGCAGCGAGCGCTGGGCTGGCTGCTGCTGCCGCTGGGGACACACGCACTCGCCGCTTATTCGCTGCATATCTTCGTCGTGGCGCTCACCACCGCCGCGCTGGATGCGCTAATGGGCGCGGACCGCCCTGGCGCCACCCTGACGATGGTGATCCAGCTGGCCGGAGTCGCCATGATCTGGGGCACGATCCTGGCCTGGCCGGCGCTGGCCGCCTGGGGTGATAGCTGCCGCCACTGCCTGATCATCCACACACACGGCGCGGGGCACCGGCCCTGGCGCCGGTCGGGCGGCGACGAACGCGCCCCGCAGAGGCCGTAGCTAAGCAGAAAGGCAGGCACCGCCGTTGCGCAGCCGTTTGCGGCAACTGGGGTTGGTGGTGATGGCGCTGGCGCTGGGCAGCCTGGCGATCAGCCGCAACCCCATGCGCCCGCAGGCCGCTACGGTGGCGCCGCTGGACGGCGGGCAAGGCGAGCCGGTGGCGGTGGTGTCGCAGGTACCGGCACTGCTGCCGGTGTCCGGTCCGGCGCCGGGGCCGCGTTTCGGGGCGCAGAGCTTCACCAGCCGCCTGCTGGGCCGGCAGGTGCCGTATCTGGTGTTTCTGCCGCCGGGATACGACAACGAGCCGGTGCGCCGCTACCCGGTGCTGTACATGCTGCACGGCATGGGCGGCTCCTACACCGAGTGGTACGGCTACGGCCTGTTCGAGGCCGCGGCCCGGCTGATGACGGGCAAGGAGATCCCACCGTTCATCATCGTGCTGCCGCAGGGCGACTTCGACTATTGGGTAGACCACGCCGGCGGGCTGCCCTGGGGCCGGTACACGGCAGAGGAGGTGGTCACCGAGGTGGATGGCCGTTTTCGTACGCTGGCAGACCGCCGCTCCCGCGCCATCGGCGGGCACTCGATGGGCGGCCACGGCGCGCTGCAGCTGGCGATGAACTACCCAGAGCGGTTCGCCATCGCCGGCGCGCACAGCCCGACCCTGCGCGCGCACGGCGACGCGCCGGAGTACTTCGGCGATGCTGCCTTCCACGCCGCTCATGATCCGGCCAGCCTGGTGCGCGCCCATCCGGAGGCAGCGCGACGGCTGACCGTCTATCTTGATGTGGGGGAGGCCGACGGCTGGCTGCCGGTCGTGGCAGCCTTCCGTGACCTGCTGATCGAGACCGGCGTGAACCCCACCTGGCAGACCTTCCCGGGCGGGCACGAGAGCCCGTATTGGGCCGCGAACGTCGAGGCCTACCTGCGCTGGTACGGCCAGGCGTTCGCCGAGATGGGAGGCGAGCGATGAGCCACCGGCGCGGATTCTCCCGCTGGCTGCGGCCCCGCTGGCTACGGCGCGGCCACCTGGCGCTGTTGCTCGGCGCCGGGGTGGCGATCGGCGGCGGCGACCACGGCCTGCCCAAGCCTTCGGCGCTGGCGGCGCTGGTGCGCGGCGTGACGCTGCCCCATCACGGCGTCACCCCCTCGCTGGCGGCAAGCCCGCCGTTACTGCCGCCCTCCGCCGCCCGTCTGGAGGAACCGGCGCTCGACAGCGCCGCCGTCGGCCGGACGCTGCCCTATCGCGTCTACTTGCCCCCCGGCTACGACAGCACGCCGGATCAACGCTTCCCGGTGCTGTACATGTTGCACGGCTGGGGCGGCGACGAGCGGCAGTGGGAGCGGCTGGGGCTGCTGACAGCGGCCGAGCGCATGATCCGCGCCGGAGAGCTGCCGCCGCTGATCATCGTCATGCCCCGCGGTGAGCAGGCGTACTGGATGGACCACTCCGGCGGCGGGCCGCGCTGGGGCCGCTACGTCGCCGCCGAGCTGGTGGCGGAGGTGGACCGCCGCTACCGCACCGAGCCGGTCCGCGAGCGGCGCATGATCGGCGGGCTGTCCATGGGCGGGCACGGGGCGCTGCAACTGGCGCTCAACAACCCCGGTACCTTTGGCGCAGTGGGGGCACACAGCCTGGTGCTGCGCCGCTACGCCGAGGCGCCGCAGTACTTCGGTGATGAAGCATACTTCCGCCGGTTTGACCCGGTGAGCATCATCCGCTCCCGGCCGGAGTCGGCGCGCGGTCCGGCGCTGTGGATCGACATTGGCACGGCGGACGGCTGGCGCGAGCGGGCCGAGGCGTTTCATCTGCAACTGGAGGCGGCCGGTATCACCCACGGCTGGCAGCTCGCCCCCGGCGGCCACGACGACGCCTACTGGACCGCCAACATGGAAACCTACCTGCGCTTCTACGCCGCCGCCCTGCGCAACGCCCGCTGACCGTGCGTGCTAGCATTGCTCTAGGATTCACAAACAACCACACAAGGATGGATCGATGGGCAACCGGCTCGCGGGTAGAGTAGCGATTGTCACCGGCGCGGGGCGCGGCATCGGCCGTGGCGAGGCGCTGGCGCTGGTGAGCGAAGGGGCGCGCGTCGTCGTCAACGACCCCGGCGTCAACCCGGACGGCACCGGCAACGACGGCGGCCCGGCCGACCAGGTGGTAGCGGAGATCCGCGCCCTGGGCGGCGAGGCCGTCGCCAATTACGGCAACGTCGTCTCGATGGCGGACGGCGAGGCGATGGTCAAGCAGGCGCTGGATACCTTCGGCCGGCTCGATATCCTCGTCAACAATGCCGGCATCCTGCGCGACCGCATGGTGTTCAACATGTCCGAGCAGGAGTGGGACGACGTGATCGCCGTCCACCTCAAGGGCCACTTTACCGTGACCCGCTTCGCCGCACAGGTCTTCCGCCAGCAGCGCTCCGGCCGGATCGTCGGCACGTCCTCCACCTCCGGCCTGGGCAACATGGGCCAGGCCAACTACTCGGCGGCCAAGGAGGGCATCGTCGGGCTGATCCGCACCCTGGCGCGCGACCTGGGCCGCTACGGCGTTACCGCCAACGCCATCCGCCCCACGGCCGCCACCCGGCTGACACTCAGCCCGGAGATGGCCGAGGCCGCCCGCCGCGCCCAGGCTGCCGGGGTACAGCGCGGCGGCGCCAACGCGATGCTGGCCGCTCTCAACCCGGACGCCATCGGCCCGCTGATCGCCTACCTGTGCACCGATGAGGCGCAGGCGATCAACGGCCGCACCTTCAACGTTCGCGGCCGCACCGTCGGCATCTACTCCGAGCCGCAGGTCGAGAAGACAATCTGGGCCCCCGGCGATATGTGGACGGTGGACGAGCTCGCCGAGGTGATGCCGCAGAGCCTGATGCAGGGCCTACGCAACGAATTCGCCCCCAAGGAAGAGCCGGCCAAGCCGTAATCGAGCAGGCGGGGAGCAGGGGGGCCGGGTGCAGCCGCTCCCCCACCCTGCCCGCATCGACCTGCCACCGGTGGGATGAAACGGGAGCGCACCTGACTGCTGGTCGCTGCTCCCTAATCCCTCCCCGCGCTCCCTTCGCTCGCTGCTCCCCGGCCTCCGCTGGACCGCTTGGGAGCCAGATCCACGGGCAGCGCCGCGCACCAGCCCGGGCAGGGAGGGCACAGCGCCAGGAGCAGGCGCATCGCCCAGGGCCAGCGCGCTTCGGTGATGTGCTCCATGAGCCGCCGGCGCTCCTGCCGGCGGCATGGGCGCACGGCAATGTAGACTAAGTTAGTCCACATAGTTTCACTATCCCCCAGCGGCCGTCAAGTGACGGCGCCACAAGCGACGCGGTGGCAAGCGCGGGTACGGCAGGCGCCATGGATCCGTAGGTGGTGCTGGGCCGTGCCACGCCACCGGAGCGGCTGCGGCGGGCGCAGTCAGACGCGCCGGCGTCATCGGAGGACACGCGCACGCGGGTCGCCGGCTCGCGGATCTGGCTGCGGTTGGGTGTCGCATCCGCTCGCGGCGCGCCCGTTTCTGACGCTGCTAACAGGGATCACGCTCCGATTATGGTACGGTACGGCTGATCAACGGAGCATAGCCCGCTTCGCGCTGGCTTCATTCGCCGCCACAGGAGACACCTGCGCATGCAACAACCGGGCGTCACCACGCCGGCGACCACGAGCCGGGCGGTCCAGCTCGAGTCATTCGGCGGCCCCGAGGTCCTGGACCTTCGCGAGGTGCCCGCACCGCAGGCCGCCGCGGGGCAGATCCGCGTGCGCGTCACCGCGGCCGGACTGAACCCGATGGACTGGTTCATGATCTCCGACGCAGAGACCGCCGCTCGATTCGGCTTGAGCCTGCCGTCTGGGTTCGGCACCGACTATGCCGGGGTCGTGGACCAGCTCGGGGACGGCGTGACCGAGTTCGCGGCCGGTGACCGGGTGTTCGGCGCCGCCTTTTCTCGCGCGGTCGCCGGCCACGTCGTCGTAGACGTGCCTGGCCACATCGCGACGGGCATCGCCCATCACACCCCCGACGGCGTCGACGACCGCACCGCCGCTACCCTTACCATTGCCGGCTGCACGGCGGCCGCCGCCCTAGCCGTTGTCAACCTCGGCCCGGGCGACACGGTACTGATTGGCGGCGCGGGCGGCGGGGTCGGCGTGTTCACCGTCCAGCTCGCCCGGTTCGCGGGCGCGCGCGTGATCGGGACGGGATCGGCGACGTCGGCCGGTGCCCTGCGTGGCCTCGGAGCCGAGCCGGTCACCTATGGCGACGGCCTCGTCAACCGGCTCCGTGCGCTGGCTCCCGCCGGCGTCACTGCGGCTATCGACCTCTTCGGCACGGAGGCGGCGCAGGCGGCACGAGAGCTTGGCGTTCCGGACGAGCGCATCACCACCATCGCGGCACGGATTGACGGGATCACCCCGGTCAGCGGCGCGAACGCCGCCGCCGGCGCCATCGAGGCGATCGCTCGCCTGGTCGCAGCGGGCCAGATCCGGGTGCCCATCGCGGCACGCTTCCCGGTCGAGCAGATCCGCGCCGCCGTCGCGCTACAAGCCGGCCGGCACGTACACGGCAAGGTCGTCATCGACCTGTAGC
>CAUJGQ010000062.1 GCA_963170165.1 Chloroflexota bacterium | reverse complement strand
GCGGATGCGGCGCTCGCACCGCGCCGAGGAGCGCCATCGAGCTGCGCAGGCGGTGCGGCAGCCGGTGCGGGTGGCGCGCCCATCGCGGGCAAGACGGCGCTTGGGCGCGCTCCTGTTTGGGCGCGTTGTCTAGCTTCCCCGTGATGTTGCTGAGCGCCCGAGGCTTCCGCAGGCCGAGAACTTCATCACCGCCTGCGGAAGCCTCGGGCGCGCTTGCACGTTGTCATTCGGAGTGCCGGCTAGCCGCCCGCCGAGCAGGCAGCGTGGCTCAGCTTCAGTCAAGCCGTGACGAATACGAGCCGAACGCCTGGGTACGGGCCTTGGCGTAGGGGTCGGTGACAACGTTCACCACCGCCGGCTTGCCCGAGGCGAAGGCGCGCTCCAACGCCGGCCGGATCTGGTCTGGGTCCTCTACGTATTCACCGTGACAGCCGAACGCCCTGGCCACTTCGTCGTAGCGGGTCATGAGCAGGTCGCGGCCCGGAACCTTGCGATCACGGATCGCGCCGGTCCAGCCGCCGTTGTGCGATATGACGGCCACGAACGGCAGATTGTGGCGCACAGCGGTATCAAGCTCCTGGATATTCATCCCAAACGATCCATCACCGCAGAGCACGACCACCTGCCGCCCCGGGTTGGCCGCCTGCGCGCCCACGCCGAAGGGCAGGCTGACACCCATGCAGCCGTTGGGGCCAGCGTTGAGCCGCGCCCGCGGCGCGTACGATGGGATGCTCTGGCGGGCCATGTTCAGGATCTCGTGCCCGTCCTCAATCAGCACGGCGTCACGGTCCACGAAGTCTCGCACCTCCTTGCACAGCCGCAGCGGGTGAATGGGTGCCTGTGCGGTCGCCATCTCAGCCTCGGCCCGGTCCTTGCGGGCAGCATCGGTCTGACGCAGCTGCTCCACCCACGGCGACGTCTTGAAGCTCGGGAAGCCCTGGAGTTGGTCGAGGAACTGGCCAAGAATCAACCTGGCGTCTCCCAACACCCCTACGTCTACCGGGCGGTTGTGGCCGAACTCGGTAGCGTCGGAGTTGACCATGATGAACCGGGCATCGGCCGCGAACCGCGGCGACAGCCCGTGACCAATGATGAAGCTGGTGCGTGTGCCGAGCAGCAATACGGTGTCCGCCTGCTGAAAGGCCTGCGTCCGCGCGCCAAGAAACGACAGGTCGTGGTCTTCGGGGATCACGCCGCGTGACTGCGGCGTGGTGTAGAACGGAATACCGGTGGCCGCCACTAACGCGGCGAACTCCCGTTCTGCCCCGCTCCAGGCGATGCCGCTGCCGGAGACGATCAGCGGTCGCTTGGCAGAGCGCAACAGCTCGACCGCCCGCTCGATCTCAGCCGGGTTGCCGGCGGCGCGCGGTGGTTCGTAGGGACGGGGGAATGGGATACGGTCGTGCTCCACCTTGCCGTAGAGCACATCGCCGGGTAGATCAAGATATGCCGGACCAGGCTTGGCGCCAAGCGCGTGACGGAAGGCGGTGTTGACGAACTCAGGCAGCCGGCCGGTATGCAGCACGCGCTCAGCCCAGCGGGTCACCGGCCGGAAACAGCCGACCTGGTCAAACTCCTGGAACGCGTCCATTCCGAACTGATTGGCGGCCGATGCTCCACCAAGTGCGATCACCGGGGCGGCATCGACATAGGCATTGGCGACGCCGGTCAGCAGGTTGGTAGCGGCCGGCCCGGAGGCCGCCAGACACACCCCAGGGCGGCCGGTGGCACGGGCGTAGGCATGGGCCGCCATGGCGGCCGCTTGCTCGTGCCGCACGTCGATAGTCCGGATGCCCTCGGCCTGGCAGGCGCCCGCCAGGTCGATGATCGGCCCTCCCATGATGTAGAAGAGTGTGTCCACACCCTCGCGCCGCAGTTGCTCGGCGACGAGCTCTGATCCGGTGACGAGTGCCATCCTCTTTCCTCCGCGCCCCTCCGGACGTACGCCCGTTATACCCCGCCCGCCACCCAAGCAGAAGTGTGCTGAGGGACACAGCGCCGTGGTCTGCGGGACGGCGGTAGCCGATGACCACCTGAGAGATGATGCTTCGGTGCCGGCGTGTACGAGCGCCGGCCGGCGAGGGAGGCAGTGGCGATGACCACGGACACGGTATGCCGTGTGCTGCTGGCGGTGGCGCTGGCAGCAGGTTTGATGGCCGCCTGTGGCGGCGGCGACGGCGGGTCGTTGCCTGGCGCGGCGTCAGGGCGCGCTCCCGGTGGTGGTGGCGCCGCGCCGTCGGTGTCCATTGGCGGCAACGCATTGGGGCGCTGTGATGTGCGCGTCACCGGCGACCTCTCCCTGACGCTGGGCAGCGTCGGGGATGGCATGGTCTTCTCCCGCCACTGGCAAACTGAGAGCGAACGCAAGCTGCTGAACATCGATCGGGCGCTGCAGGTTGCCTGCAGCGTGGAGACCTCCGGTGGCAGCTTCAATGCCATCTTCCAGTCAGCCAACGCCGCGCAAGACAAGGATGTGCCCTACGGACCCAAGGAGTACGCGCTGACCGGCCAGAACCCGGCGGTGGACCAGTTCCAAGCTATCGTACTGATCAACGATGTTCCGTATCTGTTGTCCGAGCCCGGCCGGCTCAGGGTCAGCCGGTTTGACAGTCGCGCGATTGCCGGTTCGTTTCAGATGCGGCTGCAAGAGATGCCGGGCGCAAGCACCCAGCGTCGGAGCGTAACCGTGGAGGGGACGTTCGATTACCCCTGCGACGGATCCGCGGCCTGCAAGCGCTGAGGCGAGATAACCAGGCTTTGGCAGTGAGGTTACCTGCCGTTCACATCCTCGGCTCCGCCGTTGCGTGCTACGGGTAGGCCCCATCGTGCGGGCCAGCACAACCGAGGAGGAACGATGATGATGCGTGCAAGGCAGCTGTTGGTTGGGATCGGGGTCATGGCGGCGGTGATCGGCGGTGCTGGCCTCACCGGCACAACCGCGGAGGCGGCGCCACCGTCGCCGCAGCCCGACCTGACCGTGAATGTGGTGGCGCCCGGCCACGCCAACCCGGGCGAACCGGTGGTGATCGAACTGCGGGTGCGGAATACTGGCACGGCGCCGGCGCTCGGTGTCCAGGTGCACAGCCATGTGGACGGCGAGCTGAACATCGACGCCGTGACCGGCAGCGATGGCTTCGGCTGTGCCGTCATCGGACAGAGTGTTCTGTGTGGTGGCGCTGACCTGGGGCCGGGAGATGTGGCGACGATCGTGATCCGCACGCATGCCCGGTTGGGCACCGGCGGATCCGTCGCCCGACTCCGCGCAGAGGTGGATCCAGCCGGTCATATCGAAGAGCGGCACGAGAGCAACAACAGCGATTGGGGAGCGACGTTGATCGGATAGCGGAACGCAGCACGGCGCCCGAGTGACTTCGCAGCCTCTCGGGCGCCGCCGGCGGGAGCAAGACGGAACCTGTGCCCGAGCCCTCGCGGGCCCATACGGCCTTGCGGCCAGAGCAGGCGCGGCGTCTGGGAGGATTCCGGGCTCTCGACCGGCTTCGCTCGCGGGCGCTCCCACCGCTGCGGAGCGTACACCCGAGCCCAGCACCAGGCAAGGGGAATGAGTCAAGTCACGCGGGCTGGCCGCCCTCGCCGATGACGCGGGATGCCTCTGCGGTGACACGCTCGATCACCTCCATCAGCGGCCGGCCGGAAGCAAGCGCCAGCGCGCGGCAGTCATCAAACTCCGGCGCCACGCGTGGCGGGCTGCCAGGCAGATGCCTCACCTTGACCCGGACGTCGCCCAGGGACGTGTTGACGGTCAACTGTTCGCGCCCGGCCTCATACCGGCGGACTTCCTGCACCCGCACGCCAAGGGTCGAGGTCTCGCGCAGCAACACCGCCACGATGGCGGCTTCCAGCTCCGGCCGGCAGAGCACGGAGAGCGTCACCGCCGGGCGGTTCTTCTTCATCTGGATGGCACTGAACCAGACGTCCGCCGCCCCGGCGGCAAGCAGCCGCTCCATCGCGTAGCCGAACGCCTCACCGGTCATGTCATCGATGTTGGTCTCGGCCAGCACCATCGTGCGCGATGCCACGGTCTCGTCGATGTCGCCAAGCAGCACCCGCAGCATGTTGGGCCGGTCGGGCAGGTCACGGCCGCCGGCGCCGTTGCCCCACGCCTGCAGCCGCATGGACGGCCGGCCAAAGCGGCCGGTGGTCGTAAGGATTGCAGCGCCGGTGGGCGTGACAAGCTCCATCTGTGGCTCACCGGCGCCGTCACGTAGCGGCGCGCTGACCGCGCCCAGCAGCGCCAGGGTGGCGGGGGCAGGTACGGGTATCCGGCCATGCGCCGCCCGCGCTGTGCCACCGCCGAGTGGCAGCGCCGAGACGAACACCTGCTCCACACCCAGCAGCCGTAGCCCCACGACTGCCCCCACGACATCGACGATCGCGTCCACAGCGCCGACCTCGTGGAAGTGAACCTGCTCCACGGGTACGCCGTGTACCTGCGCTTCGGCCTCCGCAAGTGCCCGGAAGATGCGGGCCGCGGCGTCCCGGTCCGCTGCCGGTAGCGATGAGCGGCCAAGGATGTCCAGCAGATCGGCAAGGGCCCGTTGCGGCTGAGCAGCCGCACTGAGGGTGACATCGACCTTGGTCCCGCTGATGCCGGCACGGCTGACCCGCCGCTGGCTGAGCTGGTAACCATCGACGGGTAGTGCCGCCAACTCGCGTACCAGGCCAGCAAGCGGCAGACCAGCATCGACCAGCGCGCCCAAGATCATATCCCCGCTGGCCCCGGAGAAGCAGTCGAAGTAGGCGATTCTCATCGATTGCAGTTGCGCACCTGGGCGGCGGAGGTGCAGTCTCCCGTCAGGATGTGGCCAAGCTGGACTGCTCCGGAGCAGGGGCAACGGCCGCGGCTGCGCCCTGGTTGATCATCGCCGCCAGGTATCCACCGCCGAAGCCGTTATCGATGTTGACGACGGCTACGCCGGCGGCGCAGCTATTCAGCATTCCCAGCAGCGCTGCCAGCCCGCCGAAGCTGGCGCCATAGCCGATGGACGTCGGCACGGCGATCACTGGCGTCGCGACCAGACCGGCAACCACGCTGGGGAGCGCGCCCTCCATACCGGCTACCACCACCAGCGCCCGCGCGGCCCGCAGCCGGCCCACTCGGTCCAGCAGCCGGTGAATGCCCGCTACGCCCACATCGTAGTGTCGCTCCACCTCGCTACCCACCATCTCTGCCGTAATCGCGGCTTCCTCCGCCACAGGCAGGTCTGCGGTGCCGGCACATAACACACAGACGCCGGGTAACCGCCGTCGGCCGGGGCGGTCCAGGGTGATCACCCGGGCAGCGGCGTGATAGGCGGCGTCGGGAATGTGCGCGCGGACGGCGGCGTACTGCTCCGGCGTGGCCCGCGTCACCAGCAGCCGGCCGGTGCGCTCGGCAATGCGCTGAGCGATCAGCCCGACGTGCTCGGGCGGCTTGCCGGTGCCCAGCACGACCTCGGGGATGCCCTCGCGCAGCTCGCGGTGATGGTCGAGCTTGGCAAAGCCCATATCCTCGTACGGCAGGTCGCGCAGCGCGGTGAGCGCATCATCGACCGTGCGCCGGCCGGACTGGACGGCGTGGAGCAACTCGCGTAGCCAGGGCGTCTCGATAGTAGTGTTCCCCATCGTTCGTGCTCTGGTTATGGAAGCACACCGGTGAACGCGACCGCTAGCCATCGACCGGGCTATCCGTGCGCATCACCCGCAGCGTACTGCCTGCCTACACCTGGCGGATGATGCCGGGCGCACGGGCGCGGCCATAGTCTCGGAAGTGCGGAGCGGCGCGCGTCGCTGACCGGCGGGGGATGGTCCCGGCGGGGAGCCGGGCAAGGTGAAAGGGAGAGTCCTGTGGGAATTCTGGCGTGGATCGTACTTGGCTTGATCGCCGGAGCGCTGGCGAAGGCAATCATGCCGGGGGATGACCCGGGTGGAATCATCGTCACCATGCTACTGGGTATCGTTGGCGCCATCGTTGGCGGCTTTGTCTGGAACCTGATCACCGGCGACGGAGGCGTCAGCGGCATCAACATCGGGAGCATTCTGATCGCCATCCTGGGCAGCATCATTCTGCTTGCCGTATACCGCATGTTCGTTGGGCGTCGCAGCTACAACGCCTGAGTGCCGGTGATGCGCGCGGCTATTGTACGGAGGATCCCAGCGTTGGGGTCCTCCGTACGGCCGCTTAATTCGGCGGCGGAACTTGCGGCCCCGGCGGCGGCCGGCGTACCTTCGACGTCACTGGCCCGTGTGCGGGCCGCGGTGGAGGACAGCCGATGACGACCCCGCGTTCGGACGCGTCTCCTGAAAGCCCGGGACCATCAGCCCGCACGATCCTCCGGCTCGTGGGTGGTGGTGTGGCAGTACTGTTGCTTGTGCTGTTCGTGGTCCAGAACGACGCGCGCGTTCGCCTCCAGTTTCTCGCCTGGGACACAACGACCCGGCTAGCCTGGGCCCTGCTCCTGGCTGCTGCACTTGGCTTCTTGATCGGTCTGGTCGCTCCTCGGTTGTGGCGGCTGCTTCGCGGCCGTCGGGACCGGGAACGTGCATGATGTAGGGCGGCGATGTTCATCCATCAAACGCTGGCCCGAGCGGTGCGATTGTTTGGCACCCGTCAGGCTGTGGTCTGCGGAGAGATGCGGCTAACCTACCGGGAACTGGAGCAGCGGATCGCCCGGTTCACCGCCGCACTGGTCGCCGCGGGCGTGCAACCCGGCGACCGGATCGCGACCCTCATGCTCAATTGCCACCGGTATCTCGAATGCTACTTCGCGGCCGAGCGCGCCGGCGCCGTGCTGCAGCCACTCAATCACCGGCTGGCCCCGGCGGAAGTCGCGTATGCCCTCAACGATGCGCGTGCGGTTCTGCTCGTCGCCGGCCCCGAACTCTGGCCCGTGGTGGAGGTGTGCCGGGCACAGCTGACGACAGTCCGGCAGGTGATCGTGGCGACCGACACCGGCGAGGACAGCTATGAGGCCCGGTTGGCGCGTTCGACGCCGGTGGATGCGCCGGTGCGGACATGGGCTGAAGAAGACCTAGTGCACCTGTACTACACCAGTGGCACCACCGGGCGGGCGAAGGGCGTGATGCTGTCGCAGCGCAACGTGATGAGCAATGCCCACCACGCGCTGTTCGCCCACCGGTTCACCGAGCAGGATGTTTGGCTCCACGCCGCGCCGATGTTCCACCTGGCAGATGCCTGGGCTTGCTGGGCGGTGACATGGATTGGCGGGCGGCATGTGTTCCTGCGCGAGTTCCAGCCGTCCGCCTTCCTCTCTCTGGTCGAACGTGAACAGGTCAGTGTGACGCTGGTTGTCCCCACCATGATCAACGCCATCGTCAATCTGCCCGAGGCTGACACGTTCGATGTCTCGTCCCTGCGGCTGATAACGTTTGGCGCCTCACCCATGCCGGTGGACCGGCTGACAGCGGCGATGCAGGCGCTGCCCTGCCAGTTCTCGCAGCTGTACGGCATGACCGAGACGTCACCGTTCGCCACCCAGCTGCTGGCAGAGGACATAATGACCGCCACGGGCGTCGCGCCGGCCGAGCGTCTGGCGTCCTGTGGCCGTGAGATCCCCGGTGTTGAGGTGCGGGTTCAGGATGCACACGGCCAGGACGTTCGCCCTGGAGTGGCCGGCGAGATCGTGATGCGCGGGCCAAACGTCATGCTCGGCTATTGGGAGCGGCCGGACGAGACGGCGCATGCCTTGCGGAATGGCTGGATGCACAGCGGCGATCTCGCCACGGTAGATGCCAGTGGCTATATCACCATCGTCGATCGGGCGAAGGACATGATTATCACCGGCGGGGAGAACGTCTACTCCACCGAGGTGGAGGATGCGCTGTACCGTCATGCCGCCGTGCTGGAGGCGGCAGTGATCGGGGTGCCCGACGATCTGTGGGGGGAGCGGGTGCACGCCGTGATTGTGCTGCGACCGGGTGCGAGAACAACCGCGGAGGATCTGGCAGACTCCTGCCGCCGGTTCATTGCCGGATTCAAGATCCCGCGCTCGGTGGAGTTTGTGGAGTCATTGCCTAAGACCGGCTCCGGTAAGATCCAGAAGTCCGAGTTGCGGGCGCGCCACTGGCGCGGACGCGGGCGGCGCGTGAACTAAGACTCTTCATCGCCAGAGCGGATGCTGTCCAACCGGCTGCGGACTTCTTCCATGAACACGGTCCGGACGATTAAGTCGCGATCTGCCGCGGGAACGTTAAAGAACTCGGCGCCGATCTGCCACTCCTTCCCGGCCGGACGCACCCACTGAACGTGAGCCCGAAGATCGCGCGGCTGGCTGCCACCGATGAGCGGCAGGGTGATTACCAGAACGTAGCCAACCTCGAGCGGCTGCGGGCAGGTAAAGCGCACGCCGCTGCCGCTCATGTCGATGAGACGAATGTGCAGCCGGGCGGCACGGTTGCCGGCGAGCACCGTCAGTTGCGTCTCGGCCCGCCGCATGGACACCCGGAAGTACGTGCGGCGGTTCGCCTCGTCCTGCGTGGGCGGCTCGGCGACGCGCACCCGCAACAGCCGGGGATCGGGTTCGCCCTGGGAGGGAAGGATCTCGACGTGTTGCTCGCGCCCCGTTTCTCGGATCAGCCGGACCAGCACGCCGGGCTGCAGCGCTTCTGGCCGGAATGGACGAATATCCAGGCGCACGAACAGGCAATCGGCGACGATCTCCTCGATGTGGCCCGCCAGTTCCAAACGCTTGTCGTCGCGGCCCGCCACCACTTGGACACGGGCTTGGTCGTCGTTTACCATGGCACGCCTCAGCAGCGTTGATGATGCCAGGCTTGGTCGTAACCCGCCAGCCAGCGTCGTACGTGACGGGCTAGCGCGACGCCACCGGCTGCCTTTCGACGGTCGCATCCGGCGGACAGGCTGCCATGCCGTTGCGCGGTAGGTACTCGTTGAGCGTGAAGGCTGCGCCGGTCATCTGTTGTGCGACCTCCAGGCCGACGTAGCGAACGTGCCATGGCTCGTAGATGTAGCCCGTGATGGCCTCTTTGCCCTGGGGATAGCTGATCACAAAGCCAAACTCGGGCGCATGGAGCGCCACCCAGCGGCCCTCTGGCGTGTCACCGAACGCTTCCTCTAGGTCAAACGGGCGGCGCGCGGGAGCAATGTCGAGGGCGACACCCAATTGGTGCTCGCTGTGTCCAGGCTCGGCGACCTGCTTGCGTGCCCGCTCTTCGCCGTAGGTACGGATCTCCTGGCGCAGCACCTCGGCTTGGTACTCGTACGAGCGATAGCCGGAGACGGCCACGAGCACCTGTCCATCTTCCCGCGCCGCCGCGATCAGTCTGGACACAGCATCGGCAGCATCCTGTCGCAACTGCACGCTCGAATCCGGCGCGGTAATCGCCTTTGGCAGCGTCACCAGGTTGGGAGGAACATACGTTGCGGCGACGCCGGACTGGCGGGTGAGCAGGCAGAGCTTCGGCGGCGCCGGCGTTGGCGGCGGGCTCGGTGTACGCGGCGCCGGTGTGACATAGACGATGGAGACCGTGGCTTCCGGCTGGCGGGCCTGGGGGGCTCCTGCATCCTTGGGGCGGTCGCCGCCGCAAGCAAGCAGCGCCAGCGAGCAGAGGGCAGGGATCAGTGCGCGTCTCATTACAGGGTATGGTAGCGGCTGGGCAGCGCCTTCGTCTTTACCTGCATATGCCCCGGCGCACCGGCGCATCCTCAGATCGCGGCCTGCTGCTCCCGCGCCTGGATGGCCGTCGCCAGGTCCAGAATGCGACGGGCGCGGCGGGCGCGCGGGGCGTCGATGATCCGGCCGTCGATGTGGCTGTACTCGGCACCCTGGGCCTTCGCCTCCGCGTGCGCCTCCTCTAACCGGCGGGCGTACGCGATCTCGGCGGCGGTGGGGCGGAATACCGCGTTGACGATCGTGGCCTGGTCGGCCGTGATCACGAACTTACCGTGCATTCCCACCGCACGCGCCTGGCTTACCGATGCGAGCAGACCCTGTATCTCACGTGTGAAGGGATACGCCGTGTCAATCGCGCTCAGCCCGGCAGCCCGTGCACATACTGCGATGTGGCTGCGCGCGTACTGAAGCTCATGCCCTTCGCGCGTCATCTCGACACCCATGTCCGCACAGTAGCCGTCGCCGTCGAGCGCCAGAGCCGTCAGCCGGCCCGACGCCCGGGCGATTTCTCGGGCGTTAAGCAGGCCCTCGGCCGACTCAATCACAGCGATCAGCGAAGCACTTCCCTCCTTGGCGCCCGCCAGAGCTTCCGCGTCTCGGAGCAGGGCATCGGCATAGCGCAGGTGGGCTGCGCTCTGGGCGTGCGGCAGGATGAAGCCGGCCGGTTGTGCGGCAATGGTCGCTCGGATGTCGTCGCGCGCCTGGAGCGTACCGGTGGGATGCACGCGCACCCAAACCGCACGGTGCGGTCCGGCCAGCGCGTTGATGGCGGCGGCGGCCGCGGAGCGCGCTTCATCTCGCTGGGTCGCCCGCACACCCTCCGCCAGGTCAACGACGAGCGCGTCTGTAAGGGAGCTACGTGCGCTGTCATGCGCGGTGCGATCCAGCGCCGGAATCAACTGCAGCGAGCGAAGAAGGTGCATGGCAATCCTCCGGGGACATCGACCACATCAGCGTAGCGGTTCCGGCTGCTACAGGCAGGCGGACGGTGCGCCACATACAATGAAGGGAGCGGGCCGCACGGGCGGCGCGCGGCGCAGCGGATGGGTGATGCCAGTGGCCGGACGGCGGGTGTTGGGTGTGATGATGGGTGGCGCAGCGGCAGCGCTGGGAGTTGGTCTGGCGTTTTGCGCGGGGGTTGACGGCAGCCGCCCCCCAGTTGAGGATGCCGGCTTGCCGGTGCCCTCGGAGGGGCCGTCAGATGAAGACCGCAGCGGATCAGAGCAGCTCGCGGAGTCGCTGGGTCGATTGCTCGGCCGGTTATCACGACGCGTCGAGAAGCAGAGCACGGCGATGCGTGAGCGCGTGGAGGGACTACTCGGGATCTACCGGCTGTTGAAGGCGATGGGGCTAACCGATCAGCAAATTGCGACGCTCGTAGCCGATCAGGCGCGCGGGATGTTGGGCCGCGAGGTGGAGCA
>CAUJGQ010000061.1 GCA_963170165.1 Chloroflexota bacterium | reverse complement strand
CACCCCCCCGAAGTCGAAGGTCGTGAGCGCCGCCCCCCCCTCGGTCACCCCCCTAGCAGGGGGGGGGGGAGCATAGCGAGCGGGGGGGTACTGGCAACGAAGGAGGACGCCAGCGCCCCCCTCGTTTCACCCCCCTAGCAGGGGGGTCGTGAGCGCAGCGAGCGGGGGGGTACTCGCAGCGCTGAGGAGCGGGCCGCGCCTGCACGCGAGCGGCCTGACCCTCTCGGGGATTGCCGTCACCGCCGTCACCGGCACTCCTCCTTGCCCGCTTGCCTTCGTCCTTTTGTGGCGCTCCTGGTACGCTGTGCGGCATGGACACGCTCGAAGCCATCCGCGGCCGCCGCACCGTCAAGAGCTTCCGGCCGGAGCCGGTCGCGCGGCCGATCATCGCCCGGCTGCTGGAGGCGGCCGTGTGGGCGCCCAATCACCGGCTAACGGAGCCATGGCATTTCACCGTGGTGCAGGGCCGCACGCTGGAGCGGCTGGCGGCCCTGCGGCGGCAGATGACCGCCGATGCCCTGCGCCTGCGCGGTGAGCCGGAGGAGCGCGCCCGCCGCGAGGGGGAGAGTGCCGAGCGCAAGGCGCTGGCTGCTCCGGTCACCATCGCCGTCGCCATTGACCAGCACACCGACCCGGCGATCCGCGAGGAGGACTACGCCGCTGCCGCCTGCGCCATTCAGAATCTGCTGCTGGCGGCACACGCCCTCGGCCTCGCCGCCTTCTGGAGCACCAACCGGCTGTGCACCTACCCGCCGGCGTATGCGCTGCTCGGCATCCCGCCGGAGTGCCGCATCGTGGGACTGGTACAACTCGGCTATCCCGATCAGCAGCGCGAGCAGCGCCGCACCCCCGCCGCCGAACGGACGGCCTGGCTGGACTGAAGGGGGAACGCGGACATCCGTCACCGGACCGGGGTGGCAGTGACCGCGCCGAAGCCGGCGGGGCCGGCGTCCTGGGCGGGGCCAAACTCGCCGCGCTTCTCTGGCTCGCAGCCGGGGCCGCCGCCCTCCGGCGTGTAGGCGCAGTGATACCAGTCGATGAAGCGTTCGATCTCGCCGCGGTCCACCTCGTCTAGCGCCAGCAGGCGCTGCCAGGCGATGACGTTGATCGGCTTCTCCGGCACGGCATAGCCGGGGGCGGGATACGGCGCCAGCGCCACCGGTTTGTTGAGATCCAGCTTGAACTGCGTCAGATCGCGCAGCTCGGCGAGTTTGCTCTCATCGATGCCGGGCCGGTACAGAATCCAGACGCCGCCGTGCTCCAAGAAGTGGGGCAGGCTCTCGGGCGTGCGCGCCTCCGTATACACCCCCGGGTGGGGCAGCTCCGCCATGTGCCAGCCGGAGGTAGGCGGGTTCGAGAAGTACGCCCCGTGCGCCTGCCCCAGCGTGACATGCTCGTTGCCGTTGCTCTCGTAGAAAACCCCGGGCGGCGGTTCGCTCGCCCCGCTCCGGTCATCGCCGCCCCAGAGCCGGCTGGCTGCCAGCGCGCCACCGCCCAGCAACACCAGCGCCGCCAGCGCCACCCCAGCCAGCAACAGCGGGCGAGACGGCCGCCGGCCGGGCGGGGAGACGGGCGGCGGGTCGCCCGTTGTGGTGGCTGCCGGGGCCGGCGCGGGCAGCAGCTCCGTCTCGGCCAGCGCCGCGGCCGCCACCGGCGCCGCCACCGCCGGCGCAACGGCCACCGGTGTCGAGAGCGGCGGAGCGGCCTGCTCGCCCCGCAGCGCCGCCAGCAGCGCGCCGGCCGTGGGCGGCCGGGCGGCCGGGTCCTTCGCCAGCCCCCAGGCGACCGCCTCCTGCACGCCGGCCGGCAGGTCTGGGCGGAAGCGGCGCAACGGCGGCGGTGGCTCGTAGGCGTGCTGGAACATCACCCGTGCCGTCGCCCCCTGGAACGGCGGCCGCCCGGCGAGCAGCGCGTACACCACCACCGTCAGCGCGTAGATATCGGTGGCGGCGCCCACGCGCTGCCCCAACGCCTGCTCCGGCGACATGTAGGCCGGGGTGCCCACCACCGCGCCGGTGGCGGTGAGCGTCGTCGCATCGAAGGCGCGGGCGATACCGAAATCCATCAGCACGATGCGGCCGGAACGGGCACGCATGATGTTGCCGGGCTTGATATCGCGGTGGACGATACCGGCCATGTGCAGGTAGTCCAGCGCCGACGCCACCGGCGCCACGATGGCCAGCACCTCGTCTAGCGGCAGCCGTTCCCCCGGCGGCACCGCCTCCTCGATAGATTCGCCCTCGATGTACTCCATCGCGTAGAAGGGCTGGCCGCCCTCCTCGCCCACATCGTGGATGGTGACAATGCTCGGGTGGCCCATGGCGGCGATGGCCCGCGCCTCATGCAGGAAGCGCTCGCGCACCTCGGGTTGGGCCGCGGTGTGGGGCAACAGCGTCTTGACGGCCACCTGGCGGCCTAGCGCGGTATCCAGCGCCAGATACACCACGGCGTAGCCGCCCTGGCCCAGCACCGACTGGATGGCGTAGCGTCCCAGGTTCGTCATGCCCGCGACATCCCGCCCATGTGCCGTCCCCGTCATACCATATCCACCCCGTAGCGGCTATCGGCGCGGGCAGCCATCATGGCAAGAGGACGTGCCGCGAGGGAACGGCCATGCGCATCGACGCCCACGTGCACCTGCAACCGCACGGCGAACGGCCGCCGGTAGACCGCGCCCGCATCGCGCAGTACGTCGATTGCGCCCGCGCGAACGGCGTCGACGTGGTCGTCTTCACCGAGCACCTGTTCCGCTTTCGCGAGGCGTATGCCGCGCTGGACGGCTGGTGGGAGGCCGACCCCAACCCGCAGCTTGCCGCCGCCACCCGGGCCTACTGGGATGACCACGTCAACCTGTCGCTGCCGGAGTACGTACGGCTGATCGAGCAGGCGAAGGCGGATGGCCTGCCCGTGCGGCTGGGGATGGAGCTGGACTGGATTCCCGGCCGCGCCGCGGAGCTGCGCCGGCTCCTGGCGCCGTACGCCTGGGACTGTGTGCTTGGCTCCGTCCACTGGCTGGGCTCGTTCCTGATCGACGATGAGGCGGGCCTGCCGGAGTGGCAGCGGCGCGATATCGCCGCCGTGTGGCAGGAGTACGGGCAACTGGTAGAGGAGCTAGCCGGGGCTGGCCTGGTGGATGTGCTGGCGCATCCGGATGTCGTCAAGGTATTCGGCTTCCGCCCGCCGGATGAGCGGCCGTTGCACCGCCAGCTAGTGCGGGCCGCGGCCGCCAACGGGCTGGCGCTGGAGATCAACACCAACGGCCTGCGCAAGCCCGTCGCCGAGTTGTACCCGCACCCGGATGTGCTCGCCGCCGCCCGCGTCGCCGGCGTGCCCGTGACGCTCGCCTCCGATGCCCACATCCCCGAGCGGCTGGGCGCCTGGTTCGACGAAGCGATAGCCGCCGCCCGCGCCGCCGGCTACCGCACCTACGCCGCGTACGACCAGCGCCGCCGCTCCGATCTGCCGCTGTGAGGCAGGCAGAGCGACAACCAGCCGCCACGCTCCCGTTGACACGACCCGGCACGTCTGCTCATACTGCACGATACTCCGGACAAGGAGCGATCGATGCGCACCATCCAGAAGTACGACCTGCCCGCCGGGGATGCCACCGGCAACTGCAACATCCTGATGCCAGCGGGCGCGCAAATCTTGACGCTCAAGATGCAGCGGGGCACACCGCGCATCTGGGCGGTGGTGGACCCCACGGCGCATCCGGTGTGGCGCCAGTTCCGCGTCGTACCCACCGGCCACACCGTCGATGGCGTGGATGTTTCCCGCTATGTTGGCACGGCCATGTCTGACAATCAGAGCAGCGTTCGCCACATCTTCGAGGTCTGACGGCGCGCCGCGATGCGGGCCAGCGGGCGCCACCTTCAGCCCAGGATCGCATCGACGGTGAGGGCGATATCCGGGAAGGCGAGCGGGGCAAGCGTGGCGCCGCGACCATGCGCGCTCGCGTGCTGGTAGCGGCGGCCGCTGGGGCCGCGATACACCAGCACCTGGCCGCCGTTGAGGTCCACCAGCCAGACTTCGGGGATACCGGCGCGGGCGTACAGCGGCAGCTTGGTGTCGCGGTCATAGGCCAGCGAGGTATCGGCCACCTCGATGATCAGGTGCACATCTTCGGCCCGTGGTAGGTCGGTGCGGTAGCCATCGGCGCGGGGGCGCAGGATGGCGATATCCGGCTCCGGCTCCGAGCGCCGGTCTAGCCGCACGGCGTTCTGGATGCTGACGCGGGCCGTCTCGCCGAGCAGCTGAGCGAACCGGTGACTCGTCTCGATCACACAGCCAACATGCCGCCCGCCCAGCGCCGCCATCGCGATGATTACCCCTTCAATCAGCTCAACGCGGTCATCCTCATGCAGCACGCCGGCATCGAGCATGCGGTGATACTCATCCACGGTGAACCGGCGGAGAGCAGGCCGGGTGAGCCGTGCGGCACTGGCCATGGTGGCGCCTCCTTACCTGACCCATTCTCGCACAGCAGCGCGGGCGCCGCGGCCGCGTGGGGGGGAGCTTCACGCGAAGGCGCGAAGCCGCGAAGGGTGGTATTGGCCAGGGTCCCCACCAAACTCGGCTTCGCGGCTTCGCGTCTTCGCGTGCACCTGGGAGCTTCGCGTCTTCGCGTGCAATCCCTGGTGCACACCGTGCACATCTCGGCTTCGCGCCTTCGCGCCTTCGCGTGCAATCCCCGGTGCACACCGTGCATAGCGCGGCTTCGCGGGCGTGGGGGCACCGGCGGCGGCGGTCGGGCGGCTAGGCTATGCCGTTATCCGCGCCGTCAGCCAGCGCTCCATATCTGCGAACACCTGTGGATGCTCCGGCTCGTTGAAGATCTCGTGCAGCAGGTCTGGGTACAGGCACAGCGTCTTGGCGGCGGAGCCAACGGCCGCAAACAGCGCCTGGCTACGCGGGCCATCGCCCAATGGTGAGGCGGCGCCGGCCATCACCAAGATGGGCAGGGTGATGCGCCCGACGAGAGCGGGTAGCTGTTCACGCATCTGCAGCAGCGCCGATGCGCGGCCGGACGGCGCGGGGCCGCGATACACCAGCGGGTCGTTCACGTACGCTGCGGCTACCGCTGGGTCGCGGCTGAGCATCTGCGACAGGTCCATACCGGCCGGCCGGGGCGGGGCCTTGTCGGTGTTGATGCCACCGCCAGACAGGATCAGCCCGGCCAGCTCCTGCTGATAGCGGGCAGCGTACGCGGTGCTGATCGCCGCGCCCATGCTGTGCCCCACCAGGTAGATGGGCAGCGCCGGCTGCTCGGCGCGCACCAGGTCAAAGAACATCTTCAGGTCGGTCAGGTAGTCCTCATAGCTGTCCACCTGCACGCGCTCGCCGTCAGAGCGGCCGTGGCCGCGGTGGTCCAGCGCATAGACGGCGTAGCCCAGCGGGAGGAAGTAGTTGACGAGGTTGGTGTAGCGGCCGCTGTGCTCAGCGTAGCCATGCGCCACCAGCAACACCGCCCGCGGCGGCCCCTCCGGCAGCCAGCGCTGATAGTAGATGCGATAGTCACGCAGCCCGGTAAAGGTTCCTTCGTCGTGGCTCATCAATGGCGCCCTCTCGTCAAACGCTGCACGTCACAGGCGGGCCAGCGGCGCTGCCGCATCCCGATGGCCCGGCCCGCCTACACCGGCGCGAGCGGCCGGCATGGCTCTGGCGGCAGCTCGACGGTGATGGCATCGCCGGGACGGACGGTGCCGCCGGCCAGCACCACGGCCATCACCCCTGCCTTGCGGATCAGGCCGCCGTCTGCGTCGCGCTCCAGCACCGCTGCCATCAACCCCGGCTGGATGCCGTCGAGTTGGGTACAGGGGTTGCGCAGTCCTGTCACCTCAATCAACGCCTCGGCGCCCAGCCGCAGCCGCGCCCCTTCTGGCAGGGCCAGCAGATCCAGCCCGCGGGTCGTGACGTTCTCCCCCATCTGCCCGGCGGCAAGATCAAAGCCCCGGGCGCGCAGCTCGTCATGCAGTTCGGCGTGGATCAGATGCACCTGGCGGATATTGGGCGTGGTGGGGTCCCGCCGCACGCGGGAGCGGTGCTTGACCGTCTCGCCCATGTGGGCGTCGCCCTCCACCCCCAACCCGGCCAGCAGCCGGATGGCCGCCACGCCCGGCTTGCTCATCGTGTGCGTCGGGCTCACGCTCACCGCCGTCACCGTTGCCTGCATCTGCCCCTCCGTGCTGCTCTCATCGGTGGTCTACTTGGTTGAGCGCGCAGATGCAAGCCCGGGCGCGAGAAGTTACCCCGCCCCAACCATCGCGGCCGGACATTCCGCGTGCGTCCTTCCGCTCGTGCGGTATGGGGGTGTAGCATGGCGCAACCTCCCGGAGCGGCCCCGGGGGTGGGGGGAGCAGCGGCCATGGCAGCAAAGCAGAACGACACGGGCGCATTCGCGCCGCTGGCCCACCGCGACTTCCGGCTGCTGTTCGGCGGGATGCTGGCCGGTAGCCTGGCGATGCCCATGCAGTGGGTGGCGCAGATGTGGCTGGTGATCGAGCTAGCCGGCAAAGACTCGGCGCCGCTGTGGCTGGGCGTAACCGGCTTCGCCCGGGGCGTGCCGTTGCTGCTGCTGTCGCTGTACGGCGGCGCCACCGCCGACCGCATGGACCGCCGCCGGTTACTGCTGCTCACCCAGGCGTCGTCGTTTATCGTGGCGCTGGCCACCGGCCTGCTGGTGGTGGCGGACCTGATCACGCTGCCGGTGCTGATACTCCTGGCGCTGATCTCCTCTGCCGCCATGTCCTTCGACCAGCCCGCCCGTCAGGCGCTGGTGCCGGACCTGGTGCCACGCCATCACATCGCCTCCGCGGTCACGCTCAACTCCATGGCGATGTACGGCGCGATGGCGGTTGGCCCTGCCCTGGCCGGCTTCCTGATCGGCTCGGCGGGTGTTGGCTGGACGTATCTGGTCGTTGCTGCCTCGTACATCGCGGTGATGGCGGCCGTGTCGATGATGCGCACCCGCTCCCGGCCGGCGGCTGCCGGGGCCCGCCGCTCGGTGGGCGAGGATATCCGCCTGGGGATGCGCTACGTGCGCTCCGAGCCGGTGGTGTTATGGCTGATCTCCATCACCTTCGCCATCACCGGGCTGGGGATGGCGTTCACCAACCTCGCGCCGGTGCTGGTGAAGGACGTCATCGGCTCCGATGCCCAGGGGCTGGGGCTAACCATGGCGGCCTGGGGCGCCGGCTCGGTGCTGGCATCACTGGCGCTAGCGCTGGGGCTGCGCAGCGTGCGCGGCAAGGGGCTGCTGCTGCTGGCAGCCTCGGCGCTGTTCGCGGCCGGGCTGGCCGGCTTCGCGTACTCCGGCAGCATTGCCCTGGCCTCGCTGTTCCAGATCGTGCCCGGCGCAGCCAACACCGTGCTGATGGTGCTGGGCAACGCCGCCATCCTCAGCGTCACACCGCCAGCCATGCGCGGCCGGGTGATGGGCATCTACATGATGAACCGCGGCATGATGCCGGTGGGAGCGCTGGCAGCCGGCGCGCTCGGCAGCGTGCTGGGGGTGCAGGCGGCCATCGCCCTGATCGCCATCGCCAGCTTCGTCATGGTGCTGGCGGTCACCGCGCTCCAGCCCGGCGCCTGGCGGCGGCTGGATGCGGCGATTGCCTCCGGCTCTGCGCAGGAGGTCGCGCCACCAGCCGCCGCCGTTGAGCCGGAGGAGCCACGCGCCGCCGCGGCCGCCCGCCCATAGCTAGGACTCGCCGGAGCCGGCCGGCGGCGTTGGGCGGGGGGGCGCGCCGTGACTGTGGCCACCCACGCCGAAGCCGTGGCTGTGGCCGAAATGCGACCAGTTGCCGCCGGCCGGCTGCTGCGGCTGCGCCGGTGGCGCCGTGGCTGGGTCGGCCGCACGGCCGATGCGCGCCGGAGCGGTGAAGATGCGGTCGCTGACGGCGCCGTCCAGCGGGCAGGTCGCCGCTTTGCCCGCCTCGCTCATCTTGCGCGACACCTCAAACTCCATGCTGCACTGCGGACAGCGAAAGGCATACACCGGCATGGGACAGCCTCCTCTCCTTCAAGGATGCGGGATGCCGGTTGCAGGATGAAGGGGGACAAGGGGCAACCCTGCCCTCGGTCACCCCCCGAGCAGGGGGGATGCCCGAAGGGCAGGGGGTCCGTCCCTCCCTCCGCTCGCCGTCACCCCTTCGGGCATTGCCGTCACCGCCGTCACCGCCGTCACCGCCGTCACCGGCTCTGCCTCGCCGGCTGGCGGGAGCGGGGGTTGGGGGTGCGGGCCAGCCCGCCGCCCAGGCCGCACTGCGCATTGCCCGCTGCCTGCCGCCACCGCTACGATGCAACGAGTTGCAGATACATGCTACCGAGGTTTGCCGCATGACCGCCCGCGTGATCGTGTTCGCTGATGCCACGCTGCCCCAGGATGTGCTGGACGGTTGCCGGGAGGCGGCGCAGTCCATCGCCGATTACGCGCGTGAGCCGGTGGATATCGCGGTGGTTGGGCCGCTGCACGTGGCTGATGTCCACGCCGTCACCCGTATGTGGAACGACGCGCCGCCGCCGGCCAGCCTGGCGCCACTGCCGCTGAAGACGGCCACGATGAGTGCGGCCCCCTTTGTCTGGCGTGAGGACGGCCGGCCGGACTGGGCGGAGATGTGGACCGGCTTCTGCGAGCTCGCCCTGTATGGCGGCCCGCCTCACCGCGGTGAAGCGCAGACGCTCCGCGCTCCCGATGCCGGGCGGGCGCAGACTGCCACCGTCTCTGAGCAGCCGTGGGATGGCTTCGACCCGATGACCGAGATCCGCCGCGGCATCTGGGAGACAGCAGGCCTGTTTGCCGAACCCGCCGAAGACCCGGGCTGGATGGTGATCACCTGCGGCTCGCGCAAGATGGCCGCCTGGCTGGCCGCTTCGATCATCATCGAGAATGTAGACGCCCGCTGTGAGGAGGAGCGGCTGTATGTCCCCGCCTGCCGTGACTTCCACCTGAAGAACGAGGTCAAGAGCGTCATCACCGTCGTGGCCAAGACCCACCACTACTGGCAGGCGCACATCGCCCAGCAGGAGATGATGGCCGCCACCGCCGCCGCCCGCGAGGGGCAACGCGCGTGAGCCATCCGGAGCGCCGCTCCCCGGTATCCTCCCTGGCTGGTAGCGGGCGAGCCGGCCCCATCGCTCCTTGCCCGCCAGCAGCAGTTGCGTGCCCCTGCCACCTCACCGCGCGCTACACTGGCAGCAATGCATCCACCGCCGCCGTTCGCTCTTCCCGCCGCTCTGCCTGACCCGCTCGTCGCCCTGCGCGCGCTGTTCGGCTTTCCTGCCTTCCGCGAAGGGCAGGAGGAGACGGTCCGTGCCGTGCTCGACGGTGAGGATGTGCTGTCGATCATGCCCACCGGCGCGGGCAAGTCGCTGTGCTACCAGCTGCCCGCCATGCTGCTGCCCGGCTGCACCGTGGTCGTCTCGCCGCTGATCGCGCTGATGAAGGACCAGCTGGAGTCGCTGCCGGAGGAGCTGCGCGCCCGCGCCGCCGTCTTCAACAGCACCGTGGACCGAGACGATCTGGACCGCGCCACCGAGGCGCTGCGGGCAGGGCAGATCAAGCTCATCTACGTCGCACCAGAGCGGCTGCGGCAGCGCTCTTTTCTCCATGCGCTGGCTCAGGCCCGTCCCTCGCGCATCGTGGTAGATGAGGCGCACTGTTTCTCGCTCTGGGGCCACGCCTTCCGGCCCGATTACCTCTTTCTGCCGGCCGTGGCGCGGGAGCTGGGCGATCCGCCGCTGCTGCTGATGACCGCCACCGCCACCGCGGCGCTCCAGCAGGAGATCGCCACCCTGTTCGGCCGCACGCCGCGGCTCCTGTCCACCGGAGCCGTCCGCCACAACTTGTTTCTCCAGGTGCACCACACCAAGGACACCGGCGCGAAGCTGGAGGCCCTGGTTACCTTCTGCCGGGAGGCCCGCGGCCAGGGCATCGTCTACGCCAGCAGCCGCGAAGGGGTGGAGAAGGCGGCGAGGATGCTGCGCACCCACGGCGTCTCCGCCATCCACTACCATGCCGGTCTCGAGCGGAGCGCCCGCGAGGCCGCACAGGACGCCTTCATGTCCGGGCAGGCGCGCGTGATCGTGGCGACGGTCGCCTTCGGCATGGGCGTGGACAAGGCGGATGTACGCTTTATCGCCCACCTGCAGCCCGCCCGTTCGCTGGAGGCGTACGTGCAGGAGTCGGGCCGCGCCGGGCGCGATGGCCGCCCTGCCCGCTGCATCCTGTTCTGGACCAGCAACGACAAGGGGCTGCTGACGAAGTGGGGCAATGAAGATGTCCTCAGCCCCGAGCTGATGAACACCGTCTACCGGACGGCACGCGCCGCCGCACAGGACGGCTTCTCCTGGCTGCCGCTAGAGCAGCTGGCCACCTGCGTCCAGGACATCGCCACGGGCGAGACGCCAGAGACGGCGGCGCGCGTGGCGTTGGGGGCGCTGGAGATGGCCGGTGTGCTGCGCCGCCACTGCGACCTGCCGGAGAGCGCGCGGGTATGGCTGCAGGATGTCACCCGGCTACCCAGCGACGCGCTCGCCGCCCGCATCACCTCCGAGCCGGGCGGGCGGGCGGTGCTACCCATGCGCGCGCTGGCGGCGCTGCTCGGCTGCCCGCTGCCAGAGGTGGAGGCGAGGCTGCTGGCGCTGCGCGACGCTGGCGCTATCGGCTATCAGGGGATGGGCCGCGGCGTGCTGGTAGAGCTGCTGCCTCAGCCGGCAGATCTGCGCGGACGGCTGCGGGCCATCCTGGAGCAGCGCCGCGCCGGGCGCGAAGCGCGCACCCGGACAATGCACGACTACTTGATGGGTAGCCGCTGCCGTACCGCCACCATCGCCGCTCACTTCGCGGCGCCACACGGCCGCCACTGCGGCCACTGCGATTGCTGCGCCCCGGCGGACGCCTGGCAACCGCCCGCCCGCCCGCAGTCCGCGCCCGCTTCGCCGGACGCCGCACCCGAGGACATCATCATCGCCGCACTGCCCGCGCTCCCCTTCACGCTGGGCCGCACCGGCCTGGCCAAGCTGCTCAAAGGCCGCGCCGATAGTCCCGTGCGACAGGACCGCTCAGCGTTCTTCGGCGCACTGGCGGCGCTGCCGCTTTCTGCCATCACGCGGGAGATTGATGCGCTGCTGGCGGCCGGGCATCTGGCGATGGATGATAGCGAGTTCCGGCGGCTGTCCGTCACGCAGCAGGGCCACACCAAGCCGCCCGCCCCCTGGCCGCCCGCCGCGCTGCCGCCGCGCACGTCCGCTGCCCAGGCCGGCGCACGCGGACCGCAGCGGCTGACGGACGCCGAACCGCTCCCCCCGCCCGACGATGATCCGCGCACCGCAGAGCGCTTCCAGCGGCTACGCGCCTGGCGGGCGGAGACGGCGCGGGAGGCGCAACTGCCGCCGTATACCATCTTTCACGACCGCACGCTGCACCTGCTGGCCGCCGCTGACATCCGCACGCCGGATGACCTGGCCACCATCAAGGGCATGGGGCCGGCGAAGCTGGCCCAGTACGGCGCGGCGCTGCTTGACCTGCTGGCGGAGGGCTAAGCCATGGCCGGCGCTGCTCCGCCACCGCTCCCCGCTCCCTTCCCCGTCCCTTTGGGCGCCGCACCGCAGGCCGCGCTGGCGGAGCTGGATATCTTCAACCGGCTGGCGCCCTACCGCCCGGTGCTGGTGGGGACGTTCCCCCTGGGGCTGGCGATGGCGGGCAGCGACCTGGACATCATCTGCCAGGCAGCGGACCTGGAGGCGTTCGCCGCGCGGGTGGCGGCGCTGTACGGCCACATGCAAGGCTTCCGGGTGGCAGTCAAGCCGGTGGTGGGAGAGCCATCGGCGGTGGCAGCGTTTGCGGCCGGCGGCGTGCCGGTGGAGGTGTTTGCCCAGCGGCTGCCGGTGGAGCGCCAGCGCGGCTACCGCCACCTGGTGGTGGAAGCACGGCTGCTGGCGCTGGGTGGGACGGCGGCGCACGACGGCATCCGCGCCCTCCGCGCCGGGGGGCTGAAGACCGAGCCCGCCTTCGCCCGGTACTTTGGCCTGACGGGCGACCCCTATGCGGCGCTGCTTGACCTGTATGATGCGGACGATGCCACGCTGGCCCAGGCAGCCTGCCGGTGAACCGCATCCACCACGGTGACAACCTGCCGTTGCTGCGCTCCTTGCCGGATGGCTGTGCGGATCTGGTGTACATTGATCCGCCGTTCAACACCGGCCGGGAACGGACGCACACGCCGCTGACGACGGTGCGCGACCCGGCGGGGGACCGCACGGGCTTCGGTGGGGCGCGGTATCGCAGCACACCCGGCATCACCCGCCGCTACCTGGACCGCTTCGACGACTACCTCGCCTTCCTCGCGCCCCGGCTCGAGGAGCTGCACCGCCTGCTCGCCCCCCACGGCAGCATCTACCTGCACCTGGATTACCGCGAAGTGCATTACGTCAAGGTGCTGATGGACGGCATCTTCGGGCGGGAGCGCTTCCTCAACGAGATCATCTGGGCGTACGACTACGGCGGGCGGACGCGGCGGCGGTGGCCGCCCAAGCACGACACCATCCTGCTGTACGTGGCTGACCCGCGCCGCTATACCTTCAACGTCGAGGCCGTCGACCGCATCCCCTATATGGCCCCGGGCCTGGCCGGAGCGGAGAAGGCGGCACGCGGCAAGCTGCCGACCGACACCTGGTGGCACACCATCGTGCCGGCGGCCGGCAAGGAGCGCACCGGCTACCCGACACAGAAGCCGATGGGCATCCTGCGGCGGATGGTGCTCGCCTCCTCCAACCCCGGTGACCTGGTGCTGGATTGCTTCGCCGGCAGCGGCACCACCGGCGCGGTCTGCCTGGAGCTGGGCCGCTCCTTCCTGCTGGCGGACAGCAGCCCGGAGGCGATGGCCGTCATGCGCCGCCGCTTCGCCGGCGTGGAGGATATCAGCTGGACGGAGACGGCAAGCGGCCAGCCGGGAGCCCCTGCCCCCGCGCAGCAGGCGGACCAACCGAGCGCACGGGCGCCATCCTGATCCCTCCAACGCATGATGGGGCTGCCCTTGCTCCCGCTTGTGCCCGTCATCCGTCATCCTTAGGGAAGACAGGGGAGGTCGCGGCGATGTTGACGAAGAAGCTGAACCGGACGCTGCCATGGTTGATGCCAAAGGTGGCGGTGCTGGAGCTGCACGGCACGATTGGCGGGGCGATCCGCACGCAGCAGTTCGTCCCGGCGATCCGCGGGCTGCGCGAGGACAAGCGGGTGCGCGCCGTGGTACTGGATATCGACTCGCCCGGCGGCTCCGCCTCGGTGTCCGACTACCTGTACGGCGAAATCCGCAAGCTGGCGGCGAAGAAGCCAGTGGTAGCCTTCATCCGCGGCACCGGCGCCTCCGGTGGCTACTATCTGGCCGCCGCCGCGCCACACATCATCGCCCAGCGCGCTGCCATTGTCGGCAGCATCGGCGTGATCACCATCCGCCCGGTGGCGGTGGAGCTGCTGGACAAAGTCGGCGTGCGTGTCAACGTCGCCAAGACCGGCACACTCAAGGGGGCCGGGCTCCCCTTCACCGAGCCGACGGAAGCAGAGCGCGCCAAAGATCAGCGGCTGGTGGACCAGTTCTTTGACCTGTTCATCCGCGTGGTGGCGGAGGGGCGGCGCGTCTCCGCAGCGACGGTGCGGGAGTGGGCCACCGGCGAGGTGTTCTGGGGAGAGGAGGCGCAGCAGCTGGGGCTGGTGGATGAGCTGGGTGACCTGGAACGGGCCACAGCGCTGGCCGCCGAGCAGGCGAAGATCCCAGAGAAGGTGACGCGCGTCCGCCCCCGCCGCAATCCGCTGCTCGTGCGCCTCACCGGCCAGGCCACCCGCGCCGCCGTCCACGCCCTCGCCACCGAGCTGCGCCGCGCCGAACCCGAGCGGGTCCAGTTCCGGTAGCGGGGAGCGGAGCCCCACCCCCAGCGCAAGGGATTCCGCGTGTGGCGCCTCGCGAGCAGGAGGTTCGCAAGCAGCGCGAGTGCAGGCAGCGCGGTGTCGTGCCCGCTCCCCGCGCTACCCCTCACCCCGCAGCGCTTGGGCGGCGATTTGGCGAAGGGCCGCCCGGGTGCTCAACACCATGCCGGCGATGAACGTCAACGCGACCGCACCAACAGCGGCAGCCACCATCGGCCACTCGGTTTGCAGCAGGAAGGGGGGGACGACCACCGCGCCTGACTCGGTCACTTCGAGGAACGACAGCATGCGCCGGGCAATGGCCGTGCCCAGGTACAGCCCCGCGCCCACGCCCAGCACGGCCACCAGCGCGTATTCGAAGGCGAGCAGCCGGAACACCTGGCCGGGAGAGGCGCCCATCGCCCGCAGCACCGCGAACTCGGTCTTGCGCCGGTTGACCGCCGCCACCACCGTCACCAGCAGGGCGGCCGCAACCAGCGCAAATACCGCCAGCGCCGCCGCCAGCAGAATGCCACTGCCGCCCGCCGCCACCAGCGGGTTGCGGTTCACCTCGCGCAGCGCCTCCTCTCGGTCGGTGATCACGGCGAACCGCTCCGGTGATTGGGTGATGGCTTTGCGGGTGGCAGCGCGGTCGGCGTCCGGGTGCAGCGTCAGCCATGCCTCGTTCGGGCGGCGCAGCCCGGAATCGGTGAAGGCCGCCAGCCACGCCGATAGTTGTGCCTGGCTGACCAGCGCCAGCGGCGTCCCTCCGCTGACGGTAGGAAACAGTGAGGTGACACCGCGCACCACCACCGGCACCAGCGCATCGCCCGCCACCAGCAGCGTCTGCTGACCGAGGTTCGCACCCGTCAGGCCGGTGAATTCAGGGTTCACGACCACCGGCAGCGGCGCCAGCACCTCCTTGGCGATGATGGCGCGCATCCCGGTCGAGGAGCCCTGGCGCGGGACGAACTTGCCGGCGCTCTGGCCGCCGTGCGGTTGTTCGCCGGAGACGGTGAAACTGTCCTGAACCGCCGCGCCGCGGGCGGGGGTGCGGGCCGGGGCACTGTCCCAGCGCGCGGCCGCCTCGAAGTCCTCCACGACGGCGGTCCCCTCCGGGCCACTCACCGCGATGTCATCCAGGTAGATGGGCGCCGTTTGCACCACGTTGATGTTGGGCGGCTCCGTGAACATGATGCTGACCAGCGACAGCGGCGGCGTCAGTTGCGGCTGGAAGCGGTCATCCAGCGGGGCGCGCATCTGCCGCCAGCCGCTAAAGTCGAGCTTGCCCAGCTCGGCCAGCGTGGCGATACCGTTGACATCACGCACCCGCACCCACATCGTCACCGCCTCGCGCGGCTCAGCCGGGTTCACCCAGATCGTCAGCGAGCGCGGGTTACCGGGCAGTGGCCGCCCGCCCGGCGCCGGACCGCTCAGATATCCCATCAGCGCCGGCAGCGGTTCCGGGGCGAGATCCTCCCGGAACCACAACGCCGCCGGTACTGCGGCCGGGTCCACGCCGATCATCTGGATATCGCTGCGGGCCACGCCCGGGCTGGCGAGCGATACCCCGGCCCGCGCCACCAGTGTCGCCTGGGCCACGCCGGGCAGGGCGTGGAGCGTGCCCAGCAGCGCCGTGTTGTTGCCGGCCTCGGCGTACGGCAGAGAGATGCGCAGGTCTGCCCCGGCGGAGAAGGCGGCGCGATCACGAAATGAGCGCTCGGCGGTGGTGCTGTAGCTGGCGGCGAACGCGCCAACGGCCACAGCCATCATCAGCAGCAGCGCCAGGCGGGTATAGGCGCCCGGGTTGCGCACCACCTGCCACAGCCCCAGCACCACCGGCGCCCCCGCCACCCGCGCTGCCACCACCGCAGCCAGCCGCAGCGCCATCGGGTAAAAGCGCAACACCAGCGCTGCCGCCGCCAGCGTGAGCAACGCGGGCGAGGCCAGCAGCAGCGGGTCTGAGGACAGCCCGCCCGCCGCGCTGGCGGAGAAGACCGAGCCGCGTTCTTCCAGCTCCCACAGCAGCAGCGCCGCCAGCGCCACCCCCGCCAGATCCAGGTAGTAACGCAGAAAGAACGGCGCCCGTGGCCGCGCCAGCGAACGGCGGGAGGTAACGCCGGTGGTCTTGGCCGCCAGGAAGGCAGGCAGCAGCAGCATCAGCACCGACAGCAGTGCCCCGAACGCTGCCAGGGCAAAAGCGGAAGCCCCCGCCCGCGCCGGTAACAGTCCCCCACCGGTGACCCGGGTAAACGCCGGCGTGTAGCCCAGCAGCGCAGTCATCCCCGCCGCCAGGAAGGGAGCGAGCAGCATCACCGGCACAGCAATCGCCAGGCCCTCCAGCGCGTAGATGCCGAGAATGTGGGCGCGACCAGCCCCGCGCGAGCGTAACAGCGCGATCTCCTCGGTCTGCCGCTCGATCACCAGCGCCGCGACGATGCCCACGTAGAACAAGGCGATAGCGCTGATCTGCAACAGCAACAGCAACAGCGGCGCCTGCTGGTAGCTCAGCTCGCGGCGGAAGCTCTCCAGTGCACCTTCCAGCGGCGAAAAGGCGAAGCCGTCCAGCGGGCGCAGGTCATCGCGCAGGGCGATGATGTCTGCCCGCGCCCGCTCGAAGTTCGCGCGGGATAGCTTGTCCGGGTCAGCGAAGTAGTTCCACGAGTAGGTCGTACGGTACTCGGGCACGACGCCGCCCAGCAAGGCAAACAGCGCTTGCTCATCCATCAGCGCGGGCAGCAGCGGGCCGTTGTCCGGGATGAGCGAGTACGGGGCAAACAACGTCTCGGCCGGATTCACCCAGAACAGGTCCTCGGGGGCGGCCGGTTCCACAATACCGGCCACCACCGCCGGGACAGTGAAGCGGATACCGGTCTTCGGTGTGCAAGGCGGCGGTGGTGGCCGGTCCTCGCGTGGCAGCTCACGCTCGCAATCGTCAAACGCCTCGTGCAGGGTGATGCGATCCCCCACCTTGAGCCCGCCGGCTTCGGCAGCGCGCGGAGACAGCGCCAGCTCGAGAGCGCCATCCCGCGCCGCCCGGCCCGGCAGCACGCCATCGAGCAAGCGCAGCTTCTCGGCCTGAGCGGTCATCGTCCAGGGAACGGCCAGCGGAGGTGGCCCCTCGCGCTGCGCCCCTTCGATGCGGAAACGCGGCCCCTGCACCACCCGCTCGCGTCCGGCGGCAAACCAGCCAATGCGTTGCTCGGTGCGGGCGAGCACGGCCTGCTGCAGCGCGCGGCCCTCCTCCGAGGACAGCGCCAGATTGCGGAACTGGACCTGTGTGGCGGCGGAAGTGCGCAGCCGCTCGCGGATAGCGAAGGTAAGTCCCAGGTCTGCGAGGGCGCGGGCATAAATCGGCGCGGCGGCCAGCAGCGTGGCGGCCACCAGCACGCCCAGCGCCAGCGTGGCGGTCAGCCGCCAGCGGCTACGCCCGCGCCGCGCCAGCATCCGCCAGATGGCATAGGCAGCCCGCATCGGTGCGTTCAGCTTTCCACGTTCAGCGAGCGCGCGCGCCGTGCGCCGCCTCCTCGCACCGGCGAGCCTAGCAAACGCCGGGGACAGGGGGAAGGGAGAGTGACGGCGGCCTGCCAGCGAACAGGAACGGCGCCAGCCGCACCGCTACACCCCCAACGGCGCGAGGTTTGTCATGCTCCTCGCGCCTTCGCGCCTTCGCGCCTTCGCGTGAAGGTTCCCCCCACGTGCGTGGGCACCATGGCGCGTGTGCGAGCGGGCCAGTGACCAGCGGGCGACGCTGCGGCGGGCAAAAGCCGGGGTCATTGCCACCGCTCGTGTTTGCAGGGGCGGCCAGGGGCAACTACAGGCGGAGGCCGTAGCCGGGGCGGCGCTCTATCTTGCGGATACCGGTGATGGCGACGGTGGCTCCATCCAGGAGTGAGAAGCCGACGTGCCAGCGACCGTTGTTGTAGGCCGTGAAGGCGCGACCATCGTATTCGATCAACACCTTGTGGATGCCATCGATGGAGGGGTCGAGTTCGATGAGATGGATGATGCGGTCAACCTCGGCCCGTTCGTCGGGCGTGAGGGTGGCGCGGTACGCGGCTGCTGCTTCCCACAGAACCGCCTCAACCATCTACTGCCCCGTCCCTGCCTGCATCCGCTCCCGCTCCTGCAACACCCGCAGCGGCACACCCGGGACACCATCGGCAATCTGCTGCATGCCATGGCGCACCTGGCGCATCAACTCCTCATCCGCGAGGGCGGTCTCAATAATCTCGCGTGCGCGGGCCTGCAGGGCTTCCTGTTGCGTCTGCCGCTGTGGCGCTCCCATGGTCCTCATCTCCTCCGTCCATCCCCGCCGGATGCTCAGTATGTGCGCCGTCGGGGCGCAGGTCAAACCGGTGCTCGTCGCGCGGACACCTGGCAGGTTCGCCCAGCCGGCGCTGCGCGTCGCGTTATCCGGCCACCGCGCACCGGCATGATCATCGGGAGGATGGCACGCCGTCCGCAGTAACGGGGCAGACCCGCGCGTCTACCAGACGTAACGCACGTCTCACGATAGCGTTGCAGGCCGGCGGGTTGATGGCAATGGCTCGGCTGGGGGAGTCCGGGGGCAGCGATACCAGCCACCCGGCTGCCTGATTGCCCGGCTCGCCCGTGGCGGTGGCATCATCTCCCCGAGAAGGAAGTGATGGCAACGGCGCGACGGGAGCGGGGCGGCACGGCCGTGGAGGAGCAGGCACCGGATGGGGGTGGCGCAGGTCCGCGTGTTGCCGCGCGCATCCTGGCCGCCGTGCTCGGCATTGCGGCGGCCGTGGCGACGTTCGTGGTGACGTGGCGTGACCGTTCCGAGGTGGATGACCCGGTGCTGCGCGCGCCGCTGCACCAGGGGCTCTACACCGAGCGGTTGTTCGTGTTGGGCTGTGTGCTTGTAATCATCACCGCGATCTCCATCGGCACACGCACCGGCGAGTAACGCGAACAACGGCAGCAGATAGGCAGGAACGGCCCTCACGAAGGGACCGTGTTCCATTGGCATGGATACGCGATAGTGGCGGCAGCTAAGGGTTCACCCCACGTGCGTGGGGACCATCGCAATCAGGGGATGCTGGGCGCGTGCGCCGCCGGTTCACCCCCACGTGCGTGGGGACCATAACGAGGGCGACACCCGGCTGCTCGTCACGGACGGTTCACCCCCACGTGCGTGGGGACCATGTCACTGGCGCATCTGGCGCAGTCCAGACACGCGGTTCACCCCCACGTGCGTGGGGACCATCTCTTCCGCAACGCCTTCGCCTCGGAGTTCGCCGGTTCACCCCCACGCGCGTGGGGACCATACGACCGATGACGGCGCCGGCCGGTTGGCGAGCGGTTCACCCCCACGTGCGTGGGGACCATTTGTAGCGGGTGTCGCCGCTGCTTTCGGCGTCTGGTTCACCCCCACGTGCGTGGGGACCATCAGTTCTACAGGATTACCACATGCCGCAGCGGCGGTTCACCCCCACGTGCGTGGGGACCAGTCCGGATCAGCAGACCCGTCATCCCGTCAGCCCGGTTCACCCCCACGTGCGTGGGGACCATAGGCCCACACGGGTGAGCTGCATGAAGTAGCCCGGTTCACCCCCACGTGCGTG
>CAUJGQ010000060.1 GCA_963170165.1 Chloroflexota bacterium | reverse complement strand
CTCACGTTGTCAGCCCCGCGGCAGGCCCAGCCCACGCGTGGCGATGATGTTGCGCTGAATCTCGCTGGTGCCCGCGGCAATCGTGTTGCCGACGGCGGCCATGTAACCGGCGGCGTAACGTCCGCCGTACGGTGCGCCCATTGAGCCTTCACTGAGCGTTCCGGCCTGGCCGAAGAGCTTGATTGCGGTGTTGGCCACCCGCTGCTGCAACTCTGAGCCAAAGACCTTGACCATCGACGCTTCGTAGTTGGGGATCTTGCCGGCCGATTGCATCCAGGCAACGCGGTACGCGAGCAGTCTGCCGGCCTCGTTCTCGATGACGCGCTCGGCCAGTTCGACGCGGACGCTGCCGCGGGCGCCGCGCTCGCGGGCTGCCTCCGTCAGCTCTTCCAGCACACGGCGCGTCGAGGCAAACCGGCCAATACCGCTGCGCTCGAAGTCGAGCGTCGTGGCGCCGACATACCAGCCGCGGTTGAATTCCCCCACCATCTGCGAGCGTGGCACGCGGACGTTGTCGAGGAACACCTCGTTGAAGGCGTGGCCGTTGAGCATGTTGACCAGCGGCCGTACCTGCACACCGGGCGACTTCATGTCTACCAGCAGATACGTGATGCCACGGTGCTTGGGAGCGTCAGGGTCTGTGCGGGTCAGCAGGATAGCCCAGTCTGAGCGGTGAGCGCCCGATGTCCAGATTTTCTGGCCGTTGACGACGAAGTCGTCGCCGTCGAGCACGGCCCGGGTCTGGAGTGAGGCGAGGTCTGAGCCGGCGCCCGGCTCGGAGAAGAGCTGGCACCAGATCACGTCACCGCTGGCGATGCCTGGGAGGAACTGTCGCTTCTGCTCCTCAGTGCCGTGCACCATCAGCGTCGGGCCGGTGAGCGAGATGCCTGAGCCGAAGCCCGAGGGCGCACCGGCGTAGCTCATCTCCTCGTTGTAAATGAGTTGCTGGGTGTGGCCGGCGCCGCCGCCGCCGTACTCTTTGGGCCACGCCATCGTCAGCCAGCCGCGGCCTGCGAGCTGCTTTGTGAACGAGCGAATGAAGGTGAACTGCTCGTCCGTCACCGTCTCCCGGCCGGAGGAAGGCTCCCAATCCGCCGGCAGCTCGCCGGCGAGAAAGCCGCGCACTTCCGCGCGGAAGTTCTCATCACTGGCACCAAACCGGAACTCCACAGCGTGCCCCCTTCGTCATGCGACCTGCTTCGATCCCGTGTCCTGCGCAGACAGCACACGGATTCTGACAGAGCCGGGGGACTGCGTCACGTGCCGTTTGCCCAAGATCTCCGACGTGAGTACGATCGGCAGCACGGCTCCAGGGAGGGAACGGAATGGCAGACCAGGCAGCGGCCTACCAGTTGCTCGAGCAGGAGATCACCGAGGCCCGGTTGCGCCATTCCCCGGCGCTCGCGACCGCTGCCGGCCGGCATGACTGGGATGGCGAACTGGGTGAGCTGTCGGAGCCGGCTATGCAGGGCCGGGCGCGCGAGCTCGCTGCCCAGATCCGCCGGCTGGATTCGCTCGATCACACGGCACTGCCCGAGCCGTACCGCACCCGCGCACCAATCCACCTGCGCAAGCTGCGCTTTGAGCGGTCGGAGATTGAGCAGGATGCCGCGTACCGCCACAATCCAGGCGCGCCGCTTGGTGTCATTGGTTACGGCGTCAACAGCCTCATGATTCGTGAGTTTGCCCCGCTCGCTGAGCGTATGCAGTCGCTCGCCTCCCGGTTATCGCAGGTGCCACGGTACCTGGCCGAGGCGCGGCAGGTGTTCGATCGGTGCACCCCGATCCACGCCGAAACGGCGATTCAGCAAGGCGCCGGTGTGCTGTCGCTTCTGGAACGTGATGTTCCCGCCCTGGCCGCGGGCGTGAGCGATGCAGCCATCCGGTCACGGGTGGAGGAGGCCGCCACCGCCGCCGCGACTGCCGCCGGCGAATACGTGCGCTGGCTGCGTGACGGCGTCCAGCCCGCAGCCACGGCGCCGGTGGCGTGGGGACTGGCGCGAATGGAGCGGCTGGTCTCGTGGCAGGAGTATGTCGATGCCAGCATCGACACCATCATCCGCCGCGGCGAGGAAGACCTGCGCCACCAGCAACAGCGGCTGCGCGACGTGGCGGCGCAGGTGCTACCCGGCGGCACCGTGCAGGAAGCGGTCCGCTCCGTGGCACGCGATCATCCCGCGGCTGGCGAGCTGCTGCCGTTCACCGAACAGACGCTTGAACGTCTGCGGCAGTTCTGCATTGACCGTGATCTGATTGACATGCCGACCGACGTGCGGGTGACGCTGCGCGAAACGCCCGGTTTCTCCCGGGCGACCACGCTGGCTGCCTGTTCGACCCCCGGCATCTATGAGCGGGTCGCCACAGAGGCGTTCTACTACGTCACCCCGCCCGACTCCGGCTGGGATGCTGAGCGCAGTGATCAGTACCTTCAGTTCTTCTCTCGTACCGCTCTGCCGCTAATTACCGCCCACGAGGCCTATCCTGGCCATTACGTGCACCTGTCGTGGCTGAGGCGTCTGCCTGACCAGGTGCTGGGCACGAATAGCACGACGACGATTGAAGGCTGGGCGCATTACACCGAACAGCTGATGATTGAGGCCGGCTGGGGCGACGGTGATCCGCGGGTTGAGATCATGCAGTTGCGTGAGGCGCTGATGCGGCTATGCCGCTACCTCGCAGCTTTCGGCATGCATGTGCGGGGCTGGACCTATCAGGACGCCGTTGCATTCTTCGAGCGTGAAGCGCTCGCCACCCGGCCGGTGGCAGAACTCGAGTCGCGCCGGGGCGTGGTTTCGCCCAACTACTTTGCGTACACGCTCGGCAAGCACGAAATCCTTGCCCTGCGCGAGGCGTTGCGGGCGCGCTGGAAGAGCGGATTCACGCTCAAGCGCTTCCACAACGCCTTCGTGCAGGAGCCGTATCCAACGGCAGTGATTGCCGCCCGATTGCTGGCGGAGGGCTAAGCGGTAGGATCGCCGGTCACCAGGCGGCGTGCCGCTAATGCGCCGGATAGCTCGGCCGCGGCTCCTCGCGGACGATCACGTCATCGAGCTTGGCGCGGATCTGCTCGCGTGGCTGCTCTGACTTCTGCGCGATCATGCCAGCGAGCCGGTCGAGGTCCCCACCTGCACTCATGATCTCTTCCACGGTCATCAATGGCCAGGTCTGCCGGATGCCTTCGGCTGCCTCACCGACGCGCGCCGCCATTGAGAGCTGTTCGGGCGTGACGTTGGTGCGGGTCGTGGCAGAGGACATCTGCTGTGCCGGCGCCGGTGCGCCACGTTCGCCGAATGCGCCGCCGCCGGTGCCGGTGTCAATCTCGTCCGAATCATATGAATTGCGGCTGAGCCGGCGGACCGCCACCGCCCCGGCCACAGCGCCAGCCAGCAGCCCGCCCACCAGCCATACTCTGCGCATTGATCACGCTCCTTTGCAGCACGTTCGCTGCTCACATGCTCGCAGCTGCAGTGATGCCCGGCCATACCACTCCGGCGGAGGCCGAACGCGATGCTGGAGCTAGGAGGGCTACGGCATGAACTCGGCCGCCCTACCCGCAGCGACTTGCAGGGCTTTGCCCGCCGCCGATTCATCGCGGATGATGGCGACGGTAGCGTCGGCGATTTCGTCCGGGGCAAGATAGGGAATCTGATCAATCAGGGCGCGCAGCCGCGGGTCCTCGGCGCTCCGCCAGATCTCAGTATCAACGGCTCCCGGGCAGATCGCTGCGACCCTGATGTTGCTCGTCTCGAAGAGCCCCGCCAGTGAGCGTGTGAACATCACCACTGCGCCCTTGGTGGCGGCGTAAACGGGATCGAGGGCAAATCCGTTGATACCCGCCAGCGAAGCAATATTGACGATCACACCGCCGCCACGCGCGACCATCAGAGGAATCGCTAGTTGCGTGCAGCGAATTACGGCGGTGAGGTTGACGGCTATCGCCCGTGCCTGCTTCTCCGATGGTGTGTGCGGAAAAGGCGGCGTGCCGGTGGCGATACCGGCGTTGTTCACCAGGATGTCGGGCCCGCCGAACCGCTGGGCAGCGCTTTCCATCATGCGCTGCACCGCCGCGTCGTCGGTGACATCGATGGCGACGGCCGCAGCCTCACCGCCCAGCTCGGCGATCATCCGTGCGGTCTGCGCCGCCGAGCCGCCGTTGCGGTCGGCCGCCAGCACCCGCGCACGTTCGCGGGCCAGCCGCAGCGCGATCGCCCGGCCGATGCCAGAACCGGCGCCCGTCACCAGCGCGGTGCGTCCGTCGATGTCCATGATGCGCTCCTTGCGCCAGGGCCGGACGCTACTCCTCGGGCAAGCCCTCAAAGTACTTGCGGCGAACCGCGATAACGGCGATGGACACATGCCGGAGCCGATCCGCTTCGGGCACGGCCGCGATTTCCTCACGGGCCACCACCATCAGCGCTTCATCACCGTAATCATGCGGGCGAGCGCCGATGGCCAGCGCCTGCTGCGCCACAATCGCGGCCTGCGCCGGGCTCAGCGATTGGAGGAAGTCTGCTGTGCGCCGAAGCCGGCCGGCCCACTCCTCCACACTCACGCCCGCCGCGATGATCAGCCGGCGCAGGTGACGAAGCTCATCCTCAGAGTACGGCTGCAGCTCATTCATCCTGTCCCTCATTCCCCTTCCATGCTACCCCACCAGCCATCCACCGGCCCGGGGCTGGCTAAGAGTGAAGAGCTTGGGAACGAGGGAACCTCACAGCCGCCGGTGCTGGCAGGCTGCTACCGGCGGCCGAAACGGCTGGGGAAACGGTCAGCAGACATCCCAAACGCGGTCCGCAGACTGGTCCGGGCTGGGGCCGCCGCCTCCCGCGAGGGAGCAGGCTGGGCGGTGGGTGGGGAGGGCGGAGCGCTCGGCTCCGGCCCAGCATTGACGGCAGCGGACGGGCGCCGCCTACTGGGCCCGGCCTGGTCAAGGAAGGCGCCGGTGCGCTCGAGCACCTTGTCCCAGCCGCCCAGGCGCTGAAGCACGGCTGCCCGCAAGGGGTCGTCTACGTGGGTATCGGGCAGCGTCGCCCCGGGTTCTATATCGTCAAACCCGCACCAGAGACCGTGATCGCGGCACATCGTGTTTGCTTGTGCGACGACATAAGACAGCCCATGCGACTCATTGAGCACGCCATGGTGCGAGCCGATGGCGTCGCATAATGCCTGCGGCAGCCGCCACACCTCGGCTAGCCGCTTGCCCAACTCCGGGTGGCTAAAGCCGAAGACCTCGTCCTCGGCGCGCTCCAGCGGGATGCCCTTGGCCGTGGCCGTCGACGCCGCGGCCTCGAACTCGTCGTGCAGATACTGGTTCATCACCAGCTTGCCGATGTCGTGCAGGATGCCCGCCGTGAACGCTTCGTCCGGCGGGGCCAGCTGGCTGTGGCGTGCCATCACTTCGGCGATCATGGCAACGGCCAGCCCGTGCCCCCAGAATGACGCCACGCTGAAGGTGCCTGACTCGGCGCCCGCGAAGTTGCCCATCAGCGCCGTGGTAAGTACCAGCCGCCGGATCTCCATCACGCCAAGGACAACGATAGCGTCACGGACGGTGACGATTTCACGGCCGGCCGAGAAATAGGCCGAGTTCGACAGGCGCAGGAGTTTCGCGGTCATCGCCTGATCAGTGGCGATCACCGAGGCAAGATCCGAGGCCGAACTGCGTTCGTCCTGGGCAAGCTCCAGTACCTTGAGGGCCACGGCGGGTAGTGGCGCCAGTTGATGTACCTGCTTGACCAGGCTGTCCAGATCCATCTGCCCCATCATGTCCTCGCAGTGAACCGCAGCCTCACTCGGCGATTCACCATAGGTATCGGTGGATCGCCGTGGTTTCAACAGGGTCCGAGACGTGATGGGGTGAGCCCCCGGCCCAATCAGCTGGGAATAGGGGAATGCTTTCCCGCTACAGCGTGGCCGAGGGCAGCGAGATGTGCGGGGGAAACAGCAACTCCAGTTCGCGGCGGATGGGGTCGTGTTCCGGCAGCATCCCGGAGAAGTCACCGTCAGGTTCAATCCGCTCTCGCCGGCCGGCTATCGATTCCTTCTTGATCTTCTCTTGCAGCATCATCAGGCCGGTAAGCAGCGACTCGGGCCGGGGCGGGCATCCGGGCACGTACACATCAACGGGGAGGATCTGGTTGACACCAGGCAGGGTGCTGTAGCCGTAGGCGAACGGGCCACCCATGATCGCGCAGCCGCCCATGGCGATCACCCACTTCGGCTCCGGCATCTGGAGGTAGACCCGGCGCACGGCCGGCGCCATCTTCCAGGTCACCGTTCCGGCGACGATCATCAGGTCTGCCTGGCGGGGCGATGCGCGGAACACCTCGGCGCCGAACCGGGCGATGTCATAGCGTGATGTCGCGGTAGCGATCATCTCAATCGCGCAGCACGCCAGCCCGAACATCGCCGGCCACAGCGAAGAGCTTCGCGCCCAGTTCAGCACCGTATCGACCGACGTCGTCAGCAGGTTCTGTTTGAGGTCGCGCTCGATGTCGGTGTCGAGCCGGTTCAACGTGATGATCTGAGGCGACGAATTGGTCATCGGTGCGCATCCCTGTCATGCTGCCTGTGACTGCCGTCACCAATGTACCGGGATTCACGGATGGGGGCTAGCGGGGACTCGTCATCTGTGCGCGTACGCGGGTGGCGAAGGCGGTGACCGCTGCAATCACCCGGGCGACATCGTCCATGCTCGTATCTCGCCCCAGGGTGAGCCGCAGGCTGTTGCGCGCCTGCCGCTCCGGCACACCCATCGCCAGCAGCACATGGGATGGCTCCAGCGATCCAGTCGTGCACGCTGCGCCACTGGAGGCGGCGATGCCGTTCAGATCCAGATACTGCAACAGCGCCTCGCTCTCAAGGTCAGGGAACGAGCAATTGACCGTCCCGGGCAGCACCGCTGCCAGTTCACGCGGGCCGTTAAACGCAATCCCGGACACGGCGGCGCTGAGGCCGGTGATCAGCGCTTCACGCAGCTTGCGCATGCGCTCCGTCTCCGTCTCACGCCCCGCGGTGGCGAGCCGCAGTGCCGCCGCCAGTCCGGCCGCACCGGCGACGTTCTCCGTGCCCGCGCGCCTGCCCCGCTCCTGGTTTCCCCCCTGCACCTGTGCCGCGAGCGCTACGCCCGTGCGAACGTACAGCGCGCCGGTGCCGCGTGGACCGTAGATCTTGTGAGCAGTGACGCTCAGAAGATCGACGCCTAGCCGGTCAACGTCGAGGTCCAGCCAGCCGGCTGCCTGCACCGCGTCGGTGTGGATGGTTACTTTGGGATTGCTGCGGCGGGCAGCGCGGGCGAGCGCTGACACGGGCTGAATGGCGCCGGTTTCGTTATTGGCGTACATCACGCTGATCAGCGCGGTGTCGGGCCGAATCGCTGCCGTCAAGACGTGCTCGCTGATCAGTCCGTCTCGGTTCACCGGCAGATACGTGGCACTGGCCCGACCGTCGCGCTCCAGCGCCTGGACAGTATGCAGCACTGCGTGATGCTCGATGCTGCTGGTCACGATGTGTGGTATGCCCGGATGCGCTGCCACCACGCCGCGAATTGCGAGCGAATCGGATTCGCTGCCGCCGCTGGTGAAGACGATCTCGCGTGGGGTGGCGCCGAGTATGGCCGCCACGGTGCGCCGGGCGTCGTCGAGCCCCTTACGCGCCGTTCGCCCCTCATGGTGCAGGCTGGACGGATTGCCAAACGCGGCGCCGAGGAAGGGCGCCATCGCCGCCAGAACCCGTGGATCCAGCGGTGTGGTGGCGGCATGATCGAGGTAGATGCGGCGCATGGTGGTCACTGAGCCGGCCGGTGCGCGCCGGCGCTTGTGCTCAGCGTAGCACCGCCGCGTGTCGTGCGCCGTTAGCCGAAGCGGTAGCGGGCGAGGTCTGTAGCGGTTATGGTGCGTGGCAGGTCAGCCGGCGCGATATCGTGGCCCATATGCGTGAGGATCATCGTCGTGCGCTCGTCCAGCAGGCCGCGCAGATCGCGTACTTCGTCCAGCGACAGGTGCTCCGGCAGACCGCGGCCCCCCGGGTAATTGGCGTCGCAGACGTATACCTCTGCGCCGGCGCCGATCTGCAGCAGCTCGTCACACCAGCCAGTGTCGCCGGTGTAGCTAAGCACCCGCCCGCCGGACTCAATCCGATAGCCCAACGCGGTGTCCAGGCTCTGCTTGGCGTGGTTCATCTGCGCCGCACTCAGACGCAGCCCGTTGACTTCGGCCTCGGCGCCGGGGGCGATCTCCACGTACCGGCGGCGGTAGCCCTGGTTGAGATGCAAAATGTTGGGGAAGGCGAGCGCGCAGAGCTGTTCGATGGTTCCGGCCACGCCTGGCGGACCGACAATGGTGAGGTCGCGGGTGCGCTGCGGGGTGCGCCCGCCTGCTGCGCCGGGAAACGTGTACTCGAGCAGCATGAACGGCAGACCAAAGAAGTGGTCACCGTGGAAATGTGACAGCACAACCGTGTCGATTTGCTCCATCGGCAGGTGAGCCCGCTTGAGCGCGTACACCGCCGTAGGCGGGCAGTCGAACAGCGTCCGGCCGTTGAGCACAAACCCGCTATAGCAGCGCGAATCCCCAAACGCGTTGCCCGAACCGATGAACGTTAGATCCAGCTCACCGCGCTCGCCCATCGTCTCCCCCGTTTGCCGCACGGGCGCAGGCAGGTCTCCCTATCATCAGGGACACGGGCGTCAGGGTGAAGGGCTGCTGGCCTCAGCTTTTCGGCGTGACCCGGTATTCCAGCCGCTTGCCCAGCATCAGGCGTGTCTGCGCTTCCAACGCCGGCAGCGTGCTGAGGAAGAAGCTGGTGATCGGTAGGGAAAGCCACATCAGCGCGGAGTTCAGCCGTCGCCAGGGCCCCCACGGCTGCACGCGCGCGGGCCGCAGGCCACGATCGAGGTAGATCCCAGCGGCATAGGGCAGCAGGCACAGCAGCAACGCCAGGCGCGCCACCGACTCCAGGCGGCCGAACTGCGCGGGCTCGCCTGCCAGTTCGCGCAGGAAGGAAGGCAGCCACCAGCCGATTGACAGCAAGAACCAGTTGGTGGACCACAACAGGTGATTGGCGCACAAGGCGATCACACGCCGCGCCCTCCGCCAGCGCCCGATCTCCGGGTGGGCAAGCGCGTGGCGCACGGCATACGGGATATCGGACGCGCCCCAGGCATGGCGTTTTTTCTGGTGGTACGCCTCCCGCAGGGACACCCACGTGCTGCCGGCCCGCACGGCGTCGTTGCCGGTCGGTAGGTACACCGGCGCCATCTCAACCTGGCCACTGAAGGTATAAAAGCACTTGAGGAACATGTGCCAGTCTTCTGGGATGATGTCGGTATCCCAATAGCCGGCATCGTGCGCCATCTGCATGGAGAGCGTGTAGGTAGACTGCGGGAAGAACATGCGGCTGCGCCGGGCCAGGTTGCCGAGAATGTGCAAGTCGGCCAGCATGCTGCTGACGCGGATCGGCGCCGGCGATTCCCAGAAGTTGTTCTTGAGCAGGATAGGCGACTGCCAAAAGGTGCGGTGGCGCCGCCGGTCCGTGGCGAAATGGTACGAGATGCAGGCGTAATAGGCAGGATGGAACACTGTGTCGGCGTCACAGCTGGAGACCGTCAGGTTGGCGAGGTCGTACTCCAGTTCGTCGACAAGATGCCGCTTGGCGATGCGTGCCGCCCAGTTCTCATTGGCGCTCTTGCCTGCAACTTCACCGGCGATATCGGCCGGGTGGAAGGTGGAGAAGATCCGATGGAAGCTGCCCTGGAACTCGGCCTCCAGCTGGCGCGCCTTCTGCCCGCTCCCTTGCTCGCGCGCCTCCATTGCCAGTACGACGATGATCTGGCCGGCGTTCTGCTGGGCGGCAATGCTGGCCAGTGTCCGGCGCAGGATGGAGATCGGCTCCTTGTAGTTAGGGATGACCACCACGTGGTATATGTCCGCCCATGACGCGAATGCCCGGCCCTCTCGCTCGGCGATGGCGTGCTCATGCTGCCAATCGGTGCGAACGGCGCGCCGCATCCGGCGCCGCGAGATGAAGGCGTTCCAGGTGGTGCGATAGGAGACAACCAGCCAAAACAGGTCAAACGCGAGGATGGCCGCGGCCAAAGCACGGGGGAGCAGCAGGGCTCCCCAGAACAGGCTGCTGATGATCAGCAGGGTCGCCGCCCCCGGCGCAATCTCCAGTAGCCGTTCGAAGGTGCGTCCGGCGCGGGTGGTGTGATCCAGCAGACCGCGCATGGTTGCCACGCGAGCGGGAGCGGGAGGGACCGCTTGGACGCGGCGCTCTGGGACGGCGGAGGGGTTGTGGTGCGGGCGGGGTGGGACCGCCGGCGCGGCCAGGCGTACGTCGCGAGCCACCATGCGTTCGGCCTCCGGACGCCATCATCGCCGGTTGGGCGTGGCAGGGCCGTCGGCCGCGGAACTGGGCACAAAGAAAAGGGCCCCCGCTCAGCGAGACAGCCCTTCCAACGCCTACGAGGTTAGCTGACGGGTTAGGGCAGAAAGGTTGCCCCCTCCGGCGAACCGGAGCTCACCCCAACATTGGGTCCCCCGCTCCCCCGGCATCGGGGGACTCGGCGCGACATTGGCGTATTCAGTTCAGATCCGCTTGCAGCTTAGAGAGCAGGCTAGCCCCTGTCAATCAATCCAAATGGGTGAACTACTGCCATAGATGCGAGTGACCGCCACCCCGGCGCCCGCGCCTATTGAACCGGCGCCGGGCTATCGGATTCGCCGCTCACCGGTAATGCCAGCCGGTACGCCTCTGGCGTGTTGAGATCGAGCAGGCAGCGCCGATCGTTTGTCTCGATGAGCTGAACTGCGTCACGGTGACGGCGGATCACCTCCCGTAGCCCTTGCTGCTCCTCGCTCACCGATTGCAGCTCAGGCAACAGCGCCGCGCTGAGCACTGGCGGGTGCCCGCGCTTGCCGTGGAATGCCGGAATCGTAATCAGCCCGGCCCACCGCGCGTGCGCCGTCAGCAACGCGCGGATGAGTGTGGCCGGGCGCGGCTGGTCAACATTGAGGATCACGACCGCACCAGCGCATTCCGGTACCGCCATTGCTCCTGCTCGCAACGATCCGGCCCGCCCCGCCTGGTACTCCGCGTTGAACACCTGCCGCCCCCCTGCCGCTGCTGCCTCGGCGGCGACGCGCTCGGCGTCATGGCCGGTCACTACCACAACATCCTGCACACCGGCGGCCCGCAACTGCTTCACCTGATACGCCACGAGCGGTTGCCCGTGCCAGGGCAGCAGCGCCTTGGTCTGCCCCATGCGGGTGGAGAGCCCTGCCGCCAGCACGATGGCCGTCACCAGCCCGGCTTTATCGTCCATCGAGCGCTCCTCCTACCTGGCCGTGATACGGGAATGTGACGTAACATGCGCGCATCGCGCATCCGCAGTATCGTCACAAAAAGCTATACTTGCGATAGCAGCCCCGGACGCACGACGATGGCGCCACGCCACGTCAAGCGGCGCCGCAACGAGGATAGGGCATGGCGATTGACTTCTGTGTGGACTACGCCTGTGAAGCGAAGGAACACCTGGGAACACAGGGCCTTCTGGAGCTTACCCAGGCGCGGATCGCCTTTGAGGCGACGCAGCGCTCCAACACCCGCCGCCGCGAGGCGGACTTTTGGACGCGGATCGTGCGCGGCCCCGAGAAAGATCATGTTGAAATGGTCACCGTCGGCCAGTTGCGGCGCAGAAGCAACCGGCTCGTAGAGTTCACCGCTGGCTGTGACGGTTGTCCCGCCAACGTCACCGGCCGGGCGGCCGGCTGCTTTGGCCGTGTCACCTACCCGATCGACGCCGCAACCGAGCGGCGGCTGGCGGCAGGCGCGGCGCTGCTGGCCGCTCCTGATGTCGCCACCCCGGCGCGCACCTTCGTGCAGTGGATCGAAGATGGTCCGGTCGATGGTGCCCGCGTGCGGCGGATGCGGGCCGCCGTGAAAAAGGGCGTACGCTTTTTCGAGCTGGCCGAGCCACTGGCCGCGCCCGGGCCGGTCAGCGATCAGGGCGGCGCTCCGGCCGCGCTCACCACCGACCAGATCATCGAGCTGATGTTCTTCTCGTTCCCGTCTGGCTTACGGGGGTTTCACTTCTCAGTGCCCCATGCCGCCTTGGGCAGCCACCGCGCGTTCTTTGAGTTCATCCTCAACACGCTTGACCTGGGGGATCGGCGGGCGGCGCTAGAACGCTCAACAACGACAGAAGAGCTGCGATGGTATGCGCGCGCGGTGGAGATAGCCGAGCGGCTGGGGGTTGATCTGCTGGTGGACTAGCGTCCTACGCGAATTTGAGGTTGGGCTGAACGTCCAGCGACAGCGGGCTGCGCTCGCCCCGGGCGAGATGGAAGTAGGCGCAGCCGGCGATCATGACCGCGTTGTCCGTGCAATAGCGCGGTGGCGGGAAGCGCACGGGCACGGGACTGCGGGCGGTGATCTCCCGGCGCAGCGCCGAGTTCGACGCCACGCCACCGGCGAGCAGCACCTGTCGCACGCCCGCCGACCGCGCCGCGCGGGCCGTCTTTTCTGCCAGTACATCGACCACCGATGTTTGGAACGCCGCGGCAATCTGCTCGCGCGGCGGAGGTGCAGCGTCGCGCGTCAGGTGCAGCACAGCGGTCTTTAGTCCCGAGAAGGAGAAGTCATCGGTGCCGCGCAACCAGGCGCGCGGCAACTCGAAGTCCGGCACCGCGACCCCGGCTGCCACCCGTTCGATCACCGGCCCGCCGGGAAAGCCCAGCCCCAGCAGCCGGGCGACTTTGTCGAACGCCTCACCGGCGGCATCATCGCGTGTGCGCCCCAGCCGGTGGTAGCGTCCGTGGTCCTGCATGTGAATCAGGTCGGTGTGCCCGCCCGACACCACCAGGCACAGGGCCGGCTGTTCTGGATCGCCGCGCCCCGAGCCATCCTCCAGCCAGTTGGCGTAGATGTGTCCCTCCAGGTGATTGACGCCCAAGAACGGCAAGCCACGGCCAAACGCTAGGCTCTTGGCTACGTTCAGGCCGACCAGCAACGATCCGGCAAGCCCGGGACCGTAGGTGGCGGCGACGGCGTCAATGCCGTGCCACCCGCCTCCTGCCTCACGCAGGGCCTGGTCAACTACGGGGATCGCCGCTCGCAGGTGTGCCCGGGATGCCACCTCCGGCACGACACCGCCGTAACGGGCGTGCAGGTCAATCTGGCTGGCCACAACGTTGGAGAGGACCCTACGCCCTCGTTCCACGACGGCCGCCGCGAACTCGTCGCAAGAACTTTCGATACCAAGCACGCGCATGGCCGGTCACCGTCCGAGCGGGGCGCTAAATAGCGTCTGTCCGCTGACAGCGTAGAGCAGGCCACGCTCCTCATCCAGCGTCATCGCGCGCAGCGTGGGCAGCCTCCGATGGACCAACTGCGCCTGGAAGACGCCACCGGAGTCCAGCAGCACAATCCGGCCATTGCCGCGGTCGGCGATATAGAGCAGGCTGTCGGCTGGGTTGAACTGCGGCGCAGCCGGCGCCAGCAGCGGCCGGTCCAGCCCGCTAGGCCGAAGCTCTTCTTCGCGCCCGTCGATGATGCGCAACAGTTTGCCGCTGCTGCTGGTTATCACCGGCGATCCGGCCACACCGATGGCGCTGGCGTCACGCAGCGCCCCCTTGGTCAGCAGCGGCTCGGGACGTGCATCGTAGATTCCCGGTGCACCAGTGTATCGCCAGACCTGGTCGCCCTGCGCATCCAGCACATAAAGCGCCGCACCGTTCGCCGCAATCGCGGTGTCGGACTTCCAGGTCTCCGCCGCAGGCAGAGGTGCGCCGCGCCAGGCGCCGTCCGGGCCGAGCGCGAACAGCCGGCGGTTGGCGTCGAGCACCAGCAGGGTCCAGCGCCGGCCATTGCCGTCCGGGGCGGAGGTGATATGCCGGGCCTTGCCGGCCTTCTCCCCGCCCAGCGTTCTCCCCTCCTCGAAAATGGTTGCCGTCCCGCCGCTGCCGAGCGCCAGCACCTTTCCCTGCCCGGTGTCCAGCAAGTATAGGTTTCCGCCGGCCGCCGCCATCTCTATGCCGGATTGCTGGGCGATACCGGCAGCGGTGAGGTCTGCGACCTGCTCCAGGCCCGCGAGGTCGCGTGAGCCGTCCAGCGTGGAAAGTTCCAGCGAGACGCGATCCAGGCGGGTGGCAACCTCAGGGGTGTCCGGCCGGATCTGTCGCGCCTCCAGCAAGTCGGCCTGGGCATGGTTCAGCAGCTCGCGGCGGGCGGTTGCGTCCGGCGCGCGGCTGGCGGCGGCCACTGCGGCATCGGCAGTGCGCAGCAATTCATCATAGCGGTCATCCGCGCCCCGTCGCGCCAGCGCCGGAACGGCCAGCCAGAGCAGCAGTACCACGATCACGGTGGCCGCCAGCAGGGCGAGCACCCTGCGGCTTGGCAGCCGCAGGCCATCACCAAGCGAACCGAGTCCAGCGCCGCCAGGACGACGCGGAGACTGTGGCCGCGGCAGGGATTGGCGTGGTGGTGTCCCATAATGGGTGCCGTTCACATCGTCGGGCTCGAAGCTGTCCTCCGGCGGTCCCGGCGGGAGTGCACCTGCGCCGGGAGGGTAGCCGCGGAACTGGGGTACAGCACGCTCCCGGGGCCGCTGCCTGACCGGCGCAGGCCCGGTGCCAGGACCGGCTGCCGTCGCAGGTGGAGCGGCGGCAGCCCCCTGGATGACACCGGCGTACAGGGCGCCGAAGTGGGCGAGATGCCGGACGCGCAGGAACAGCAGCGGCATCGCCTCTTCCGGCGGGCCACTGGCGAGCTGGTGCATCACCCCGCGGTCGACCTGCGCTTCGCCGGTACCATGCAGTAGCAAGATCACATCGCCGGGGTGCAGTGTCAGCCGGGTGAAGACCGGCGCGGCGCGCTCACCCAGCCCAAGCGGCCGGCGGCTGTCATCGCCGACCGGCTGCGTCACCCGAAAGCGTCCGGCGGTTTGTGAGATCGCCAGCGCCGAACCGGACTGCGCCAGGTAAGCCTCGTCTCCGCGCGTGGCCATGCAACTGATAGCGACACCGGCGGCGGGTCCGGTGGAGTGAAGCCGGTTCCAGTCGCGAACATGCTGATGGCCGGCCGCAAGCGCACGGAGCAGATTCGCCGTTAGCGCCTGCTCCGGCTGGCCAAACGCCCGGGCGATCAGCTCAACGACTTCGTTGCACAGCCGCGGCGAGGCGGAACCGACCGGTTCGGCGACGATGTAGACACCGACGCCGCTGGCAGAGTGGGTGCCCTCGAAGATGCCCACATACGGGCCGTCCTCTTGGACCTGCCCCTCAACGATGTTGAACTGGCCACACCATACCGCGAGGGCCACACTGTTCCTCCACGCGCCACGCCCGCCGAGCGGGAAGCCGGCAGCGCGCATGGGCGCCACAGCGTATCGGCCCGCAGCCAGACGGGCCGCCCAGCGGCAGCGTACACCCGTCGATCATAACAGAGCTACCGGTTTGTGACGGCGTGCACGGGTGCGCCGTGCGATTGATAGGGCCGCATGCGACAATAGCCTGAGCATGCAGCACAGGGTGTCCCACAAACGGCACGGTGTGCCGTGACTGCGTCCGGCCTGTGCGCGACGGGCTGTCACGCCGGCACGTCCTGTCGATGTCGGGATGTTGATCAGGTTCACGTATCCGTAGCTCAGCCCGGCCGGCAGCCCGGCAAGGCAAGGGGCGACAACGCAGATGCGGCGATGGCTGGCCTCAATCGGCGCCTCACCGGCCGAGCAGACCGGTTCGGATGGGACTGCTACCGCGGGCGTGGCAAGCAGCATCGAGCTGATTGTGGGGCTGGGCAATCCTGGCAGTGAGTACGCCACCCACCGCCACAACGTTGGCTACTGGACGGTGAACCGTCTTGGTCGCCGGCTTGGGATTGACGTGAAGAAGCACAGCGGCGTCGCGTCGACCGGCGAGGGCAGCTACCGAGGACGGCGCCTGGTGCTGGCCAAGCCGCGTACCTTCATGAATCGTAGTGGTGACGCCGTGCGCGAGCTGGCTCGCCGGTACCGGCTGCAGCCGCAGCAGGTGCTGATCGTCTATGACGACCTCGACCTGCCGGTTGGCCGGGTGCGCCTGCGCGCTCGTGGCAGCCACGGTGGCAACAACGGGATGAAGTCCATCGTGGCAGCGCTGGGTACACAGGAGTTCCCCAGAGTGCGTATCGGTATTGGCCGTCCCGCAGTAGCAGGTGAGCCATCGTGGGACCCAGAGGTCGTGGCCGGATGGGTGCTGTCCAATCCGTCTCCCGCGGACAAGCAGTTGCTGGACGCCGCCGTCGAACGGGCGCAGGATGCCGTTATCGCTATCCTCGATGAGGGTATCGAAGCCGCCATGGGCCGGTTCAACGCGGGATGAGGGGCGTCAAGGGCTCGCCCCGGGCGTGCGTTGCCAGAGCAACTGCCACGCAGGCTGAAGCTAACCCTGTTCTGCTACAATCGGCCGGCAAGGGGCGCCCGCCTGATACCTTCCACCCGGGACGTTGGCCGCCATGGATCTCTCCGGCCTTCTGCCGCTGATCAGTCGCGGTCTGCCGGACAGCGCAACGTCGCGTGCCGCCGGGGAGGAAGTGATCGGTGTCCCCGACAGCGCCAAGGCAGCGACAATTGCGGCGCTGATCGTGCGGCACGCCGGCCCGGTGCTGGTCATTGCCGGGAAAGCCGACCATGCCAGGTCACTGTCGGAGGAGACCAGCGCGTGGTTGGGCACCACCGCCCGGGTGCTGGAATTCCCTGAGCTGGACGATGCGCCCTACGAGCGCTCGAGCCCGGATACCGCCGCTGCCGAGGAGCGGTTACGGGTCCTGGCCCGGTTGCGCCAGAGTGATACCGAGCAACCGCCGGTCATCGTGACTTGTGGACTGGCGCTGGCCCAGGGCACCATCGCTCCCGATGCGCTCGCCGGCGCGTCGCTTACGGTGCAGCCGGGCGACCGGTTGCCGATGCGGCTGCTGCTGAGCACGCTCGAACGGCTGGGATACACCATGGAGCCGTTGGTCGAGGAGCCGGGCCAGGCCGCGCGCCGCGGCGGCATCGTTGATGTCTATCCTCCGGATGCGCTGCAACCGTTCCGGCTCGAATTGCTGGGCGACCGTGTGGACTCACTGCGTGCCTTTGACCCGGCCACGCAGCGCACCCTCCACCGCCCGCAGGCAGTCACGATTGGCCCGGCACGAGAGGCGCAGGCCGACCCGGCACGGGTGCGCGCGCTGCTGGAACGGCTTGACTTCTCGCGTATGCAGTTGGGCACCCGGCCGGGATTGGAGGAACCGCTCCAGGAACTGGCAGCTGGTCGTGCCACCACTCCCGGGTTCTACGCTCCGTTCTTGCTGGATGCCACGCTGCTCGATCATCTGCCGGCAGGAGCCCTGGTGATCGTGGACGAGCCGGCCGACCTGGGTACCCTGCTCGACGAGCTGGACCAACAGGCGCAGGAGTCGCGCGCGGCGCAGGAGAGCGAGGGCTTAATCCCCGCCGGGCTGCCCTTGCCTCACCGCTCCCGCACTGAAGTGTTCGCACGGCTGGATTCGCTTCCCCGAGTCGCGCTCCGGCGCTGGGCGACTGACGAGACTCCCGGCGCGCTGCTCCTGCCGTTCGGACCTGCCCCAGCCTATGGAGGCCGGCTGCGAACGGTAATGAACGACGTCGCTACCCGCATCCGCGGCGGCGGCCGCCTGGTCATGGTCACGCAGCAGGCGCCGCGGTTGTCGGAGCTGCTAACGGCGGAAGGGTTGATGGCTGGGATCGGCCGGCAGATCGATGCGCCGCCGCCGCCCGGGTCGCTGACGCTCCTGCAGGGGTCGCTGCCGCATGGCTGGTCACTTCCGCTTGCAGACGGCCTGCTGTTGCTGATCACCGACAGCGAGGTGTTCGGCTTCACCAAGCAACGGCGCGAGGTGCGCCGCGCGGCCCGCGGACGAGAAGCCTTCCTCTCCGAGCTGTCACCCGGCGACTACGTCGTCCACATCGAGCACGGCATCGCCCGGTTTGCCCGCCTGACCCGGCGCACGGTCGATGGGACTGAGCGGGAGTACCTGGAGCTGCACTACGCCGAGGGCGACCGGCTGTTTGTCCCAGCCGATCAGGTTGACCGTGTTTCGCGCTACGTCGGCCCCGGCGATTCGCGTCCACACCTGACCCGGCTTGGAAGTGGGGACTGGGCACGGGCCAAGGAACGCGTGCGGCGGGCGGTGGCGGACCTGGCCCAGGAGCTGCTGCAACTGTACGCAGCGCGTGAGGTGCTACCGGGGCACCCCTTCGCCGAGGACACCGTCTGGCAGCAAGAGATGGAAGCAGCGTTTCCGTATGTGGAGACCGACGATCAGTTGCGGGCGCTACGCGAGATCAAGACGGATATGGAGCGCCCGCGGCCGATGGATCGCATCATCATCGGCGACGTCGGCTACGGTAAAACCGAGCTTGCCATTCGGGCCGCATTCAAGGCCGTCATGGATGGCAAGCAGGCAGCAGTGCTCGTGCCCACGACCGTGCTGGCGCAGCAGCACTTCCAAACGTTCTCCGAGCGAGTGTCCGGCTTTCCCGTGCGCGTCGAGGTGCTGTCGCGCTTCCGCTCTGAGCGTGAGCAGCGCGAGGTGGTGGCTGCGGTCGCGGCCGGGCGTGTCGATATCCTGATCGGCACGCATCGTATCCTGCAGCGGGATGTGCAGTTTCATGACCTTGGCCTGGTGGTGATCGACGAGGAGCAGCGCTTCGGTGTGGCGCACAAGGAGCGGCTCAAGGAGCTCAGGCGAGAGGTCGACGTGCTGACCTTGTCAGCTACACCAATCCCGCGCACGTTGAACATGTCCTTGGCCGGAATCCGGGATATGTCCACCTTAGAGACTGCGCCGGAAGACAGGCTGCCGATCAAGACGTATGTGACGGAGTTCGACGAGCGGCTGCTGCGGGAGGCGCTGTTGCGCGAACTGGACCGCGGCGGTCAGGTGTATTTCGTCCACAACCGTGTGTACAACATCGAGCTGATCGCTGAGAAGCTGCGCGCCGTCGTGCCGGAGGCGGAAATCAGCATCGGTCACGGGCAGATGCCCGAAGAGATGCTAGAGCAGGTGATGGTCGAATTCCAGCGCGGCGCCTGCGATGTGCTTGTCTGCACCACGATCATCGAGTCTGGGCTCGATATTCCCAATGTCAACACCATCGTAATCAATCAGGCTGACCGGCTCGGCCTGTCGCAGTTGTACCAGCTGCGAGGGCGGGTCGGGCGCGGCGCTGCACGTGCCTATGCCTATCTGCTGTACGACCGCAACCATGCCCTGTCGGAGGTGGCACAGCGCCGGCTGCAGGCGATCTTTGAGGCGGGCGAGCTTGGGGCAGGATTCCAGATTGCGTTGAAGGACCTGGAAATCCGCGGCGCGGGGAATCTCCTCGGTGCGGAACAGAGCGGACACATCGGCGCCGTAGGCTATGACCTTTACGCTCAGATGCTGGCCGAGGCCGTGAGCCGCATGCGTGCGCTGATGCACGGTGAGACGCCGCCGCCCGCGCCACTGCCGCCGCTTACCGTGGATCTACCCATCACCGCGCATCTTCCTGAACCGTATATCACCGACCTCAACCTGCGGCTGGCGGTCTATCAACGGCTGGCGCAGATGCCGTCGGTGCGGGCGCTGGAGGAGTACACGGCTGAGCTGACCGACCGATTCGGCAGCCCGCCACCCGTCGCGCTGACCCTGCTGTACACCGTGCGAATTCGGCTGCTGGCACGCGCAGCCGGGCTGCAATCCATCCAGGGTGAGGATGGGGATATCGTCCTGCGCGCGGCACGGCCGATTGTCCACCGCGAGCGTCTGTCGGGCGTCTTCCCCGAGCACATCCGCATTGGGTCCGCTCAGATCCGAATCGAGCGGCGGGACGGCTGGCGCGCCGGCCTGCTCGCGGTCCTGGAGCGGCTGCAGCCGGATTGGAGTGAATCCGCGGGGCCGGCGGGTGGCGCGGGGGGTGTGGCTGCTCCGTCACGCGCGCGTGTCCTGACGAGCGGCCGGCGGCCCGATGCCGTACGGCGCGAAACTGCCGACTACGGTACCTTTGCACCGGAGACGCCGCGGCGCGGTCCGGCGCCGCCGGTGCGGCCCGGCTTCCCGCCTAGCCGGCCGGACCGCCGCAACGAGGGGAGCCGGCCGCCACGCCGGAGGGAGTAGGCTGCCGGACGGCGACACGAGGAGCTGCATGAAGATCTGGGATGTTCACTGTCACTTTCCGCTGAACTGGATGGACCCGCAGGCCGATCCGGCGCAGCGGCTGGAGAATCTCGCCGATCACCTGGTTAGAGCCGGCGTGGCGCGCGCCTGCCTGCTGTGCTCCGACCGCTTTGGCACACG
>CAUJGQ010000059.1 GCA_963170165.1 Chloroflexota bacterium | reverse complement strand
GCCACGTGCAACGCCCGGTTCCACAGCGCGTGGAACACCGCCGCCGTCAGCACCAGCGCCAGGGCCGTTGGGGACATGCGCGCGCCTGCCTCTTGGCAAGGGAGTATCGCCGATTTCGGGATAGGAAACACCGGCGTCGCTGTGCGGTGCGGGCGGCGGACCGCGCGCTACACCGGACCGTCAATCCGCAGCCTGCCAGGGAGGGCGGCGCGCACGCGGGCGAAGAAGGCGGTAAGGGTGTCTGCCTCAGCCTCTGCCAGGTGGCGGGCAAAGTGACGCAGCACACCGGCGAGATGGGCCGGTGCGGCCCGGCGCAGCCGCTCCTCCCCCGCCGGCGTCAGGGCAGCCAGCGTGCCGCGCCGGTCCGCGGGGAAGGGACGGCGCTCGACCAGGCCAGCCTGCTCCATCCGGTCAAACAGCCGCGTCAGCCCGCTCTTGGAGAGCAGCACCGACCGGGCCAGATCTTGCATGCGCAGGCAGTGGCCGGGGGCCTCACTGAGCTGCACCAGCACGTCGTACCAGGTCAGCGGTAGGGCGTGGGCCGCTTGAAGCTCCGCCTCCAGCACATCGATCAGCGCGGCGTGCGCCTCCAGAAAGGCGCGCCACACCGCCAGCCGCCGCGGGTCCGGCTGCTCGTCCATAACGGCAGTCTACGCCGCTGCTGAGGCTGATAGAAGTCCGGCTGGTGATAGTTGCAGATACAACAATAATGTGCTATGCTGCGCATACCGACGGAGGAGAACAGGCGCCATGATCGACATTCGCCGCAAGGATGCGCACCACCGGATGCGCGCGGGCTGGCTGGACGCCCGCTGGCACTTCAGTTTTGACCGGTACTACGATCCTCAGAACCTCAGCTTCGGCCCGCTGCGTGTCTTCAACGATGACGTGATCGATGGCGAAAGCGGCTTTCCGCTGCACCCGCACCGGGATATGGAGATCGTCACGCTTCTCCAGGGCGGCGTGCTGACGCATTACGACACCACCGGCAACGAGGGGGAGATCCGTCCCGGTGATGTGCAAAAGATGTCCGCCGGTAGCGGTATCCGGCACTCCGAGCTCAATCTCGGCAAGGAGCCGGTGCGCCTGCAGCAGATCTGGTTCCTGCCCGCGCAGCAGGGCATCCGCCCGTCCTACGCCCAGGCGCAGTACCAGGTGACGGAAGACGGGCTGACGGTCGTCGCCTCGCCGTGGGCCGCGGCCGGCGGCGTGCCCATCTATCAGGACGTGGTGATGACGCTGTCCGAGCGCACGGCGCCGCTCACCTACGGGCTGCCGCGCGGTCGCGGGCTGTACGTGTACGCCGTCTCCGGCGACAGCGCGGTCGACGGTGAGGAGCTGCGTCCCGGCGACGCCGCCCGCATCGCCGCCGTCGAGCGCATCCGCCTGGAGGGCGGCGGGCGCCTGCTGCTGATTGACCTGCCGCTGGTGGATGGCGCCGCCCGGTCTGCCCTGCTCCCGGGGGGCGAGCAGACAGCAGAGGAGACGAGCGTATAGCAAACCACGGACCGCCGGTCCCCGCTCGTTCAACCTCCTCGGGAGCGAGCGGGGGGCTTGGCAGCGATGTAGAGCGGCGGGCTGAGGGCAAATGGGTCACATGCGGCGCGCCAGCCACAGCCCCAGCGCGGCGGCGGCCAGCGACAACGTGACTGACAAGCTGACATACAGCAGCGCGCGGGGCAGGGCGTCGCGCTCCGCCAGGCGCACCGCTTCCAGCGAGAAGGCAGAGAACGTGGTGTAGCCGCCCAGCACACCGGTGATCAGCAACAGCCGCACGTCGGGGTTGATCCGTCCGCCTTCATCCGCCAGCCCCGCCACCATGCCGATCACGAGCGAGCCGCTGACGTTCACCGCCAGCGTCCCCCAGGGAAAGCCGGGACCGTAGCGCTCCAGTAGCCACGCCGCCACCACGTACCGTGCCCCCGAACCGAGCGCGCCCCCTGCCAGCACCAGCAATAACCGCACGCCGCTCGCTCCCTGCGTGATGTGCCCTGGCGTCGAGCGTAGCAGGTCCCGTTCCCGGCACGGGTGATCCGCCGCCGGCTGCGCTACGTACGAGACAGTCAGCACCATGCATGAGGGAGAAGAAGACGTGCTGTACCTGCTCACCTGGGAGTTCACCGATACCTCGGAGGCCAGCAATCGCCGGTCGCTGGCGGTGTTCCAGCAGTGGGAACCGGCCAAGGGGGCCGAGTTCCTCGGCTTTTATGCGTACGCCGATAACTCCGGCGGCGCGGCCGTCGTGGAAGCGGATAGCCATGCCACCCTGGCCCGCCTATCCGCCCCGTTCACATCCTGGCTGACGTTCAGGGCCCGGCCGCTGATCCCGATTCAGGAGTCCGCCGCCATCAACCTGGAGGCCATCGCCTTCGTGGAAACCGTGCCGTAGGGCGGTGGTCGCGTTGCTGCGGATGTAACCGTCCCCTTGCCGTTCGCGTCACCCCTTCCCGCTTACGTAGAATGAGCAACGAACTAATGGGGAGGGGTGACCATGCCTGAGCAGACCGCGGACCGGCTGGACTTCTTGCGGCGGCTACGGGCCGTGCGCGAGTACACGACGGCGCCGGTGGCCGAGGAGGCGCTGCGCGACATCCTCGAAGTCGGCCGCTGGTCCGGCTCCGCCAGTAACCGCCAGCCGGCCGAGGTCGTCGTCGTGCGCGATCCGGCAGTGCTCCAGCAGATCGCCGCGCACGGCGTGCGTGCGGCCGCCGGCGCCCCCGTTGCCCTGGTGATCGTCTCGCCCGGCGAGCCGGAGCGGCGGGAGCTGGAGATCTTCGACGAGGCCCGGTTGGTGGAGCGGCTGCTGCTGGCCGCCAAGGCGCACGGCCTCGGCTCCAACATCAGCACGCTCAAGGACAACGGCCCCCAGGTGATCAAGCAGGCGCTGGGCATCCCCGCCGAGCGGCGGCTGTGGACCGTCGTCACCATCGGCCATATCGACCAGGCGGCGCGCGCCGCCCGTCCCGCCAACCCCACCGCCGGCCGCAAGGCGGCGACGGAGTTCGCGCACTGGGATCGGTATTAGCCGCGAGCAAATGGATCGCGCAACCGTGCATGGCCGGTGCCCGCTCCGCCCGTTCGTTCTCGGGCAACAGGAGCGGGCGCCGGCCGCTGCTTGCCGTCCGCGGCGGCGATCTGCTGTAATACCGTCGCCCCGACCTTCCGCAGGGAGACGATCATGAAATCGCCCATGTCCATCCACACGCGCGTTGGGTTCCGCTTGGAGGACATGAGGCCGGATGCGGACGTTAAACCTGGGGATCGTGGCGCATGTTGACGCTGGCAAGACCAGCCTGACCGAGCGGCTGCTGTACGCCGCCGGGGTCATCACCCAGCCCGGCAGTGTCGATGCCGGCACCACCCAGACCGATAGCCTGCTGCTGGAGCGGCAGCGCGGCATCACCATCAAGTCGGCGGCCGTTTCGTTCGCCGTTGATGATGTCACCGTCAATCTGATTGACACCCCCGGCCACCCGGACTTCATCGCTGAGGTGGAGCGAGCGCTGCGCGTGCTCGACGGCGCGGTGCTGCTGCTGTCCGCCGTGGAGGGTGTCCAGCCACAGACGCGCATCCTCTTGCGCGCGCTGCGGCGGCTGGCCATTCCCGCCCTGATCTTCATCAACAAGATCGACCGTGCCGGCGCACGCTCGGCCGCCGTGCTGCGCGATATCGCCGCACACCTGACCCCCGCCGTCATCTCCCTGGGGACAGTGCGCGACGAGGGCAGCGACCGGGCGGCGTTTGTCCCGCATGCCCCCGCCGCTCCTGCCTTCGTCGCCGAGCTGTCGGCGCTGCTGGCGGAGCACGATCCCGCGGTGCTGGCCGCCTACCTCGACGGCGTGCCGCCGTCTGCCGCCGCGCTGTGGCAGATGCTGGCGGCGCACAGCCGGCGGGCGCTGGTGCACCCGGTGTTCTGTGGCTCGGCCATCACCGGCGCCGGGGTGCCGGAGCTGATGGCCGGGCTCACCGGCCTGCTGCCTGCCGCCGCGGGCGATGCCGCTGCGCCCCTGTCCGGCACGGTGTTCAAGGTCGAGCGCGGCGCGGCGGGGGAGAAGATCGCCTCGGCGCGCCTGTTCACCGGCCGCGTCCACCCGCGTGACCGGCTGCGCTATGGCGCCGGACATGAGGGCCGGGTGACGGCGCTGCGCCTCTTCGAGCGGGGCGAGGTGGTGGCGCGGCCGGTCGCCGCCGCCGGGCAGATCGCGAAACTGTGGGGGCTGAGCGACATCCAGACCGGCGACAGTATCGGTACACCGCGGCCGGGGCAGGGGGTACGCAGCTTTGCCCCGCCCGTGCTGGAGACGGTGGTGCTGCCCTCGCGCCCGGCAGAGCGGCGGGCGCTGCATCTGGCGCTCACGCAGCTGGCCGAGCAGGACCCGCTGATCAACCTCCGCCACGATGAGCAGCGCGGCGAGACCTCCATCTCGCTGTACGGCGAGGTGCAGAAGGAGGTGATTCAGGCGACGCTGGCGCAGGACTACGGCCTTGCCGTGGACTTCCGCCCCTCGACGCCGCTGTGCATCGAGCGGCCCGCCGGCACGGGCGCGGCGGTGGAGGTGATGCGCGTGCCACCCAACCCGTTTCTGGCCACCGTCGGGCTGCGCATCGAGCCGGCGCCGCCCGGCAGCGGCATCGTCTTCCGGACGGCGGTGGCGGTACACGGCACGATGCCGCCGGCCTTCGTCGCGGCGGTAGAGGACAGCATCAGTGACACCCTACGTCAGGGGCTGTACGGCTGGCAGGTGACGGATTGCGCCGTCACGCTGACGCACACCGGCTACGCGCCGCGCCAGAGCCACGCCCACCAGGGCTTCAGCAAGAGCATGTCCAGCACTGGCGCCGACTTCCGCGGCCTGACGCCGCTGGTGCTGATGGCGGCACTGGCGCAGGCGGGGGTGCTCGTGGAGGAGCCGGTGCATCGCTTTCACCTGGAGATCCCGGCGGACAGCCTCAGCGCGGTGCTGCCCCTGCTGGCGCGGCTGCGGGCGGCGCCCCTCACCCAGGAGGCGCGGGCGGCGGCATACGTGCTGGCGGGCGAGATGCCGGCGGCGGCGGTCCACGATCTGCACGTGCAACTTGCGGGGCTCACCCGCGGCGAGGGGGCGCTGGAGACGGCGTTTGCCCGCTATCAACCGGCCGCCGGGCCGCCGCCCGCGCGACCCCGTACCGGCCCCAACCCGCTGGATCGCAAGCAGTACCTGCTGCGCGTGTTGCGGCGGGTGGAGCAGCCAGCCGGCCGGGAGGTGGCGCCGTGATCGCACCTCCGGCTTTCTCCTCACCGGCCACCTTCCGCGCCGGGCTGAGCGATCTGGCGCTGTGGGAGCCGGTGGTGACGGCGATCCTGGATCGCCACGGCCTGAGCGGCGCCGGGCGGGAGCCGGTGGCCGGCTACAACCCGACCAACCCGGTGTTTCTCTGCGGCGACGTGGTGGTGAAGCTGTTCGGCCAGACGCCGCGCTGGCGGCTGAGCTTCACCGCCGAGCGGGCGGCGCTGGCGCTGCTGGCCAGCCAGCCGCAGATCGCCGCGCCCCGCCTGCTCGGCCAAGGGCGGCTCTCCGATCAGCCGGATGCCCCCTGGCCCTACCTGATCACCACGCGGATGCCCGGCCATGCCTGGCGGGATGCGGCGCTGACCGCCGCCCAGCGGCACACCGTCGCGGCGGAACTGGGCGAGCAGGTGCGGCGGCTGCACGCGCTCGCCCCCGATAGCATCGCCACCGCGGCGGACTGGTCGCCGCCGGACGCCGCGACCGCCGCCGCCCGCAGCTCGCTGCCGCCGCACCTGGCCGCGCAGGCAGCGGCGTTCGTGGCGCGGCTCGGGCCGCCCGACCTCGCCGTCACCCATGGCGATCTGGTGGCGATGCACGTCTACGTCGAGGGCGGCCACCTGGCGGGCGTCATCGACTGGGGTGATACGGTGGCCGGCGACCGCCATCTGGAGATCATCCAGCTCTACCGCGACCTGTTCGCCTGTGACGCGGCGTTGCTGCGGACGTTCCTTGAGGCGAGCGGCTGGCCGCGAACGGCGGACTTTCCCCGGCAGGCGCTGGGCTGGGCGCTGCGCCGCCAGGCCATCGGGCTGGCCCAGCATCACACGATCGACGTCTTTATGCCCGTGGCGGCGCGCTTCCCGCTGGAGGGCATCGCCACGCTGGACGAACTGGCGCTGCTGCTGTTTTCGGGTGCGGCGCCCGGCAGGGAGGAGGACCGGCTAGCATGAAGGACTACCGACCGGAACTGAGCTTCGGTGAGCGGGTGGCCGCGACCTACCGCGACGTGCAGCGCGGGGATGAGGCCGCCGCCGTGGCATTCCTGGCCGGGCTGGCGGGCACGGGCCCGGCGCTAGAACTGGCGATCGGCGCCGGGCGCATCGCCCTGCCGCTGGCGGCGGGCGGCCTGCGGGTCGACGGCATCGACTTCTCGCCGGCGATGATCGCCCAACTGCGGGCCAAGCCCGGCGGCGACCGGCTGGCGGTGACGCTGGGCGACTTCGCCGATGTGCCCGTGGCTGGCGCCTACCGGCTGATCTACGTGGTGTGGAACACGCTGTTCAATCTGCTCACTCAGGATGACCAGGTGCGCTGCTTTGAGAACGTGGCCGCCCATCTCAGCGACGACGGCGTGTTCGTGGTGGAGGCCTTCTCCCCCGCCTATCTCCACCGGCTACGCGATCAGCAGTACGTCGACGCCGAGGCGGTGGCGGTGGACGAAGTGCGCCTCGACGTGGCGCGGCACGACCCCGAGCGCCAGCTGCTGGTGGAGACGCACGTCTCGCTGTCGGCTGCCGGCGTGCGGCTCGACCCGATCGTCACCCGCTACGCCTGGCCCAGCGAGCTGGACCTGATGGCACGCATCGCCGGGCTGCGCCTGCGTGAGCGCTGGGCAGACTGGGCCCGCTCCCCGTACACCGCCGGCAGCCGCAGCGTGGTGTCGGTGTACGGCCGCTGACCGGCGCGTCACACGCCGTACAGCTTGCGCGCCTCTGCCCGCAGTTCGGCGCGGAAGTCCGGGTGGGCCACGCTCACCAGCTCATCGATCCGCCCGCGCAGCGTCTTGCCGGTGAGCCGGGCGATGCCCTGCTCGGTGACCACGTAATCGACGTAGGCACGGTGGCTGGTGACGGTGGAGCCTTCCGGCAGCGCCGCCAAGAGCCGCGGCCGCCGCTCGCCGCCGGCCATCTGCGACGACGGCAGCGCGATCACCGACTGCGCTGAGGTGGTGGAGGCGGCATAGGCGAAGGTCGGCTGGCCACCCGGCCCGGAGAACACCTGCGGCCCCCAGGATTCGCCGCAGGCGTTGCCGGTGACATCGACGAACAGGGCGTTGTTGACGGCGACGAAGTTGGACAGTTGCAGCAGCAGGCGCATGTCGTCGGTGTGGCAGAAGTCGTACAGCTCGAAGGTCTCATTGCCGTCGATGTAGGCCAGCTCCTCCGGCGGCATCTGCACCAGCGCCGCACCGACTACCTTGCCGGGATGTACCTCCTTGTGCCGGCCGGTGACCGCCCCGCACTTGACCAAGTCTGCCACCCCGCCGGGGATGATCTCGGAGTGGATGCCCAGGTCGTGCTTGTCGCCCAGGTACAGCGCCAGCGCCGCCGACACGTCGCCGACGCCGATCTGGATGGTGGCGCCGTCCTTGATGATCTCCGACGCGATCAGCGAGCAGGCCACCTGCGCGGCGATCTCCGCCTCCTCCGAGCGGGGCGGAATCGGCGGCGGCCCGGCGACGGCGACGTTCTCGGTGAGGGCGGCGAAACGGGAGATGTGGACGCGGTTGTCGCCGCCGGTGCGGATGAACTCCGGGTGCACCTCCCCCACTGCCGCCTTCGCCCCGCGTAGCACCGTCGGCCCGAACCAGACGCCGCCGCCGAAGGAGCAGTAGCCGTCCTCATCCGGCGGCGAGATTGGCACACCCACCACGTCGAACGATTCCGGGAAGCCGTTGGGCGCCCGCCCCTCGCGGAAACCGGCGACGGGCAGGTAGTCAAACCGCCCCTCGCGGGCAGGGCCGCGCTCATACGGGCCGGTGTAGGCGGTGACGATCTGAAAGGCCGCCAGCAGCTCCGGCCGGTCCCAGTTGAAGGCGGTGAGGAAGGTGACGACCGTCACGTCGCGCAACGCGGCGGCCTGCTCGGCCAGCCCAGCGCACAGCGTCAGCGGCACCGAGGTCCAGCCGCCCAGGTAGACCGTGTCCCCCGGCTGCACCAGCGCCATCGCTTGGCGCGGCGAACACAGCAGCGCGGCGTAGCGCTCGCGCCAGTGCGGGTCGGTCGGTTTGATTGGCATCGGCTGGTCTCCCCCTGTTCGCTGTGCGGAGCCTGGTGCGTGCCGGCGATCATGCCATGACTGTTGCCCAACCGCCAGCACCACGGCGACGTCTCCACCGCCTGATAATGAGGCGCCGCAGAGTGCAATGGGCGACGAACGGCGCATATTGCCTGACGAGGCGATGGAGATTCCCCGGCAGACTGGCCCGCGGGCCCGGCCGATACTGCACTGGCACCGGCACAACGGCGACCGGTGTGGAGTGCCATCATGCCTGCCCCGCCGGTGACCGCCTGCGCTCGTTGCCGCAAGCCGCTCAATGCCGGCGCCCACTTCTGCGGGCGCTGTGGCACACCGGTGGCGTCGCTGCCCGTCTGCCTCCACTGCCGCCAGCCACTGCCGCCCGGCGCCTGGAACTGCCCCGCCTGCGGCGCCGCGATGGGACCGGCCATCTGTGGTGGCTGTGGCGCGGCGCTGCGTTCCGGCCTGCGCTTCTGTCCGGCGTGCGGCGCGCCGGCGTCCCGGCAACAGCGGCGGGAGGTGGCCGCACCGCAGGCGCC
>CAUJGQ010000058.1 GCA_963170165.1 Chloroflexota bacterium | reverse complement strand
CCGGGTCGGTGGTTCGCGCGGGACGGTCCCACCCGTTCCCATCCCGAACACGGTCGTGAAACGTTCCAGCGCCGACGATACTGCCGCCGCGAGGCGGTGCGGACAATAGGCCACCGCCGGCCCTCCCTGATGCCCCTGAGCGATGAGCTCAGGGGCATTGCCACCTCTGGCCGCCACCGGGCGGCGCTTCCATTGACAAATCGGCGCGTGCTACACTGCCAGCGGGCGTGCGTCCATGCGGCGCGCGCCTGTGTCGGTGTCTTCACCGGCCGCCAATCTGGATATCAGCGGGGATGCGACGTTGACTAACGTCCCGTACGACGACGAGAACGTCGAAAGCATGGAGGATCTCCTCGAGGAGGAGAGCCGGAACTTCCGTGACCCACGCCGTGGGGAAGTGCTGGAAGGCACGGTCATCAGCGTGGGCCGCGACGGCGTCATCGTCGACGTCAGTTCCAAATCAGAGGGGTTTATTCCGCTCAGCGAGATGCATTCGCTCGGCGCTGAACCCCTGAGCCGAGTCCAGGTTGGCGAGAAGGTCTTCGCCACGGTCCTCCAGCCCGAAACCCAAGAAGGTCAGGTGCTGCTGTCGCTGGACCGGGCCCGTGGCGAGCGCGGCTGGCATGTCCTCCAGCAGCGCTACGACGACAACGAATCCTTCGAGGCGGAGGTCACCGGTTACAACAAGGGTGGCCTGCTGGTGAATGTCGAGGGCGTCAACGCTTTCGTTCCCCTGTCGCAGGTTGTCGGCGTCCGGCCGGACCAGCGTGAGGGCGCCGACAGCTCCCTTGCGCAGATGGCAGGTCGCAGCCTGCGGCTGAAGGTCATCGAGATCAACCGCCGGCGCAACCGCGTTATCCTGTCCGAGCGCGCTGCCCTCCAAGAGTTCCGCAGCCAGCGCAAAGAAAAGCTCTTGTCGGAACTCCAAGAGGGTGAAATTCGCCGCGGCCGCATCACCTCCGTCCGTCCGTTCGGTGTCTTCGTCGATCTCGGCGGCGCGGACGGCCTGGCGCATCTGTCCGAGCTTACCTGGGAGCGCGGCAAGTCGCCCGAGGAGATCTACAAGGTCGGCGACGAGGTGGACGCCTTCGTGATGAAGGTCGACCCCGAAACCAAGAAGATCGCCCTCTCCCTGCGCCGTGCACAGCCGGAGCGGTGGGAAGAGATTGTCGACCGCTACCGCGTGGGCCAGCTGGTCCCCGGCCGCATCACCAAGCTCGTGACATTCGGCGCCTTTGCACGGATCGAAGGTCCAGTAGAAGGGCTGGTGCATGTCTCCGAGCTGTCGGACCGGCGTATCACGCATCCGCGCGAGGTGGTGCACGAGGGTGACATCGTCCCGCTGAAGATCGTGCGCGTCGAGCGCGATAAGCACCGCATCGGCCTGTCATTGCGGGGCGCGCGCGACGACGCGGAACGTATGGGCTGGGAGTTTGACCAGCAGGGCGCCGTTCGGGTGGTGCCCGAGTACATGCGCAATGAAGTGGAGAGCAAGCTCGGCGTGACGCTGCCACCGCCGGCGGAGCCGCGGGAGGGCGAGGAGCCGTACGTACCTTCAACCGCCCCCGACCTCTCCGGACCGGCACCGGTATCGCGGCCGGCGTTCCAGGAGCGCGACCGGGAACCGGAGCGGGAGCCGCGTGGTGGCGGCCGCGATCGCGGCCGAGACCGGGACCGAGACCGTCCACCGGCGATCACATCCATCGGGGGCTTGCCCGAGGACGATGAGTTCCCGCAGACCTCGATGGCGCAGGCGCTCCGCGAGGCGCTGCGCGCCAGTCAGGCAGCCGAGCAGAGTGAGACGCCCGCCGAGGGCAACAGCGCACCTCCAGAGGAGGCGTGAGCGGGCAAGCACCCCACCACCGCATCCAAGCACTCATCAATCTGGGGTCCACGCGGACCCCAGAATCGTCCCCAAAGGGGTACACTAAGGACAGCTACGGTGCCAGAATGGACCCCGTGGCTGTTCTCGTCTCAGCCCCCTGAGAGGAACCCCGCTGGCGAGGGCACACGCGGGATCGGCGTCCGGTTCTACGGAGACAACGACCATGGCAGATAGATTCGACAAGTTCACGGAGCGGGCGCGGCGCGTGCTCACCCTCGCACAGGAGGAAGCACAGCGCTTCAACCACAACTACATCGGCACCGAGCACCTGCTTCTTGGCCTCGTGCGCGAGGGTGACGGCGTTGCCGCCAAGGTGCTGGCCAATCTCGGCGTCGAGTTGAACAAGGTCCGTTCGGCCGTCGAATTCATCATTGGCCGTGGCGATCGCGCGGTATTGGGCGAAATTGGCCTGACGCCTCGGGCAAAGAAGGTGATTGAGCTCGCCGTCGATGAGGCCCGCCGCCTCAACCACCATTACATCGGCACCGAGCACCTGCTGCTTGGCCTGGTGCGGGAAGGCGAGGGTATCGCCGCCGGCGTGCTCGAATCACTCGGCGTCAACCTGGAGCGTGTCCGCGCCGAGACGACCCGCATCCTCTCGCAATCGATGCCCCAGGGCGCCAGCCAGGGTGCTGCCGCCGCCCGCTCGCAGACGCGCACCCCCACCGTTGACCAGCTGGGCATGGATCTGACCGCCGCCGCCCGTGCCGGCAAACTCGACCCGGTTATCGGCCGGCACAAGGAGATCGAGCGCGTTATCCAGATCCTGTCCCGCCGCACGAAGAACAACCCGGTGCTGATCGGCGAGCCGGGCGTGGGCAAGACCGCCATCGCCGAGGGCCTGGCACAGCGGATCGTGGCCGGCGATGTGCCCGAGACCCTGCAGGGCAAGCGCCTGCTGACGCTGGACATCGGTTCCCTGGTGGCGGGCACGAAGTACCGCGGCGAGTTCGAAGAGCGGCTGAAGAAGGTCATCGAGGAGATCAAGTCCTCGGCCAACTGCGTGCTCTTCATCGATGAGCTGCACATGCTGGTCGGCGCCGGCGCCGCGGAAGGCGCGGTCGATGCCGCCAATATCCTCAAGCCGTCGCTGTCCCGTGGCGAGCTGCAGTGCGTGGGCGCCACCACGTTGGACGAGTACCGCAAGCACATCGAGCGCGATGCTGCGCTGGAGCGCCGCTTCCAGCCGGTGACGGTCAACGAGCCCTCCGTTGAGGAGACCGTCGAGATCCTGCGCGGCATCAAGGAGCGGTACGAAGAGCATCACAAGCTGATCATCACCGATGACGCGCTCAAGCACGCCGCGGAGCTGGCGGCCCGCTATGTGGCCGACCGCTTCCTGCCGGACAAGGCCATCGACCTGGTGGACGAGGCCTCATCCCGCGTGCGTATCCGGCGCTCCTCGACGCCGCCTTCCCTCAAGGAGGCAATGCGCGGGCTGGACGCGTTGCGCAAGGAAAAGGACAACGCCATTGCAGCACAGGAGTATGAGCGCGCCGCCCAGCTGCGCGACCAGGAACTGAAGCTCCAGTCGAAGATCGAGAAGATGGAAGAAGGCTGGGAGGCGGACCGCGACAGCGACAAGCCCATGGTGACCGAGGAGGATATCTCCGAAGTCGTCTCGATGTGGACGGGCATCCCGCTCAACCGGCTGGACTCGGCGGAGTCCGAGCGCCTGCTCAAGATGGAAGATGCGCTGCACGAGAAGGTCATCAGCCAGCACGAGGCGATCGTCGCCGTGGCGAAAGCCGTGCGTCGCGCCCGCGCTGGGCTGAAGGATCCCAAGCGCCCCATCGGCGTGTTCATCTTCCTTGGCCCCACCGGTGTCGGCAAGACCGAGCTCGCCCGGCGGCTGGCAGAGTTCATGTTTGGCAGCGAAGACGCCATGATCAAGCTCGACATGAGCGAGTTCATGGAGAAGCACTCCGTCGCCCGCCTGATCGGCGCCCCTCCGGGCTACATCGGCTACGACGACGGCGGCCAGTTGACGGACACCGTCCGGCGCAAGTCCTACTGCCTTATCTTGCTGGACGAGATCGAGAAGGCGCACCCGGAAGTCTTCAACATGCTGTTGCAGGTGTTTGACGATGGTCACCTGACCGACGCCAAGGGCCGCAAGGTGGACTTCCGCAACACCATTCTGATCATGACCAGCAACGTCGGCTCGGACTTGATTCGCCGCGACCGGTCGGTTGGCTTCGCCGGCACGCGCGACGAGGTCAAGAGCGCTGAGGACGCCTACGTTCGGATGAAGGACAAGGTGCTGACGGAGATGAAGAACGTCTTCCGGCCCGAGTTCCTCAACCGCATCGATAGCACGGTCGTCTTCCATGCACTCACCAAGGACGATATCGGGCAGATTGTGGACCTGATGCTGCGCGACGTCAGCAAGCAATTGCTGACCAAGGGCGTATCGCTTGAGGTGTCGGACGAAGCCCGCCGCTGGCTGAGCGAGAAGGGATACGACCCGGTGTTTGGTGCCCGGCCGCTGCGCCGCGTCATCCAGAACGAGGTCGAGGACCGGCTGTCCGAGGCGCTGCTCCAGGGCGATTTCACCACCGGTGACACGCTGGAGCTGGGTGTTGAGGACGATCACATCAGCTACAAGGTCAAGTCCGGCGCCGCTGCCGGGGCATAGGGCTATTGCCTTGGCCCCACATGGAGCGGCGGTTGCGAAGTCCCCCTCCTCCGCAGCGGCGGGCGAGGGGGACTTCGCAATTGATTGCCGGCGAAGTGGCGAAGTCGACATTACCCGTTGCTGAGCCCCTGCGGCATCAGAACGGATCGAGCAACGCCATCGCGTCGCGCAGCGTGTCCATTGGCAGGAGGTCGATGGTTGTCGCGGGCCGGCCCCGGCGCAGCGCCGCCCGGGGCAGCAGGCAGCGGGTGAAGCCGAGCCGCTCAGCCTCGCCCAGCCGCCGGTCAAGGTGGCTAACCGACCGCAGCTCGCCGGACAGCCCAATCTCCCCCAGCGCGATCAGGTCACCGGGAAGCCGGGCATCGCGATGGCTGGAGGCAATCGCCAGCGCCACCGCCAGATCGGCGGCCGGTTCACTCACGCGCAGACCGCCAACGACGTTGACGATCACGTCCTGGTCCGACAGCCGCACCCCGGCACGTTTGGTGAGGACGGCCGTGAGCATCAATAGCCGATTGAAGTCGATACCGTTGGCCACGCGCCGGGGCATGGCGGCCGCGGCGGGAGAGGTGAGCGCCTGGACCTCCAGCAGCAACGGCCGGCTACCTTCGACGGCCGGGGTGATAGCCGAGCCGATCGCCCCCTCCTGCCGTTCGGCAAGGAAGATCTCAGAGGGGTTGTCTACCGGGGTGAGCCCCGCCCCCAGCATCTCGAACACGCCGATCTCAGAGACTGCGCCGAAGCGGTTCTTGACACCGCGCAGCAGCCGGTAGCTGCTGAACCGTTCTCCCTCCAGGTAGAGCACCACATCGACGATGTGCTCCAGCAGACGTGGCCCGGCGATCTCGCCCTCTTTGGTGACGTGTCCGACGACGAACACCGGCACCGTCCCGCTCTTGGCCCACTGCATCAGCCGCAGCGTGCACTCGCGCAGCTGCGCCACGCTGCCGGCCGCGTTCTGCAGCTCAGGCATGTATACCGTCTGGATGGAGTCGATGACCACGAGGTCCGGCTGCAGCTGATCTGCGTGCTCCAGGGCTCCCTGAAGGTTGGTCTCGGTAAGGAGATACAACTGATCACCGCGGATGCCCAGGCGGGACGCACGGAGCTTGAGCTGATGGCCGGACTCCTCTCCGGAGACATACAGGACCCGCCGATCACCGGTTGCGATGCGCCCCGCCACCTGGAGCAGCAGTGTGCTCTTGCCAATACCGGGGTCACCGCCGATCAGCACCAGCGAACCGGGCACGATGCCACCACCCAGCACCCGGTCGAACTCACCGATGCCGGAATCCAGCCGCGGATACGCCTCGCTGTCGAGCGTTGCCAGCGCGACGGGTGCGGAAAGCGGGCCGCTGCTCCGCACCCGTCCCATGCTGGGGGTGCTGCTACTGCGCGATGAGACCGTTCGCTCGGCGAGGGTGTTCCAGGCCTGGCACTCGGGACAGCGACCTTGCCAGCGCACTGCCTCCTGTCCGCACTCTGAGCAGACAAACACCTGCCGCGTCTTCGCCCGTTCTGCCATGCTTCACCTGAGCGCCTGGCCGGCGGCCCACCCGGTGCGTCGGGCCGTGCCGTCTGCCGGTTGTACCCGGAACATGTGTTCTTATCAGTGTAACCGGCAGACGGCGGAGAGCCAAGGGCATCAGCGGCGGCAGGCGCCGGCGGCGTTCAAAGACTGTGCGGCTGCCGAGACGTCCAGCCGCCGGCGTGTGACATTGTTGCGCTTGTCATTGATCTCTGGGCCACTGGTGGTGATTGCCTTCTCGATTTGCTCCGGGGTAGCGCGCGGGCACTTGGAGGCGAGCGCGGCGACGGCGCCGGCGACGTGGGGGGCGGCCTGCGAGGTGCCGCCCTGGGTAACGCCGGCGGCCGTGATGCGCGAACCCGGCGCGAGGATGCCGAGGTTGGGGCCGGTCTGCGAGAAGCAGGTAATCTGATCGGCTACCGTCTTCTCGTCGGTGCAGTCTGGGCCGTACACGCGGCGGCCGGTGTCGGCATCGTACACAGCGCCCACGCTCAACGCGCCGGAGGCACAGGCCGGATCACCGAGGCCGTTGCGGAACTTCCCCTTGACGATGCCATCGTTGCCGGCCGCTACCACCGGTAGGACACCGGCCGCTCGCAGGTCCCGAAACACGGTGACGTACGGAGACCGGCTGCAAGCCGCCGTGTGGTAGAACTGCGACGATCCGAGGGAGAGGTTGACAGCGACGATGTTGTACGTGGCTTTGTTCTTCAGCACCCAATCCAGCGCCACCAACACCGCGCGGTCGCTGGCCTGCTCACCCTGGAAGACATCCAGCACGGCCAGCCGCGCCTGCGGAGCCACGCCGGCGACGATCCCCGAGACGTTGGTGCCGTGGCCGTCGTCATCGAGCACGCTGTCATTCTGGAGCACGTCGGCGGCGAAGGTGACGCGGCACTTGTTCGCCGGCAGGCCAGGGCGCTGACAGCTGCCGAAGGCGCTGTGGCGGTAATCCACGCCGGTATCCAGAACGGCAACGGTGGTGCCGGCGCCGGTGTAGCCGTCCTTGGTGGCCTTGGGCTGGTTAATCAGCGGCAGGCTTTCCTTGGTCTGGCGCTTGTAGGTTTGGACGTCGCGGACGCCCTCGACCTCGGACCGGCGGAGGACGGTAAGCAGGGTGGCGCCGCTGGTGAAGCGCACTTGCACGACGCCAAGGCTGTCGAAGTCCTGCACGACGGCGCCGCCGCCACCGATGCCGCCCGCAACCTGCTTCTTGATCTCGGCGTAGATCTGGGGCTTCAGCTCGACGATTCGCTCCTCGGAGAGCTGGATGCCACGCGCGGCGGCCTCTTTGCGCAGCGTATCCAGCGCCTTCGCTTCGTCCAGCACCACGAGGGTATCGGAGGCGCCGGTGTTCTTCATGTTGTCGAACACCTGCTGGTCGAGCCGGCCGGCATCAACCTGCGCCTGGAGGTCGCGGAGGGTTGCTTCGTTTGGCGTGGCAGCGGCGGCGGGGGTTGGCGGCGCCGTGGCCGCCGGGGCAGGCGTGCCGATAGTGGAGCCCTGGTCTGCCGGTCCAGGACTTCCGCCACCGCTGGACTTCTTGTCACCGCCACACGAGACCGACAGAACTGCAGCGAGCACAACCGTGAGCAGCCATCGACGGGACATGCGCCTTCCTTCTCGCCTGCACGCAACGTGCGGCGTACTAAGGTGGCGGCCCGCCCTTCCGGAGGCGCACGGTTAGGCCGGCCGGAACCGTCCCCTAGTGTAGCGATTCGTGCCCCGAAAGTGTGTCGCAATGGTGACGGAGACGGCGGCACGCGTGGCTGCGTCAGGCCCACTCCAGACGGGAGAGCGGACGCGCCATGCCCGGCTGCCGGCGGCGGGCATGGATAGACTGCAGCACACCGAGCGCCATGAACATGGAGAGCAGTGAAGAGCCACCCTGACTGATGAACGGCAATGGGATGCCGGTGACCGGGAAGAGGCGGATGTTGACGCCGATGTTGATGAACACTTGGGTCAGGATCATGACCACGATACCGGCGGCGATTAGCTTGCCCGTGTCATCCGACGCCGCGGCGGCGATGCGCAGTGCCCGGTACAGCAACAACAGATACAGCGCGAACAGCAGCATGGCGCCGATGAAGCCCAGCTCCTCGCCCAGCACGCTGAAAATGTAGTCCGTGGTTTGCGTGCGCAGGAACTCCAGTTGTGTCTGGGTACCGTCGGTCAGCCCCTTGCCCCACAGGCCGCCTGAGCCGATGGAGATCGATGCTTGGTTGACATTGAATCCGGTGCCCAGCGGGTCACGGTCTGGGTTGAAGAAGACGGCCAGCCGTTCCTTCTGGTAGCCGTGAATGGCGACCAGCATGATGAATGGCAGCGTCATCGCAAACACTGCACCAAGCATGGTGATGTGCTTGACGCGTGCACCGGCAACATAGACCATCCCCAGCCAGGTAGAGAGAAAGACAATGGCCGTGCCGAGGTCCGGCTCCTTGAAGACGAGCATCGCAGGGATGGCCGCGAGGCCAAGCGAGGTGAGGAAGACGCGGCCGGGCAGCGCTCCGCCGCTGCACGCCGCGAACATCCGCGCCAGCAGCACGATCGTCATCAGCTTGGCCGGCTCAGACGGCTGAATCTGAAAGCCGGGGAGGGCAATCCAGCGGCGCGACCCGTACTCGCTGGTGCCGGCGAAGAACACAATCACCAGTCCTAAGCAGGCGAGGGCGAACAGTACCGGCGCGTAGCCGCTCCAGGTGCGGTAGTCCAGCCGTGCCACCAATACCATCAGCATCAGCGCCGCCGCCAGGTAGACCACCTGCCGCAACAGCGGGCCGCGCAGCACATCGCCCGGGGTGGCGTACTGCCCGAGCGAGCCGCTGTAAATCAGCACCAGGCTGTAGCCGAACAGCACCAGCGCCGTCACCACCAGCCATGGATCATACCTGCGCCAGCCTCTTACCGGCATGGATCCGCCCCTCAGCGCTGGCTGCCGGCCTGTGGCCGGTTCTTGAGGTCGAAGTACGCCTTGAGAATGCGGCCGGCGGTGGGCGCCGCCGTCAGTGCGCCACCACCCTGGTAATGAAACACGACCACCGCAACTTCCGGCTGCTCGAAGGGGGCAAACCCGGTGTACCAGCCATGCTCTTTGTACTTGCCATAGACGCTGCCGGCGCCTAGGCGCGCGCCGAACTCCGCCGTGCCCGTCTTGCCTGCGGTCGTCACGCCCGGCACCTGGGCGGTTGTGGCGGTGCCATCCGCTACTGCCTGGCGCATCGCCTCGCGAATGATCACCAGGTTCTCTTCAGATACCGGTACCTGGCGCGTAACGTCGGTGCGCGCCGGCAGGATGACGCCGCCATCCGCATCGCGGACCTCGCGTACCACCTTGGGGCGCATGAGCTTGCCGCCATTGGCCAGCGCCGCCGTCATCCGCACAACCTGCAGCGGGGTTGCTTCCATGTAGCCCTGGCCGATGCCGAGATAGAACGTATCTGCCAGGAACCAGTTGTCCGCGCCGCTCGAGACCTTCTTCAGCCACACGGCGTCGCCGACCAGCCCATCGGTCTCGCCGGGGAGGTCGACACCAGTCTGCTCGCCAAAGCCGAAGGCCCGGGCATACTTGGCCAGCCGTTCCGAGCCGAGGCCGGTCTTGAAGTCAGGGCACTGGCCCCCCGCCAGGCAGTAGAAGTAGACGTCGGAGGACATCGCGACGCCGCGGTAGAAGTTGAGCGGCCCCAGCCCGGCGCGCCAGTCCGGGAAGGAGTCAAACTGTGTTGGGTCGTAATCACGCGGGACCAGCAAGGCGCCGTTGCTGGTGATGGTCGTGCCGGGCTTGGCGATGCCCTCCTGCAGCGCGGCGACGCCCGTCACCAGCTTGAACGTTGATCCCGGTGGGAACTTCTCGGCGATGGCGTGGTCAAGCAGCGGCTTATCGGGGGTGCGGGTAATGGCCTCGAACTTCGCGTCATCCAGCTCGCCGGAGAAGATGTTGTTGTCATACGCGGGCAGCGAGACGTTGGCTAGCAGCTCGCCGGTGCGCACGTCCATGACAATCGCCACCGCCTTCTTGGAGTCCAGGTCGCGTACGGACTCCTCGAGGATGCGGCGAACTTCGCGCTGCAGCTCGACATCGATAGTTGTGACCAGGTTATAGCCATTTTGGGCCGGCTCAGCATCCAGCCGCCGCAGGAGCCGGCCCGCCGCGTCCACCTCGACGGTCTCTCGCCCGGGAGCGCCGCGCAGGTAGCCCTCGTACGTCAGTTCCAGCCCCGCCTTGCCGGTGCGGTCGGCTGGCTGATATGGGTGGTCATGCTTGGCTTTGAGGTCCTCTGGCTCTACCCGGCCGGTGTACCCGAGCATATGCGCCAGCAGATCCGCATATGGATAGCGCCGCACCGGTTCGTACTCGACCTTGACGCCGGGTAGCGACGACTCCCGCTCACGGAGGATCTGCATCGTGTCGCGGTCCAGCTCGCGCTTGATCACGATCGGCGTTTCGAGATCGTTGGACCTGCGAGCCTTGGTCACTTTGGCGTCGAGCTCGTGCGTGGGAACGCGCAGGAGCGCCTCGATGGCGGCGTAGGTCTCCGCCTCCTGGCCCTTTGGCAGGCGGCTGGGTACCAGCACGGCATACGGCGCGGCGACGTTCTCAGCGATCAGCCGCCCGTTACGGTCGTAGATCAGACCGCGCGCCGGCGTGATCGGCGCCAAGCGCAGGCGATTGCCTTCGGCCTGGAGCTGATAGTAGCCGGTGTCCAGCACCTGGAGACGAAATAGCTGCGCCGACAGCACGCCAAAGCACAGTACCGTCACCGCGCCGAGCACCGCCAGCCGCCGGGACAGGGACAGTTTGGCGGCGGGCGCCGTCCGGCGCTCGGAGCGCCAGCGCCGCTCGCGGAAGAACAGCCCCATGGTGGTACCTGTGCGGCGCGCCGGGGAACGGGCCGGCGGAGAGGAAGCCTAGTAGCGGCGGAACTGGCCGGGCATCCGCTCGCGCCATGCCACCCGCGTCATCGGGAAGTATAGCAGACCGGCCACCGGCGTCGTAAACACCGCGCCGGCCAGCGCCGCCCGCAGGGTGGCCAGGGGCGCCAGCCCCACCCGGACGACGGCGGCGTTGGCGATGGCCACGACCAACGTGTACAACGCGGCGCCGGCCGCCGCTGCGATCAGGGTCATGGCAAACCGGCCCTCAACCGCTGAGGGATCGCGCAACCCGGCAATCAGCACCACCGGCGCCAGGCCTATGACGGAGGCGCCCAGTGGCTCGTTTCCCAGCAGGCCGAGCAGCAACCCGGTCAGTGGGGCCAAGACCAAGGCTTCATCACGGCGGCGCAGGACGGCCCAGACCGCCACCACGGCCACCGCGAAGGCGGGCCTGCCGCCGAACAGATCGAGCTGCGATCCTACCGTCAAGTCCAGGACCGCCGCGATTAGGGCCGGGATCAGCAGCGCCAGCAGGCTCACCGGCCGATGCCCTCCACCGGCTGGGGACGGAAGCCGGTGAGCACCACCACGGACTCCAGGGAGCTCAGGCGCGACGCCGGCTCGACCTGCACGTCCTTGAACACATCCAGCGGGCCGCCCTCGACCTTGGCGACCCGGCCGATGAGCAGCCCGGCCGGATAGCTGCCGCCCAAACCCGAGGTGAGCACAGTGTCGCCGGGCTTGACCTCCGCCCCTTGCGTCACGAACTCCATCCGCACCACATGCCCGGCGGCGCCGACCGCCGTGGCCGTGGCGCGGGACTCCTGCACGATGGCGTTCGCTGCACTCTTGGGGTCTGTGATCAGCCGTACCCAGGCGACGCTGTCGAACGACTTCTCCACGGTGCCAATCAGCGCGCCGCCTTTGCCGGCGACGCTCATCCCGTCCTCGACGCCATCGCGGCGGCCGCGATTAATCTGGATGACGTCGCGCACGGGGCTGGGGTCACGGGCAATGACGCCGGCCACGGTGAGCTGACCGCCTGGCAGATTGGTCAGCGCCATCAGTGCCGCGAGGTCAGCTTCGCGCAGCTCACCTTCCCGTGCGCCCGCCAGCGCGCTGCGCAGCCGCTCATTTTCCGCCATCAGCGCGCGATTTTCGTCGCGCAGACGGCCGGCGCGGCCCAGGTCGGCGAAGAACTCGGTGATGGGGGTGGTGACCGAGTGCGTCACGGCAATCAGCGGTTCGCCGGCGCGCTGCGCGACGGACTGCAACGGCCGCGCCGCTCCGGTGGCTGACATCAACAGCCCCAGCCCCGCCAGGCCGGCCACCATGATGAACCAGGTGAGGGTACGGGAGGAGGTCACGGGGGCAACTTCCGCGCGTTCTTTAGGAACGGTACCACAAAAGACACGACGGTAGTTCGGGTAGCCTGTAGCTCCAGCGATAGCCCCTACCCTGTGCGCAGGCTGCCGGCCGTGGCAGACGCAGTGATGCCGCAGCGTCCGGGTCGGGAACTCCGCAATGTCGGGGATCGCTGGCTACTCGCGGGTAATCCGGGCTAGCGCGGCGGTTTGCGGCGAGCCAGCGGCGCCTGGACCTTCTGCAGGATCTCCGGCTCCTCCAGGGTCTCGCCGGTGCCGCGGACGACGCAGGTGAGCGGGTCATCCGCCACATACACGGGAAAGCGCGTGTCCTGTTGGAGCCGCCGGTCAAGGCCGCGCAGCAGCGCCCCGCCGCCTGCCAGGGCAATACCGTGCGCCATCAGGTCGGCGATCAGTTCTGGTGGCGTAATCTCGATGGTAGAGCGAACGGCATCGACGATGGCGTTGATGGAGCCGCTGAGGGCGTCACGCAGCTCGACACCGCTGACCTCTACCGATTTGGGCAGGCCCGTCGCGAGGTCGCGGCCGCGAATAGTGACGGTGGTCTCGCCATCGACGGGAAAGGCCGACCCTGCCGAGATCTTGATCTCCTCGGCGCTGCGCTCGCCGATCAGGAGATTATGCACCTGACGGGCGTAGGCGATGATGTCCTGGTCCATCTCGTCACCGGCTGTGCGGATTGAGGTAGAGACGACGATGCCGCCGAGGGCGATGACGGCCACCTCGGTCGTACCGCCACCGATATCGACGATCATGGTGCCACTGGGCTCGGTGATGGGCAGGCCTGCGCCAATCGCCGCGGCCATCGGCTCTTCTATCAGGTAGGCAGCACGGGCGCCGGCGTTCAGGGCGGCGTCATGCACGGCGCGCTTCTCCACCTCGGTCACACCGCTGGGGATGCCAACGACGACCCGCGGCCGCGGGAAGCCGAAACCGAAGCGGTCATGCACCGCGCGAATGAAGTACTGCAGCATCTTCTCCGTCACTTCAAAGTCGGAGATGACGCCGTCCTTCAGCGGCCGGACGGCCACGATGTTGGCCGGCGTGCGACCGACCATGCGCTTGGCCTCAGCGCCGATGGCCAGGATGCGTTTGGTGTAGCGGTCGATGGCGACGACCGAGGGCTCGTTGATGACGATGCCGCGGCCCTTGACCATCACCAGCGTGTTCGCGGTGCCGAGGTCGATGCCGATGTCATGGGAGAAGAGGCCGAACAGCGCCGCCAGGGGATTGAAGCCCACAAACCCCCTCCGCACCGGGAGGATATGCCGCGTGGGGGACGCGCGTCTTTGGGATTGTAGCGAACGCTCGGCCCAACCAGAAAGGGCCCTATCTTGTTTCGATTTGCCGGGGGAGAATTGTGGATTGTGATCGCCCAGTTTTTCTTATGGCGTGTCCTAATCCGCTTGACTGCTGCGTGCTAGCCCGACTGTGGCATGCCGCACCGTTGGGCTGCTGCCTACGCTGAAGACATCCCCACATCGAAGGATGTTGCGTCATGCCAGCACGCCAGACCCCGACGACCGAGGCGATCTCTCTGCTGCTCGAAGATCATAAGAACGTCAAGAAGCTGTTCCGGGAGTACGAGTCTGCCGGCCAGTCGCGCCGCGCGACGCTGGCGGAAGAGATTCTCAGCGAACTGGATGCCCACAGCAAGATTGAAGAAGAGATCTTCTACCCTGCTGTAAAGGCCAAGGCGGCAAGGGAACTGAGTGATGTCGTTGCCGAGGGGTATGAAGAACACGCCATCGTCGACCAATTGGTCATGGAACTGAAGGCGATGAATCCCGGTGGCGAGCAGTATGAGGCGAAGATGAAGGTGCTGATGGAGAATGTCGAGCATCACATCCAGGAAGAAGAGGATGAGATGCTCAAGGACGCCAAGAAGAAGCTGGACCAGGAGGAGCGTGAGCGCCTGGGTGAGCAGATGGCTAAGCGGAAGGCCGCTCTGTTACGCGGCTAATCAGCCCGTGACCGAGGCGGCGAGCGGTTCGGCCGCGGCGCATGAGCTGCCGCGGCTCTGCCTTGGTCTGCCTCGGAGGTGGACAGAACGATGCGGAGCGGCGCCCCCAGGGGCGGCGGAGGAAGCGGCGCGCCGGTTGTCGCCGGCCGTCTGCGGTTCAGCAGCGACGCAGCCCCTGGCATTCGCCGCCGGCGGGCTGGCCGGGGGTTTCGCTTCATCGATGCCTCTGGGGAGCCGGTGCGCGCGCCGGCGGAGCTGGCGCGGCTGCGGGCGCTGGCCGTGCCACCGGCCTGGGGCGATGTTTGGCTGTGCCCCGATCCGTACGGGCACATCCAGGCCACCGGCCGCGATGCCCGCGGGCGCAAGCAATACCGCTATCATCCGGCCTGGGTCGCCCACCGCTCGGCCCGCAAGTATGAGCGGCTGGCAGCCTTTGCACAGGCGCTGCCCGCGTTGCGGTCCCGCGTCAACGCCGACCTTGGGGCACCCGGACTGCCGCGACGCAAGGTGCTCGCTGCCCTGGTGGCGTTGCTGGAGGCAACCTGCATCCGCATCGGGAATGAGGAGTACGCCCGGGCGAACGGCACGCACGGTCTGAGCACCCTCCGCGACCGTCACGTGCGCGTTGAAGGGGCGCGGATCCGCTTCTCCTTCCGCGGCAAGAGCGGCAAAGCGCACCGGCTGGACCTGCATGATCGGCGGCTGGCAGCGGTCGTGCGGCGCTGCCGCGATCTCGATGGCCAAGAGTTATTTCAGTACATCGCCGAAGCAGGTGACGTGCAGCGCGTGACCGCGGCAGATGTCAATGCCTACCTGCGTGAAGCGATGGGTGAGGACTTCACGGCCAAAGACGTCCGCACGTGGAGCGGCACGGTGTATTGCGCTGGCCTGCTGGCGGCGCTGCCTCCGCCGGCCGGCCCGCCTGAGGCCGCTCGGGTGATCGCCCGGGCGGTGCGGGAAACGGCCGCACACCTGGGCAACACCGCCGCTGTCTGCCGCGCCAGCTACATTCATCCGGCCGTCCTTGCGGCGTACGAGGACGGCCGGCTCGCACACGCCCAGGTACGAGCGGTGGAGGGCCTGCACCCTGAAGAGCAGCTGACCCTGGCAGTGATTGCCGGTAACGCCTAGCTCAGCCGCCGCCAAGGCAGCGATGAACGGCTACCCGATCAGCTGCATCAGCGCCGCGTCATCGAGCACGGGGATACCGAGCTGTTGCGCCTTTGCCAGCTTGGAGCCCGGGCTTTCACCTGCTACTACGTGGGTCGTCTTCTTCGTCACGGCATTGCCGACCGCCGCGCCCAACGCGCGCAGGCGCGCCTCTGCCTCGTTGCGCGTCAGGGTAGCGAGCGTGCCGGTGATCACCCACTGCGTACCCGCCAGCGGCCCTTCGCGCGCGGCTTGTGATCCGGCCGTCGTCCGCACCCCGGCTGCCTGCAGCTTTGTCAGCGTCTCCTGATTGCGCGGCGTGTCGAAGTAGGCGCGGACGCTGGCGGCCACTACCGGGCCGATCCCCTGCACGGCGGCAATCGCGGATTCGGGGGCCGTCATCAGGGCTTCCAGTGAGCCGAAGTGGCCGGCCAGCGCGGCGGCGGTTTCCCCGCCCACGTGGCGGATGCCAAGCGCAAACAGCAGCCGGGCCAGCGGCTGCTGCTTGGATGCGGCGATGCCGGCCACCAGGTTGGCCGCGCTCTTGGCCCCCATCCGTTCCAGCCCGGCCAGTTGCTCAGCGGTGAGCGTGTAGAGGTCGCCGGGGTCAGCCACGAGCGCTTCTCCAACCAGCACCCGTGCCAGCCGTTCCCCCAATCCTTCGATGTCCATCGCCCCGCGAGAGGCGAAGTGCTCGATCAGGCGGTAGGCCTGAGCCGGACAGGCGCGGTTGGGGCAGTACGCCATCACCTCGCCTTCCGGCCGCTCGACCGCGGCGCCGCACACCGGACACGTCGCCGGCATGACGAACGGCCGTTCGGCGCCGGTGCGCAGAGACGTCACCGGCCCGACGATCTGCGGAATCACGTCACCGGCGCGTTGCACGATGACCGTATCGCCGATGCGAATGTCTTTGCGCCGGATGTCCTCTTCGTTGTGCAGCGTGGCGAGCTGGACGGTGGCGCCGGCGATCACCACCGGCTCCAGGATGGCGTATGGGTTGAGGCTGCCCGTACGGCCGACATTGACGCCGATATCAAGCAGCCGGGTGGTCGCCTGCTCTGCCGGATACTTGAAGGCGATGGCCCACCGCGGCTCCCGTCCGGCCGAGCCCAGTTGTCGCTGGTGCGCCAGCCGGTCCACCTTGATCACGATGCCGTCAATGTCATAGCCCAGCTCGTGCCGCTGTTCGCCCCACTGCTCGACGTGCTGCAGCACGTCCTCGAACCTCGCGCAGCGCACGGCATGGGGGTTGACGGGGAAGCGCAGGGCGCGCAGCTGCTCCAGCGCCTGCCACTGGCTGTCCGGTGGCGCTGCGCCCTCGATCCAGCCGATTTGATAGGCGAACAGCTCGAGCGGACGGAGCGCGGTGATACGGGCGTCCAGCTGGCGCAACGATCCGGCGGCGGAGTTGCGCGGGTTGGCATACAGCCGTTTGCCCGCCCGCGCCTGCTCGTCGTTCATCCGCTCGAAGCCGGCCCGCGTCATGTACACCTCGCCGCGGACCTCGAAGCGGGCCGGTGCGCCGGCGGGCAGCATCAGGGGCAGGCTCTTGACGGTGCGCAGGTTCGCCGTTACGTCCTCGCCGCGGGCGCCGTCACCACGGGTGGCGCCCTGGACAAAGCGGCCGTCCTCGTACACCAGGGCGATAGCGAGCCCATCGATCTTCGGCTCGCAGACGAACGCTACGTCATCGCTCTCCAGCAGGCCGGTGACCCGCCGCCGCCATGCCTCCAGCTCGCCCGTGGTGAAGGCGTTCGCCAGCGACAGCATCGGCAGCCGGTGCTCCACGACGCCGAACGCAGTGACGGGCTCGCCGCCGACCCGCTGCGTGGGAGAGTCCGGCGTGATCAGTTCCGGGTGGCGTGCCTCGAGCTCGCGCAGTTCGCGCAGCAGGCGGTCGTACGCGGCGTCTGCGATCTCCGGGTCGTCCAGGACGTGGTAGCGGTAGTTGTGGTAGTTGACCTGGGCACGCAGCTCCTCAACACGGAGCCGTGCCGTCTGAAGCTCGTGTTCATCCATGGGCTGATTGTAGTGGGGGCATCCACCCTCCAGCATCCCGCAACCGGCATCGGCCGCAGGACTGCACCGCCCGGGGCGCTCCGCGCCCCTGTCCCGAAGGCGGCATGCCTTGTACCCTGTTTCCGTGGGAGGAGGTGCGTATGGAGCGGGTGGTGATCGTCGATTATGGCGCGGGCAACCTGCACTCCGTGGCCAAGGCTGTGGAGCGCTCCGGTGTTTCGCCGGTGGTGACGGCCGATCCGGCCGCCATTCACGCCGCCGCTGCGTTGATCGTGCCCGGTGTTGGCGCCGCCGCGGATACCATGCGCAACCTGCGTGCCTCCGGCGTGGTCGAGCCCATCCGCCGCTACATCGCGGACGGCCGGCCGTTCCTGGGCGTGTGCATGGGCATGCAGACGCTGTTTACCTACTCCGAGGAGGGCGGCCACCAGGAGTGCCTGGACATCATCCCCGGTGTGGTGCGCCGGATTCAGGGCGAGCTGAAGGTGCCGCACATGGGCTGGAACACCGTCCATCAACTGCGGGAGCACCCGATCTTCGATGGCATCCCCGAGAACGCCTACTTCTACTTCGTGCATGGTTTCTATGCCGAGCCGGAAGACCGCGCCGTCGTCGTCGGCGAGACCGAGTACGGCGCGGCGCTGCCGGCGGTAGTGGCGCGTGACAACGTGGTCGCCACCCAGTTCCACCCGGAAAAGAGCAGCACGCACGGGCTGCGGCTGTACGCCAACTTCCTGCGCGCTGCGCTGAAGGAGAGCTAGGCGCACCCCGCGCCGTGTGACGATGCCTCCGCTGGAAGTGATTCCGTCCATCGACATCCGCGCCGGCCGCTGTGTCCGGCTGATGCAGGGCGACTATGCCCAGGAGACGGTCTACGCCGATGACCCCGTGGCGGTGGCGCGTCGCTGGCAGGCCGAAGGCGCCACGCGCCTGCACGTGGTTGATCTCGATGCCGCCCGCACCGGCGTGCCCGCCAACCGCGATAGCGTGCTGGCCATCGTCGCCGCGCTGACGATTCCGGTGCAGCTCGGCGGTGGCATTCGCGATCAGGCAACGGCGCGTGCCTATCTGGCGGCGGGTGTGACCCGCCTGGTGCTGGGCACGGCCGCCGTTACGCAGCCCGCGCTGGTGCAGGCGCTGACCGCCCTCGACCCTGACGCCGTGATCGTGGCGCTGGATGCCCGCGACGGTGTCGTGCGCACGGACGGCTGGACCGCCTCCTCCGGTGTGACGGCCATTGACCTGGCGCGGCGGACGATGACGCTGGGGGTGCGCCGCTTCCTCTACACCGACATCAGCCGCGACGCGACGCTGACGGAGCCGAACTACGTTGCGCTGGCGGCGCTGGTGCGCGAGACCGGCGCGGCGGTGATCGCCTCCGGCGGTGTGGCCCGCGTCGCGCAGCTGGCGCGGCTGGCCGCCTGCGGCGCAGAGTCGGCGATTATCGGCCGTGCCCTGTACACGGGCGACATCGCCCTGCCCGTGGCGCTGGCGGCGGCCGGGGAACCGCACCGGCAAGGGGACGCCGGCCAATGAGTGATACCCGGCGCCGGGGCGTCGCCGAGGGCGCGCTGCACCAGGACGCCGGCGCACCGGCTGCGTCTGGGGCGCCGGCGCATGTCATTCTGGCAGCGCTGGTGCTGGTCTTTGTCATTTCCGGTGCGAGCGGCCTGATCTATCAGGTGGTCTGGGTGCGGATGCTGTCACTGGTGTTCGGCGTCACCGCCTACGCCATCAGCACCGTGCTGAGCAGCTTCTTCGCCGGCCTGGCGCTGGGTTCGATGCTCTCCGGCCGGCTGGCTGACCGGCTGCGATCACCGTTGCGCGCCTACGCCGGTGTTGAGCTGGCCATCGCGTTGCTGGGGCTGCTGACGATTCCTGCCTTCGCCATAGCGCGAGAGCTCTATGTCTGGCTATACGATGTGCTGGCTATCTCCGGCTTAGGCCCGCTGACTGCCGTCCGCTTCGCCCTCGCGTTTCTGCTCCTGCTCGCCCCGACCACGTTGATGGGCGCCACCTTGCCGCTGATGGTGCGCTCCTCCCTGGCGCGCGGGTCGGCGGTGACCGGCAACCTATCATGGCTGTACGCCGCCAACACCTTTGGCGCCATGGCCGGGACGTTCCTCGCCGGTTTCGAGCTGATCGGCCGCTACGGGCTGCGGGCATCACTCGTCGTGGCGGCCGGCTGCAACGTGGTGGCTGCCCTGCTGGCGCTGGTATTGAGCCGCGCCCCCGCGCCGCTGGCGAGCGCCGAGGTGGCAACGCTGCCCGATGCCGAGGTGGCGCCCTGGGGCGAACGTGCCGCCACCACCGCCATCATCGTCTTCGGCATCTCCGGAGCGGTATCGCTGGCATACGAGGTCGTGTGGGCACGGCTGCTGGCGATGTTCTTCGATGCCTCGACCTACGGCTTCTCGCTGATGTTGACGGTGGTGCTGCTCGGTATTGCGTTGGGTAGCTGGCTGGTGGCGCCGGTGATTGCCCGTCGCTGGCACTGGCCGCTGCTGTTTGCGGCGGTTCAGGGTGGGGTGGGAGTGCTAGGGCTGCTGTCCCTGCCGCTGCTGGTGCGGCTCATCCCCCTGGGTGAGCGCCTGGGTCTCTACCACGACCCCGGGCCGCTGGGGCAGTTCTCCCTGCGGTTCATGGCGTTCGCAGCGGTGATGCTGGTGCTGCCGCCGATGACGTTGCTGGGGGCGACCTTTCCCATCGCTGCCCGCGTGGCCGGCACCGGTGGGCGGGCCGGCCGGCGGGTCGGCGGCGTCTACGCCGTCAACGTCTTTGGCGGCATCGGCGGCGCGCTGCTCGGTGGCTTTGTGCTGCTGCCGCGGCTGGGTGCGCAGGACAGCCTGTTGCTGCTCGCCTGCGTCAACCTGGCGCTGGCCGCCGCCCTGGCATGGAGCGTGCTGCCGCGCCCGGGCTGGCTGGCCGCCGGCGGGGCCGCACTGGTCATCGCCGCTGCCGGCGTGCTCACCGCGCCCAGCCTGCTGGCAGGCATCTTTCACGATCGCTTCGCGGCGCAGCGCATCGTCTGGTATGACGAAGGGCTGGAGAACACCGTCGTCGTCGCTGACAACACCGACACCGGCGAACGCAAGATGTACATCAACGGCCAGCCGCAGGCCAGCACCGTGGCCTTCATCGCGGGCTTCCACCGCCTGATCGGGCATCTGCCAATGGTGCTGCATCCCAATCCGCAGCGGGCATTGGTGATCGGCCTCGGTGGTGGCGCGACGGGGGGCGCACTGGCGGCGCACAGCGGCGTGCAGGTGGACCTGGTCGAGCTGTCATCTGCCGTGGCCGGCGGGGCCCGGCACTTCGGTACCATCAATGGCGGCGTGCTGGACCGCCCCAATGTGACGTTGCGGGTGGATGATGGCCGCAATTTCCTGCTGCTGCACGGCGGGCCATACGACGTGATCACGGCCGACGTCATCCGGCCCGAGCACGCCGGCGCGACAGCCCTCTACTCGCGCGAGTACTACGCCCTGGCACGAGAGGCGCTGGCGCCGGGCGGCATCATGTTGCAGTGGCTCCAGCAGCTTGATGAAGAGCACTACCGGCTAATGCTGCGGACATTCGTCGAGTCGTTTCCCTACGTCGAACTGTGGGCCAACGCCTCGTTGCTGGCGGGCAGCAACGAGCCCATCCAGCTGACGCGCGCCGGGCTGGCCGCCCGCCTGGCCGATCCGCAGGCGCGTTCCTCGCTGGCGGCCAGCGGGCTCAACACCCCAGACGACGTGCTCAACCTGTACACCGGTAACCGGGCCGAGGCGCTGCGCTACCTCGCAGAGGAGCAGCGCACGATTAGCGATGACCGCCCGTACGTGGAGTACCATCGCACCCTCGGCAGCGAGCGCCGGCCACCCGACCTGACCGGCTTCAGCCGTGACATCCGCAACGTGCTCCAGGAGTAGCACCGTGCTTACCAAGCGCATCATCCCCTGTTTCGACGTCGACAACGGCCGTGTTGTCAAGGGCATCCGCTTCGTCGAGTTGCGGGATGCCGGGGACCCGGTGGAGCTGGCCCGCGCCTACGACGCCGAGGGAGCAGACGAGCTGGTGTTCTTGGATATCACGGCATCGTCAGACAACCGGGCGGCGGTGTTTGACATGGTGGAGCGCACCGCCGCCGAGGTGTTCATCCCGTTCACGGTCGGTGGCGGCATCCGCACTGACCTCGACATGCGGATGATGCTGGAGCGCGGCGCCGAGAAAGTCTCGCTCAACACCGCCGCCCTAGCAGAGCCGGACCTGATCGCCCGCGGCGCCGAGCGCTTCGGCAGCCAGTGTATCGTTGTCGCCATCGACGCCAAGCGCGCCGGTCCCGGCCGGTGGGAGGTATACAGCCACGGTGGCCGCCACCCCACCGGCAAAGAGGCCGTGGCCTGGGCACGCGAGGCGGTGGCCCTGGGCGCCGGTGAGCTATTGGTCACGAGTATGGACGAGGATGGGCGCGGGCACGGCTATGACGTCGAGCTTCTGCATGCCATCTCCAGCGCCGTACCGGTGCCGTTGATCGCCTCCGGCGGCGCGGGCGGCCCTGAGCACATGTACGACGCGATTACCCGGGGTGGCGCCGACGCCGTGCTGGCGGCCTCCATCTTTCACTTTGGCACCTACCGCATCCGCGAGGTGAAGGAATACCTCGCCCGGCGCGGGCTGCCGATGCGCCTGTAGCGGTCCGCTCCGTCAGGGCGCCCGGCTGGTCGCAGCCGCCCGCACGGGCGCGAAGCTGCGCCGGTGAACGGGGGAGGGACCGCGGCGGGCCAGCGCATCCAGATGCGCGCGTGTGCCGTATCCCTTGTGCAGGGCAAAGCCGTAACCCGGATAGTAATGATCCAGCATGGTCATCATGGCGTCGCGCGCCACCTTGGCGATGATCGCCGCGCAGGCCACGGAGATGCAACGCGCGTCGCCCTTGATCAGTCCCGTCTGGTTGAACGGCTGCTCGGGGAGCAGGGTGGCATCGAGCAGCAGAAAGTCAGGCGGCAGGGCGAGCGCCGCCAGGGCCGCGGTAAGGGCCGCGCGGTTGGCCGCGCTCAAGCCGCCGCGATCAATGTCCGCCGCAGAGGCCGCGCCCAGCCCCACGGCGACCGCATCCCGCCGGATGGATGACGCCAGGGACTCGCGGCGATGAGCGGACAGCTGCTTGCTGTCGCGCACCTGGCAAAGCCACGGCGCATCGATGAACGGTGGCAAGATGACCGCCGCTGCCACCACCGGGCCGGCCAGCGGCCCCCGCCCCACCTCGTCCAGGCCGGCCACAAGCGTGAGACCGGCCTGCCACAGCGCCCGCTCATGGGCGAGCGTCGGGATGGGCGTGCGGGGCGGCTGCCTGGCGGCCAACGTGTCAGTGCCCATCCGGATGTGCCCCCGGAGACGCGGGCCGAGCGCTTCGCTGACGTGTTTGTTATTGGCGACCCTGGCAGCCGATGCTACACTCGCATGTATTGGGGAGGAAGCACGCCCGGGCGGAGGCGGTGTCGCCGCCCCGAGGATAGGGGACAAACAATGGCCTCACGCTGGCTGCGCAACAGCTTTATCTACCTGCTGATCTTGGTCGCGGTGATCGCCCTGGTGTTCTCCTTCTTCCAGCCGGGGAAGGCGACGCCCAGCAAGCCGCTGTCCACCGTTGCCCAGCAGATCAATGACGGCAAGGTCGACGTCATCGAGGTGCAGGGCGATTCCCTCAGTGTCAAGCCCACCACCGGCGACAGCTACAAGTCGCGCAAGGAGTCGGGCTCATCGCTGACGGAGCAGCTGCGGGCATTTGGGGTGACCAGCGAGCGGCTGCAACCGGTGCAGATCAAGGTAAAGGAGCCCAGCCAGTTCGGTAGCTGGATTGGCCTGCTGGTCAACTTCCTGCCGCTGATCATCTTTGGCGCGATCTTGTTGTTCATGATGCGCCAGGCGCAGGGCTCGAACTCGCAGGCGATGAGCTTCGGCAAGTCGCGGGCACGGATGTTTACCGGCAACAAACCAACCGTCACGTTTGCTGATGTCGCTGGGGTCGATGAGGCCAAGGAAGAGCTGCAAGAGGTCGTCGAGTTCCTCAAGTACCCGGAGAAGTTCGCCGCACTGGGCGCGCGTATCCCGCGCGGCGTGCTGCTGGTTGGCCCTCCGGGCACCGGCAAGACGCTGCTGTCGCGTGCGGTCGCCGGAGAGGCGGGGGTGCCGTTCTTCTCCATCTCGGGCTCCGAGTTCGTCGAGATGTTCGTCGGTGTCGGCGCCTCGCGCGTGCGAGACCTGTTCGACCAGGCCAAGCGCAACGCCCCGTGCATCGTGTTCGTGGACGAGATTGACGCTGTCGGCCGCCAGCGCGGCGCCGGCCTGGGTGGCAGCCACGATGAGCGCGAGCAGACGCTGAACCAAATCCTGGTGGAGATGGACGGTTTCGATACGAACACCAACGTGATCGTGATTGCCGCCACCAACCGGCCCGACATCCTTGACCCGGCGCTGCTGCGCCCCGGCCGGTTTGATCGCCAAGTGATTCTGGATGCGCCGGACGTCAAAGGCCGCCGCCAGATCCTCGATGTGCATTCCCGGGGCAAGCCACTGGAGAGCAGCGCCAACCTCGACGTGCTGGCCAAGCAGACGCCGGGCTTCTCCGGCGCGGACCTGGCCAACCTGGTGAACGAGGGCGCCATCCTCGCCGCCCGCCGCAATAAGAAGAAGATCGGCATGTCGGAGTTCGAGGAGGCGATTGACCGGGTGATGCTCGGTCCGGCGCGCAAGTCCAAGGTGATGAGCCCCAAGGAGAAGGAGCTGACCGCCTACCACGAGGGGGGACATGCCGTGGTGGCATGGTTCCACCCCCACTGCGACCCGCTGCATAAGATCACCATCGTGTCGCGCGGCATGGCTGGCGGCTACACCATGGTCCTGCCCGAGGAGGACCGCAACTACACGACCCGCTCCCACTTTGAGGGGCAATTGGCGATGGCGCTGGGCGGCCACGTGGCGGAGGAGCTGGTCTTTGGGGAGATGAGCACCGGGCCAGGCAACGACATCCAGAAGGTGACGCACATCGCCCGTGCGATGGTGACGCGCTACGGCATGAGCGACAAGCTCGGGCCGCGCACCTTCGGCCGCAAGGAAGAGCTGGTCTTCCTCGGCCGCGACATCTCCGAGCAGCGCGACTACTCCGAGAAGGTGGCAGAGGAGATTGACGACGAGGTGCATCGCATCGTCCAGGAGGCGCACGAGGTTGCCCGCCGCCTGCTGGCCGAGCACCGCGATGTGCTGGACCGGCTGGCCCGCCGCCTGCTGGAAGTGGAGACCCTGGAAGGGGAACCGCTCCAGCGCATCATGACGGGCGAGGATGACGGCGCCGGGGGCGCGCCAGCGTTGCCGCCCGCCCCGCCGCCGGTGGACGCTCCGCGCCAGCAGGATGACCCGGCCATCCGGCCGGCGCCACCGCGGCCCGGCCTGGCCTGGGGCAGCGGCGCCAGTACCTAGCACTTGCGCCCGGCCGTGTGCCGGGTATGATGGATTGAGCGGAGGGCCGGGGGTGACCCCGGCTCTGCCCATGCGTCACACGAACGAGGAACCTGAGCCATGTCGTACGCGGTGATTCGCACCGGTGGTAAGCAATACACCGTGCGCGAGGGTGACACCCTCAAGGTTGAGCTGCTCCCGGGCGAGGTTGGCGACCGTGTCGAGCTGCCCGAAGTGTTGCTCCTCTCCAACGAGGGGGGTGATGTGACCGTGGGCGCGCCCACCGTTGCGGGCGCGAAGGTCGTCGCCGAGATCGTGGCGCACGGCAAGCGCCCCAAGATTCACGTCTTTCACTACAAGGCCAAGGTCCGCTACTCCAAGCGCACCGGCCACCGCCAGCGCTACACGCAGCTGGCGATCAAGCGCATCGCCGGCTGAGCCCCGCCCGCGCGGGCAGGCGCCGGAACCACAGGCGAGGAACACGACATGGCACATAAGAAGGGCGTTGGCAGCTCGAAGAACGGGCGCGACAGCAACCCGCAGATGCTGGGCGTCAAGCGGTATGACGGCGAGTACGTCATTCCCGGCAACATCATCCTGCGCCAGCGCGGCACCCACATTCATCCCGGTAAGAACGTTGGCATGGGCCGGGACCACACCATCTTCGCCGTCATCGAAGGGCGGGTGAAGTTTGGCCCGTACAGCCGCGGGCGCAAGCAGGTGAGCGTGCTGCCTGCCGTTGAGCCGGAGTCTGTTGAAGCGTAGCGGCGTCTGTCTGCCGCCCCGGTGGGGACGTTCCCGCCAAGAAGGTAATCCATGAAGACCAAGATTCACCCGAAGTACGTGGAAGCCACCGTGGTGTGCGCCTGCGGCCACACCTTCAAGACCCGCTCGACGAAGCCTTCGCTGCATACGGAAGTGTGCAGTAACTGCCATCCGTTCTTCACCGGTGAGCAGCGCATCGTCGATACGGCCGGCCGCGTGGAGCGCTTCAAGCGCCGCTACGGCCTGAAGTAAGCCGCCCCAGCCGGGCCACCATACCGGGGACCGCAGACAGCAGCGACTGTCGCGGTCCCTGTTTCTGTGTCCGGCTCATGCATGCAGACTCGGGGCGGCGAGGGCCCGCTTGCTGCCGGCGTGGTGGTGCGGGCGGCCGCCCTGGCTGCCGGCGGCAACTCGGCCGGCGATAACCTGTCGCGCTAAAGGACTGATGCGAACCACCGATAACTACAGTGGCGGGTCGCAAACCGTCGCACGTTGCCGGTGGGGAGGGTGCGGTGAACTCGAGGATTCCCCCAAGATCGCTGGAACCGATGACGCAGCCAGAGCAGCCCCTGAGCGCGCTGGAACAGATCCCCGCGGTGACGGTCGAGCAGTTAGTCGCCTCGCTGGCGCAGGCGCTGGACCTGGCCGAGGGCCGGCGCAAGGGCCACGCGCTACGGGTGTGCTACATCGCCGCATCGCTGGCGCGCGAACTGGCGCTGCCGCGGGGCCAGCGTTCGGCCGTGTTCTTCGCGGCACTGCTGCATGATGCCGGCGTGCCGCGCGTCTCCGAGAGCCTGGCCAGCATCGGCCGCATGTACGAGCACGAGCTGTTTGCTGCCTCGCCCCTCCAGGGACCGGATATGCTGGCAGCGCGCGCCGGCGCAGGCAACCTTACCACCATCACCGAAGCCTTCCATGACCACTGCTTCGAAGGGGCGAGCGCCATTGCCTCGCTGGGCCTGCCACCGCAAGTGGCGGAGGCGGTATTGTGCCATCACGAGCGGCACGACGGCGGCGGCTATCCGATGGGCCTGGCAGGTAGCGAGGTGCCGGCTGCCGCGCGCATCATCGCCGTGGCCGATTACAGTGAGTCACTACTGACGGCCGATCCCAATCCACTGTTTGCCCGCCGCCATCTGGATGCCGGCCTGCGCGAACAGTCCGGCCGGGCTTTCCATCCCCATGTGGTTGATGCCATGACCGCCGTCGCCCGTCGTGACGAGTTCTGGCTTGGCTTCTTCGATCATGCGTTGATCAACCTGGTGTCGGAGTTTGGCGACCCGGACTCGCGGCCGTTGGTTGCCGCGGCGACGCTGCGCGTGACCGGCGACTTCGCGGATATCGTGGACAGCAAGAATCCGTACAAGCGCGGCCACTCCCGGCGCGTGGCCAGCCATGCCCGCGCGCTGGCGGCGGCGCTCGGTCTCGATGAAGGCCATCAGCAGGCCATCGAGCTGGCGTCGCTGCTGCATGATATCGGGATGCTGCGTGTGCCCAGCCGCGTGATCGGTAAGCCGGAGATCCTGACCGTACAGGAGATGGCGCTGCTGCACGAGCATCCGCGCGAGAGCGCCGATATCCTGCGCACAGTGCCCGGCTGGGAGCCAATCGCCGATTGGGTGGCCGGGCATCATGAGCGGCTGGACGGCCGTGGCTACCCGGAAGGCCTGGGTTCGGTCGAGATTCCGCTTGAGGCGCGCATCCTCGCCACCGCCGATATCCATGAGGCGCTCACCGCCGACCGCCCGCACCGCACCGCCCTAAACCCTAAGGAAGCGCTGCGCGTGATGGACGGCCTCGTCGGCCAGAACCTCGATCCCTACGTCTTCGACGCCTTTCGCGAAGTCGCCTCGCTCCTCGCCGAGGACGCAGAGGCCAGCTGACCAAGTGCGGCTGAGCCGGTGGCCTGCCGCGAGGGCCGCGCGCCCCGCGCCGATCGCCGGGTGTCGCGGTTGTGCGTTGGGCATGGCTGTGCCGCCGCACGGGCCGCAACGTGCCAGCGGCTCCTTAGGGAAGCGGTTGGGGCGTCTCCGCCACATCGATGGGTGCTGCCCGCACGAACTGCATCGCGACGTACCCGGCCACCAGCCCCAAGACAAAGCCCAGCATGAACTTGACCATGGCCCAACGATCACCGCTGGGCGGGCGGCCGTCAAGCGTCAGCTTGACCCTCCCGCGAGGCGGTCGATACCCTGCCCCTCAGGACGCTGCTGGGGGGGCCGTGGTGGTAAACGAGCGGGTGGAGATGGAGAAGATCGTGTCGCTGTGCAAGCGGCGCGGGTTTGTGTTCCCCTCGGCGGAGATCTATGGCGGCTTTGCCAACGCCTGGGACTACGGGCCGCTCGGTGTCGAGATGCGCCGCCGTATCCGGGACGCCTGGTGGCGGGCGATGGTCACCGAACGGGACGATGTCGCCGGCCTGGAAGGCGCGATTGTCACCAACCCGCGGGTGTGGGAGGCGTCCGGCCATCTCAAGCATTTCACCGACCCGCTGGTGGATTGCCGCACCTGCAACTTCCGCTTTCGCGCCGATGACCTGCCGGAGTGGGACGACGAGGCGCGGGCGCTGCGCCAGCCCACCACCTGCCGCAACTGCAACGCCACCAACTCCTTCACCGAGGCGCGGCAGTTCAACATGATGCTCAAGACCTTCATCGGCCCGGTGGAGGATGCCGCGGCCGTGGCCTACCTGCGCCCGGAGACGGCGCAGGGCATGTTCGTCAACTTCGAGAATGTGCTGACCACCTCCCGCCGCAAGCTGCCGTTCGGCATCGCCCAGACTGGCAAGTCCTTCCGCAACGAGATCACCCCCGGCAACTTCATCTTCCGCACGCGTGAGTTCGAGCAGATGGAGATGGAGTACTTCTGCCGGCCGGAGGACGGCTTCCGCTGGTTCGACTACTGGCGGGATGAGCGCTACCAGTGGTACCGGCGTATCGGCATCAAGGAAACGAGCCTGCGCCGCTACGACCATCCACGCGAGAAGCTCTCGCACTACTCCGGCGGCACCACCGATATCGAGTTCGCCTTCCCGTGGGGCTGGGGCGAGCTGGAGGGCGTCGCTTACCGCACCAACTACGACCTGTCGCAGCACCAGCAGTTCTCGGGTCGCAACCTGACCTATTACGACGAGGAGACCAAGGAGCACATCATCCCCCACGTTGTCGAGCCCGCCGTCGGCGTGGACCGGATCATGCTCATCCTGCTGCTGGACGCCTACGACGAAGAGACGGACAGCAAGGGTGAAACCCGCACCGTCCTGCACCTCCACCCGGCGATAGCGCCGGTGCAGGTCGCCATCTTGCCGCTGTCGCGCAACGAGAAGCTGGTGCCCAAGGCGCGTGAGGTGTGGGCGCTGCTGCGCCGTCACTTCGTGACCCAGTACGACGATGCCCAGTCCATCGGCCGCCGCTACCGACGCCAGGATGAGATCGGCACCCCCTTCTGCGTCACCGTCGATTTCCAGACCATCGAAGAGGACAACGCCGTCACCATCCGCGAGCGCGACAGTATGGCCCAGGAACGCGTGCCCCTGCCCGAGCTGGTCGACCGCCTGCGCGAGAAGACGGACGTGTTCTAGCCACCGTCGCCGCGCGGGGCGGCTCACGGCTGCTATCGTGGTCTGCAGGGGGCTGCTCCCCCGGAGGAGCGCCGGTGCGCCTGTTACATTTCGCCGACCTGCATATCGGCGTGGAGAACTACGGCCGGCCCGACCCGCAGACCGGCCTATCCACCCGGCTGCTGGACTTCCTTGCCGCCTTCGATGAGCTGGTGGAGACGGCCATCAGCGAAGGCGTAGACGCCGTCATCTTTGCCGGTGACGCCTACAAGTCGCGCAACCCCGAGCAGACACACCAGCGTGAGTTCGCCACGCGCGTCATGCGGCTGGTGCAGGCCGGCATCCCGGTGTACCTGCTCGTCGGCAACCACGACCTGCCCAACATGATCACGCGCGCCAATGCGCTGGAGATCTTCACCACGCTGGGCGTCCACCAGGTGCATGTCGGCGCGCGGCTGGGGCTGACGGTGATGCAGACGCGCGCCGGTCCGTTGCAGGTCGTGGGCGTACCGTGGCCGTCCGTATCGCAGTGGCTGCGCCGCGACGAGTACAAGAACATGACCCTGGACGAGATCGATAAGCTGCTGGCTGCCGGCATCGCCGATCACATCAGCGCCGTGGCGGACCAGCTCGACCCGGCGCTGCCCGCCGTGCTCACCGCGCACATCGCCATGAGCGACAGCATCGTCAAGACGCGCTCCGAGCAATGGATGACCATCGGCCGGTTCCCCAAGCTCAACCGCAGCGACCTGCGTCTAGACGCCTTCGATTACGTTGCCCTGGGGCATCATCACGCCTTTCAGGTGCTGAACGAGCGACCGCCGGTGCTGTACGCGGGCAGCACCCAGCGCGTCGACTTTGGTGAGGAAGACGACGACAAAGGCTTCGTGCTCCTCGATCTAGACCTCGCGAAACCACGCGGCGAGCGGGTGACCATGGACGGCGTGCGCTTCCGCCCCGTGACGGCCCGGCGCTTCGTGACGGTGGAGGTGCGCCCGCGCGCAGAAGACCCGATGCCCGAGGTGCTGGCCCGCATCGCGCGGGCGCCCGTGGACGGGGCAATCGTCCGCGTGCTGCTCACCCTTACACCGGCGCAGGCGGCCGGCCTCGATGAGCGCGCCATCCGCCAGGCGCTAGCCGGCGCCCACACCGTCGCCACCATCACCAAGAGCATCGAGCGGGGCGCACGTGCGCGCCTGGGTACGGATCGCCGGGCGGAGGAGCTGACCCCGGCCGAGGCGCTGGCGCTGTACTTTGACCACAAGCAAACCCCTCCAGACCGTAAGGCGGAGCTGCTGCGCGTTGCCCGCGACATCATCGAGGGCGCGGCGGACGCCGGCTGATCGACGCCCTGGCGCCCTTCACCAGACTGTCACCGGCGGTCCGTTGTGGCTGAGGCTGGCCGGTGCGTAGCATGGGGAACGCGCATCCGGTGGTGGGGTGGACCGCGGAGGGCGCGCTCCCATGGCTGCTGTGTTGCCTCACATCTGGCTGCGGCTGATCACCGATCCGGCCTTCGCGGCGCGGCTGCGCGATGACTTCGCTGGCACGCTCCAGCAGGAGGGCTACACCGCGCTGCTACCGATTAGCGATCTGCCATCGGTGTACGATTGGCATCACGCGCTGCGCTCCGGCGCGGCAGCCAACCGGCTGGAGCCGCCCGCGGGCATCCGGCGGCCGGCGGCTGCGCTCCCCACGGCAGCCCGCCCCCCGGCCCTGCTCGCGGACTGAGCGGCGCTCCGGCTAGAATGTTTGTACGAACGTTCACCGGAGCGACCGTGTGGTACCTGCCAAGCTCGCGCTGCGCAACTTCCTCTGCTACCGTGACTGCCCGCCGCTGGACCTCGAAGGCGTGCATGTCGCCTGTCTCACCGGCGACAACGGCTACGGCAAGTCCGCGCTGCTGGATGCCATCACCTGGGCGCTGTGGGGCAAGGCCCGCAGCAGCCACGGCGCCGACCTCGTCTCCCTGGGCGCGACCGATATGGAGGTCGAGTTCGAGTTCTACGCCGGCGAGGCGCGCTACCGCGTCTTGCGCAAGTGGCGGCGGACCGGCGCGCGCAGCGGCACCCCCGGACTCGAGCTGCAGGTGCAGGACAGCACGGGCTGGCGGGCGTTGACCGGCAGTACGATAGCGGAGACCGAGCGCGCCATCGAGCAGCTGCTCAAGCTGTCGTATGACGCCTTCATCAACTCCTCCTTTCTGGTTCAGGGCAAGTCCGGCCTGTTTACCTCCAAGTCCGCAGGCCAGCGCAAGGCCGTGCTCGCCGAGATTCTCGACCTGGGCCGCTACGACGGCTGGGAGGCACGGGCGCGGGCGCTCCTGCGCGAGGCGAACCAGCGCGTCACCCGCACCTCGGACGCCATCGCCACCGCTGAGCGGGAGATCAGCGCCCTGGAGGACCGCCCCGGCGAACTGATCCAGCTTCAGGATGGCGTCGATGCGCTCAACGAGCAGTACACCGGCGCCCAGCATGAGCTGGAGCGGCTGCAGTCCGCAGCACAGGAGCGGCACCGGCTGGGCGAGCTGCTGGCAGAGGCCAGGCGGGCCGCCATCGCCGCGGCGAACCGCCTGGCAGAGGCGCAGGCAGGCATCGACGCCCAGACGCCCGCCCTCGCCAAGTTTGAAGCCATCCTCGCGCGGGCAGAGGCCGTCGAGTCCGGGTACGCCGAACTGTCCGCCGCCCGCGCGCAGGAACAGGAGCAGCACACCGAGCACCGCCGGCTCACCTCTCAGTCTGAGGCAGCACGCCAGGAGGCGGCCCGGCTGGCGGATGAGCGTACCACCCTCCTGCGGCGGCTTGCGGAGGTGGAGCGCGAGCACGACGGCCACCTTCGGCAGCTGGCAGAGGCCGGCCGCATCCGTGCCCAGTATGCTTTGCTGGAGGACGCCCGCCGGGTGCTGAACGAGCAGGCGCCGCTCGCCCAGCGTGTGGCGGCGCTGGAGCAGCAGCAGAGCCGGTTGGCGGCCGCCATCGACCGCGAACAGGCCCGCCTGCAGCAGCGTCAGGAGGCGCTGGAGCGGGAGCGCGGCGAGATTGCTGCCCGCGCAGAGCGGGTGCCCGCGCTCGAAGCGCAGCATGCGGCGCTGCAAGGCGATGATGCCAGCGTGCTCGCCCTCCGCCGCAGCATCCACGATGCACAGCAGGAGGAGGCGGAACGGCGGGAAGAGCAAGGAGCGCTCCGAGCCGAGAATCAGCGCCTGCTCGATGAGATGAAGCTGCTGGCCGCACGGCGAGATGAGCTGCTTAAGCTCGAGGAGGCCGGCACAGGCGATTGCCCGTTGTGCCGCACAAGGCTAGACGGCGATGGCATCCGGCGCGTGGTGGCAGACTACGACGCGCAGGGCAGCGGGCTGGCCGGGCGGCACCGCGCCAACCGTGCCCGGCTGCCGGAGCTGGAGGCGCAAGCGCAGACGGCGGCCGAGCGGGTGCGGCGGCAGACCGCCGAGCTAGAACGGCGCACGGGCGAGCGGCGGCAGGTGCTCGGCCAGGTGGTAGCCGAGCTGCGCGAGGCCCGCCAGGCAGCCACACGGCTGGCGGCGCTCGACCCGGAACGGGTGGCGGTGGCGGCGGCGCTGGCCGGCCCGGCATTCTGTCCCGCGGAGCGGGCCGAAATGGCGCGGCTGACGCAGGAGCGGGCCGGCCTGCCGCATGACCCGCAGGCGTACCGGGAGGCGCTGGCCCAGGTAGAGCAGCTGGCCGGCGCCCAGCCGGCATACGAGGCGCTCGCGCAGGCCGAAGCGCGCCAGGCCGCCGCCGCGCGCCTGCTGGCCGGCCTGGGTGAACAGCGGCACGATGTGGAGGAGCGCCTGCAGCAGGCCAGGCAGCGGGCAGGCGCGTTCCAGGCGGCGGCGTCGGCACTGCCCCTGGCGGCGCTGGCGGCTCGCGTGGCCGAGCTGGCGCCGCACGAGGATGCGCACCGCAGGCTCCAGCAGGCCCGGGGTGGTATCGACCCGGCCCGCGCCGCGCTGTCCTCCCACCAGGCGAACGCGGCGCGCGCCGCAGCCGAGCGGGCCGAGGCCGAGCAGCGCGCGCAGCGGGCCGGGCAGGAGCTGGCATCGCTGCCCGAGACCGATGCGGCGCTGCCGGACTGCCGGGCGCGGGTGGCGGACCTGCGGGAGCGGCTGCACCAGCTCCAGCAAGAGTTGGGCAAGGTCAAGGCGGAGGTGCAGCGGCTGACCGAGCTGCAGCAGCGGCGACGGGAGCATGGGCGGCAACTGGTCGAAGAGCAGCGGCAGGCGGGCATCTACGACGAGCTGGTGCAGGCCTTTGGCAAACACGGCGTGCAGGGACTGCTGATCGAGACGGTGTTGCCGGAGATTGAGGAGGCAGCTAACGAGCTGCTATCGCGCATGACCAACAACCGCATGCACCTGACGCTCGACACCCAGCGCCTGACGCAGAAGGGCGAGACCGTCGAGACGATGGAGGTACGCATCGCCGATGAGTGGGGAACCCGTCCGTACGAGCTGTTCAGTGGTGGCGAGGCCTTCCGCATCGATCTGGCGTTGCGCATCGCCCTGTCCAAGCTGCTGGCCCGCCGGGCCGGTGCGCCGCTGGCCACGCTGGTGATTGATGAGGGGTTCGGCACCCAGGATGCCGCCGGCCGGGAACGGCTCATTGAGGCGATCACCGCCATTCAGGACCACTTCCAGTGCCTGCTGGTGGTGACGCACATCAGCGAGCTGAAGGACCTGTTTGACACCCGGATCGAGGTATCCAAGAGTGGTGATGGTTCAATCGCCCGCGTAGTCGCGGGGTAGGTGCGCAGGACGAGGAGGGCAGCGGCATGAGGAAGCGCAGGCTGGCAGGGATGGTGGCGATGGCGGCGGCCGCGATGGCGGCGCGGCGGGTGGTGCGGCGGCGGCGGCGCGCCTTCGACCCAGCCCGGCCCAGCACCCCCTGGGGCGCCACCGCGCTCGACATCGACGGCGAGGGCGGCGCGCGATAGCACCCATGGTGAGGAAGGGAGCCGGCGGCGGTGTACGCCCCCTCTCCCGCAGCGGCGGGCGCGGGACAGCCGGTGACAGTGGTGAACGAGGGGGGGCTGCCCGCCCCTCGTTGCCAGTACCCCCCCGCTCGCTCCGCTCACGGCCCCCCTGCTCGGGGGGTGGAGCGAGGGGGGATGCGCACCCACACCGCTCCCCTCCTTCCCCGAGCCGCGAGCAGTGACAAGACGCCCCCTCGCCGGCATGTCGGGCGAGGGGGCGCTGCGCGTGGACAAGCTACGAGCTTCGTTACGCCGTCAGCTCCAGCACCTTGGCGCGGGCCGCGTCCTTGTCCTGGTACCAGCCGCGGTTGACCTCGATGAAGCCCTTCTCGGCGTCCGGCACGTCATCCTCAGCAAAGATGGCGGTGACGGGGCAGGCCGGCTCGCAGGCACCACAGTCGATGCACTCGGCCGGGTCGATATACAGCATCATGTCCTCGTCGCCGTCGTCGTGGATGCAGTCCACCGGACAGACGTCGACACAGGAGCGGTCCTTGGTCCCGATGCACGGGGACGTGATGACATAGGCCATCGCGCGCGCTCTCCTCCTGCTGTTCTCGGGTCTTGCAGGACCCGATGCGAGACTATCCTAGAATCCCCTCCGAGCAGAAGCAACCCGAAAGCGAAGCCTGTGCTTCGTTAACCCCAGAAATCCGGGGGGCGCAGGACGCCCGTCAATCGCCAGCGGCGGCCAGGGCGTGGCGGGCGGCGTGGCGCTCCAGGATAGGGCGCAGGAACTGGCCGGTGAAGCTGCCCTCCACCCGCGCCACCACCTCCGGCGTCCCCTGGGCGATGATCTGACCGCCGCGATGCCCCCCCTGCGGCCCCAGGTCGATCAGGTGGTCCGCGCTCTTGATCACATCGAGGTTGTGCTCAATCACCAGGACAGTGTTGCCGCCATCGACCAGCCGCTGCAACACCGTCAGCAGGTGGGCCACGTCCTCAAACGATAGGCCGGTGGTGGGCTCATCGAGGATGTACAGGGTGCGGCCGGTAGAGCGGCGCGACAGCTCCGTTGCCAGCTTGACGCGCTGCGCCTCGCCGCCGGAGAGGGTGGTAGCGGGCTGGCCGAGCCGGATGTAGCCGAGGTTGACGGCAGCCAGCGTCTCCAGCTTGTTGCGGATGGCGGTGCTGGCTTTGAAGAACTCCACCGCCTCGGTGACGGTCATATCCAGCACCTCGGCGATGGTCTTGCCCTTGTAGTGGATTTCCAGCGCCTCGCGGTTGTAACGGCTGCCCTTGCAGATCTCGCAGGGCACGGTCACGTCTGGCAGGAACGACATCTGAATCTCGATGTAGCCTTCGCCCTTGCAGGCCTCGCAGCGGCCACCTTTGACGTTGAAAGAGAAGCGGCCGGCGGTGTAGCCACGCGCCTTGGCCTCCGGCACCGAGGCGAACAGCTCGCGGATCGGGCCGAAGGCGCCGGTGTACGTCGCTGGGTTCGAGCGGGGGGTGCGGCCGATGGGCGACTGGTCGATATCGACGACCTTGTCGATCTGCTCCAGCCCCTCGATGGCGTCCACGGCGCCCGGCCGGTCCTTGGCGTTGTAGAGCAGCTGCGCCACCTTCTTGTACAGGATGTCCTCGATGAGCGTGGACTTACCGGAGCCGGAGACGCCGGTGACGACGACCAGCTTGCCCAGCGGCACCGACACGGCGACGTTCTTGAGGTTGTTCTCGCGCGCGCCGCGGATGGTGATGGCGCTGCCGTTGCCCGGCCGCCGGAAGGCGGGGACCGGCACTTCCCGCCGGCCGGAGAGATAGGCGCCGGTCATCGATTCCGGGCAGGCCATGATCCGGTCGATGGGACCATCAACGATGATGTGGCCGCCGTGCTCGCCGGCGCCGGGGCCCATATCGATGATCCAGTCGGCAGCGCGCATCATGCTCTCGTCGTGCTCCACCACCAGCACGGTGTTGCCCAGGTCACGCAGCCGCTCCAGGGTACGGATCAGGCGGGCATCGTCAATCGGGTGCAGGCCAATCGATGGCTCGTCGCAGACATACAGCACGCCCATCAGCGAGGAGCCGATCTGGGTGGCGAGACGGATGCGCTGCGCTTCGCCGCCGGACAGGCTGGCGGCGGCGCGGTCCAGCGTCAGGTAGTCCAGCCCGACATCGACCAGGAAGGTCAGCCGCGAGCGGATCTCCTTCAGCACCTGGGCGGCAATCATCTGCTGCATCTCGCTCAGCGGTGTGGCGGGCCCGGCCAGCTGCTCCGTCCAGTGCAGCGCCTCCACCACCGACAGGCTGGTCAGCTCGACGATGTTCCTGCCCGCTACCTTGACGGCGCGCGATTCGGGCTTGAGCCGCTGGCCGTGGCAGGTGGGGCAGGGCGTGGCCGCCATGTAGCGCTCAATCTCCTGGCGCATGTGGTCGGAGTCGGTCTCGCGATAGCGGCGCTCGAGGTTGGGGATGATGCCCTCGTACGTGGTGTCGTAGGTATGCGTGCGGCCGTACTGGTTCTTGTACTTGACCGAGACGGGCCGGCCGCCGTTGCCATACAGGATGATGTGGAGCGCCTCGGGTGGCAGCGTGCGCACGGGTACGCTGGTGGAAAAGCCGTGCTCGGCGGCCACGGCCTCGACGATGCGGCCGTACCAGGTGTTGGTCGTAGCCGCACGCGACCAGGGGGCGACGGCTCCGCCGGTGAGCGGGAGATCCTTGTTCGGGATCACCAGCTCCGGGTCAAGCTCCATCTTGGTGCCCAGGCCGGTACACGAGGGGCAGGCGCCGTGCGGGCTGTTGAAGGAGAAGTTGCGCGGCGCGATCTCCCCCATCGAGAAGCCGTCCAGCGGGCAGACGGCGTACTCGCTGAACACCCGCTCCTCGTCTGGCGCGCCCGCAGCGCCGCCGATCCACACCAGCAGCTGCCCGCCGCCCAGTTTCAGCGCCGTCTCGATGGAGTCGGACAGCCGGCTATTGATGCCGGGGTCACGCTCCTCGGGCGCTTCGGTCACCAGCCGGTCAACCACGATCTCGATGGTGTGGCGCTTGTTCTTGGTCAGCTTGATGTCATCGCCAACATCCACCACCTCGCCATCGACGCGGGCACGCACGAAGCCGGCGCGGCGCGCATCCTCGAAGACGCGTTCGTGCTCGCCCTTGCGGTCCTTGATCACGGGGCCGAGCAGCAGCAGGCGGCGGCCGGACGGCAGCGCCAGGATGGCATCGACCATCTGCTGCACCGTCTGGCGCTCCAGTGGTGTGCCGTCGTTGGGGCAGTGCGGCCGGCCGGCACGGGCGTACAGCAGCCGCAAGTAGTCATAAATCTCGGTGACGGTGCCGACGGTAGAACGCGGATTGCGCGAGGCGCCCTTCTGGTCAATGGAGATCGCCGGGGACAGCCCCTCGATGTAATCGACGTCTGGCTTCTCCATCTGGCCCAGGAACTGGCGGGCGTAGGCGGAGAGCGACTCGACGTAACGCCGCTGGCCCTCGGCATAGATCGTATCGAAGGCGAGCGAGGACTTGCCGGAACCGGAGAGGCCGGTGATCACCACCAGCTTGTCGCGGGGGATGGTGACATCGATGTTCTTGAGGTTGTGCTCGCGCGCGCCGCGGACCACGATGGCATCTAGAGGCACGGGTGTCGCTCCCGCCGGTTCGAACTTCTGTGCGACTCTCTCCGCAAAGCGTACCAGATCCCCGCCGCCCGCCGGATCACCCGCCCCGGGGTGATGGCCGTTGTGCCCCGCAGTCCGAGCCATGGCGCTCCCCTTCGCCACCGCGCGCGCGGCAGCATTCACCGTACCCGCCGCCGCGTGACGGCATCCTGTCAGCAGCCCTGATGGTGATGGGGAGGGATGGCAGCCCTGGGGCCCGCCGCCGCCATCGTAGGGTTACGGCAACCGGCCCGGCAAGTGTCCGGAGGATCAGGGCGGATGACGGATGGCGGATGCCGTCCCGGGGCGGCGTTTCGTACACTTGTTCCAGTGGGGGCGCGCCGTGCCGTACGCCGAAGTGGCCATCAGCCCCGACCTGCCACTGCGGGGCACCTTCAGCTATCACATCCCCGCCGGCATGCCCGTGACCGCCGGCGATGTCGTGCTGGCCCCGTTCGGCCGCCGGCAGCTACCGGCGATTGTCCTATCGGTCACGGAGCAGCTGACCTACACCGGCGAGACCCGTGACCTGCTGTGCCCCGGTGAGCCGGCGCTGCTGCCACACCAACTTGCCCTGGCACAGTGGCTGGCGCACGAGTATCAGGCCCGCGTCGCCGCCTGCGTGGCGCTGATGCTGCCGCCAGCCGCCTTTGAGCGGTTTCGCGAGGCGGTGCGCTGGTGCGGCGCGGCCGTGTCGGAGGAGCTCTCGCCCGCCGATCGCCGCATCGCCGCCCGTATCCAGCGCAGCGGCGTCGCGCAGATGGCGGCGCTGCGCCGCAGCTTCGGCGGGGAGGTCGATGCCGCGGTGGCACGGCTGGAGGGTTTGGGGCTGGCTGTGCGGCGGATGTTGCTGCCGCCGCCGGCGCCGGTGACCCCGGGGGCCGAGCCGCCGTCGCCGCCGCCCCCGCTCGCGCCGGCGCAGGCTGCCGCCGTGGCCGCCATTGCCGGCTCGATGGAACGGCAACTGGGGATGACCTATCTGCTGCATGGCGTCACCGGCTCGGGCAAGACCGAAGTGTATCTGGCGGCCATCGCCGCGGCCGAGCGCCTTGGCCGCCGAGCGCTGCTGCTGGTGCCGGAGATCGCCCTCACCCCCCAGACCACCGCGCGGGTCGAGGGCCGGTTTCCCGGGCGGGTGGCCATTGCCCACTCCGGCCTGACGGCGGCGCAGCGCGCGCGCTGGTGGCACGAGGTGCGGGCGGGCCGGGCGTGTGTGGTGGTGGGCGCACGCAGCGCCGTGTTTGCGCCGCAGCCGGAGCTCGGGCTGATCATCCTCGATGAGGAGCACGAGGCCTCGTACAAGCAGTATGATCCGGCCCCGCGCTATCATGCCCGCGCCGTGGCGTTGCAGCTGGCGGCGCTGACCGGCGCCACCGTGGTGCTCGGCAGCGCCACACCCGATGTCGTCTCGTACTGGCACGCCGAGCAAGGCGCCTATGACCTGCTGCTCCTGCCGGATCGGGTTGGGCCCCCCACCGATGACGCGGCGCACTCCTCCCCTTCGCTGCCGGCGATCAGCGTGGTTGACCTGGCGGCGGAGCTGCGTGCGGGCAACCGCACGATCTTCTCGCGGGCGCTGGACCGGGCGCTACACGAGACGCTGCGCGCCGGCGAGCAGGCGATCTTGTTCCTGAACCGGCGGGGCGCCGCCAGTTTCGTGCTTTGCCGCGACTGCGGTCATGTGCCGCGCTGCACCGCCTGCCTGGTGCCGTATACCTATCACTCCGGTGTCGAGCGGCTGCGTTGCCACCACTGCAACCGCGCCCGGGCCGCGCCGGTGGACTGCCCGCAGTGCGCCTCGCCCCGCATTCGTTACCTCGGGTTGGGCACCCAGCGGGTGGAGGAGGAGGTGCGCAGCCGCTTCCCCGCCGCGCGGGTGCTGCGCTGGGACCGCGATGTCGCGCGGACAGCGGCCGACCACGAGCGGTTGTTGGGGATGTTCGCCGGGCGCGAGGCGGATGTGCTGGTGGGCACGCAGATGATTGCCAAGGGGCTGGACCTGCCGGGCGTCACGCTGGTTGGCGTCGTCACGGCCGATATCGCCCTCAACCTGCCGGACTACCGCGCCGGCGAGCGCGCCTTCCAGCTGCTGACGCAGGTGGCGGGCCGCGCCGGGCGGGGAGCGCAGCCCGGCCGCGTCATCATCCAGACGTACGCCCCGCAGCACTACGCCGTGCAGGCGGCGGCCCGGCATGACTACATTAGCCTGTACTACGCCGAGATCCGGCAGCGCCAGCGGGCGGGCTATCCACCGTTCGGCCGGCTGGCGCGGCTGCTGTACAGCCACACCAACGCGCAACGGGCCGAGGAGGAGGCGCGGCGGCTGGCGCGGGAGCTGGCAGAGCAGCGGCGGCTGCGCGGCCTGCCGGGGGTAGAGATCATCGGACCGGCTCCCGCTGCCTTCGAGCGGCTCAAGGGCCGCTGGCGCTGGCATCTGATCCTGCGGGCGGCACAGCCGGGCGAGCTGCTGGCGGCGGTGGAGCTGCCGCGCGGTTGGAGCGTCGATATCGACCCGGCATCCTTCGCATGACCCGGATGCGGCACGGGTGCGATACACTGGAACCACGCGCTACCTGGAGGTTCTCCCTTGGCCGTGCTGCCCATCCGTATCGTCCCCGACCCGATTCTGCGCCGGAAGGGCATCCGCCTGGCGCCGGATCAGATCAAGTCACGCTCCATCCAGAAGCTGATGGACGACATGATTGAGACGATGCGCGACGCCCGCGGCGTCGGCCTGGCGGCGCCTCAGGTCGGTGAGAGCCTGCGGCTGGTGGTGATCGAGCTGAGCTTCACCGAGATGGGGGACGAAGACGACGACCCGCTGGTGCTGGTCAACCCCGAGATCGTCAAGTGCAAGGGCCAGCGCCGTATTGAGGAGGGCTGCCTGTCGGTGCCGGGGTACAAGGGGCTCGTTGACCGCTGTGACTGGGTGTGGGCCAAGGGCCTGGACCGGCGGGGCAAGGAGTTCAAGGTCAAGGCGAATCTGCTGCTCGCCCAGGCGCTGGAGCACGAGATTGACCACACCAACGGCATCCTCTATCTGGACCACCTCAAGGCGCACGAAGACCTGATCAAACTGCCGGAGCACGAGCGCGAGACCGAGGCAGACCCCGAAGCCCCGCTGGTGGCGCATCACTAGCGCGCTCACGAATCACATGACCGACCTGCCAGAGCTGTTGCCTGCGCCGCTGCGGGCCGCGCTGCTTGCCGTCTCCGCCGGGGATGCCGTGGTTGTCGGCGGCTACGTGCGTGACCAGCTGCTCGGCCGCTCCTCAGCCGACCTCGATCTCACGGTCAGCGGCAACCCTGCGCCTATCGCCCGGCAGCTCGCCGCGCGGCTGGGCGGGGTCGCCTTTGCCCTCGGCGCCGATCACGCCATCCACCGCGTCACCCTGCGCACCCCGGTGGAGAGCGTCCGCCATCTCGATGTCGCTACCCGCCGCGGCACCGTGGCCGCCGACCTCGCCCGCCGCGACTTCACCGTCAACGCGCTCGGCTGGTCTGTGGGGGAGACGGCGCTGATTGACCCGCTGGGTGGCCTGGCCGACCTGCACGCCGGCCGGCTGCGGCTGGCCTCGGATGGCGCCGTGCGCGATGACCCGCTGCGCGCCCTGCGGGCGGTGCGGTTCGTGGCCACGCTCGGCTTCACGCTCGATGAGCCGTCGGCAGCGATTATCCGCCGGGATGCCGGGCTGTTGCCGCAGGCGGCCGGCGAGCGCCAGCGCGATGAGCTGGTCAAGGTGCTGGACACACCTGTTGCCGGGGCGATGCTGCGGCTCGCGGACGGTCTGGGCTTGATAGATGTGCTCTTCCCCGAGAGCATCGCCGCCAAGGGCTGCATCCAGCCCAAAGAGCATTACTACGATGTGTTTGATCACCTGGTCGAGACCGTGGCAGTGCTGGATATGGTGCTGCACGAGCCGCCGGAGACCGAGCCGCAGGCGGCGCGCCACCGGCTGCTGTGGGCGGTGCTGCCCGGGGCGGAGGCGCTGCGCTTTCGCTACACTGAGCAGGTGGCGGAGGGACGCACCTACCGCGCCCTGCTCAAGCTCACCGGCTTCCTGCACGACATCAGCAAGCCGGAGACGAAAGCCATGATCGGCGGCCGCATCCGCTTCTTCGGTCATGACGATCGGGGAGCACAGCAGGCGGCGGCCATCCTGGAGCGGCTGCGGTTCACCTCGCGGGAGACGCGGTTGGTAGAGCTGCTGATCAAGGAACATATGCGCCCCGGCCAGCTTGCCGCCAAGCACCAGCTGCCGTCGCGGCGGGCGCTGTATCGCTTTTACCGCGATCTGGGCGAGGCCGCGCCGGATCTGCTGCTGCTCAACCTGGCCGATCACGCCGCCGCTCGCGGCCCGCTGCTCAGCGACGAGGCGTGGGCCGGGCACGCCGGCTACATCCGCTGGCTGCTGGAGCAGCGTGCGCCGGAGCAGGGCATCGCCGACCCGCCCAAGCTGCTGACGGGGCACGACCTGCTGCGCGAGCTGGCGCTGCCGGCCGGGCCGCTGATCGGCGTCATCCTGGAGGCGGTGCGGGAGGCGCAGGCCGGCGGCCGTATCACCACCCGAGACGGCGCGCTGCGCCTGGCCCGGCGGCTGGCACAGGCCGCGCAGCAGCCCGCCGGAGCATGAAAGGCACCCACCATGTCACCGCTGGCCCAGATGATTCAGCTCATCGTGCTCACCTCGCTCGCACTGGGGGCGGTGTATTTCATCTTCTACCGGCCCACCGTCGATGCCCAGCACCGGCAGCGGCGCGTGGTGGCGGGGCTCCAGCCCGGTGACCAGATCGTCACCACCTCGGGCTTCATCGCCACGCTGGTAGAGGTGGACCAGCTGGCCGATGGCGCCGAGGTGCTGCTGCTGGACCTGGGCGATGGCCGGCTGGTGCGCGCCCGCCCCAGCGCCGTCGCCGAACGGCTGCCCCGGCTCGACGCCGCGGCGCTCAGCGAGGAAGATGAAGAGGAAGACCTGCCCCACCAGACGGTTGATGCAGCCCCCGCCGGGGGCGAAGATGGTCCGGTGACGCAGGACACCGGCCCCGCCATCGTCAGCCGCCCCCACTAGCGCCGGAAGGGATCCGCATTCCGCCATGCGTAGCAGATTCAATCGTTATGCGTTCTTGTTCATCGTCGCCTTGACCGCCTTTGGCATCTATGCGGTCTGGCCAGATGAGCCCAAGCGTTACTTCGGCTCCGCCATCCCCTGGCCCTCGGGCACCGGTGTCCAGCTCGGGGACTTCAAGCGCGTCGGGATGCGCCTGGGGCTGGACCTCCGCGGGGGCACCCGCACGGTGATTCAGGCAGATACTTCCGGCCTCTCCTCCGACGAGATCGGCAACCTGCCCGAGCGGCTGGACCAGACCGTCGGCATCATCGAGAAGCGCATCAACAAGTTCGGCGTCTCCGAGTCTGAGGTGTCGCGGCAGGGCGCGAACCGGATTGTGGCGGAGACGCCCGGCCTCTCGCGCGAGGCGGCGCGGGACCTGATCGGCCGCACGGCCGAGCTGAAGTACATGGAGCCGGAGCTTGACCCGGCCACGCTCCAGCCCGTGACCGACCCCATCACCGGCGAGCCCAAGTGGAAGCCGGCGCTGGGCATTGGCAAAGACGGCGTCGAGAAGCAGCTGACCGGCCGCTTCCTGAAGCCGAATGCATACGTGCAGAGCAACGCCGCCGGCCAGCCGGCCGTCGCCTTTGAGTTCAACGACGAAGGCGCCTCGCTGTCGCGGCAGATCACGCAGCGCCTCATCAACAAGCAGATGGCGATCTTCCTCGATGACGAGCTGATCTCGGCGCCGGTCGTGCGGGCGGTGATTGAGGACCGGGGCGTGATTGAGGGCGTGGCCCCGGATGAGGCGCGCCGCCTGGTGGCGCAGCTCAACTCCGGCGCGCTGCCGCTGCCGTTCACCATCGTTCAGCAGACCGAGGTCGATGCCACCCTCGGCGACGACGCCGTGCGCAAGAGCGTGGTGGCGGGCGAGATCGCGTTCCTGCTCGTCATCCTGTTTATGGTGATGGAGTACCGGCTGCTGGGAGTGATCGCCTCGGCGGCGCTGGTGGTGTACGCCATCGCCACCCTGCTGATCTTCAAGCTGATGCCGGTGACGCTCACCCTGTCTGGTATCGCCGCCTTCGTGCTGTCGTTGGGCATGGCGGTGGACGCCAACATCCTGATCTTCGAGCGCATGAAAGAGGAAATCCGCTCCGGCCGCAGCCTGTACACGGCGATTGAGCACGGCTTCTCCCGCGCCTGGACCTCCATCCGCGACTCGAACGTCTCCACCATCATCACCTGCTTCATCCTGTACTGGTTCGGAGACCAGTTCGGCGCGGCGCTGGTGAAGGGCTTCGCCCTGACGCTGGGTATCGGCGTGGGCGTCTCGATGTTCTCTTCGATCATCGTCACGCGCACCTTCCTGCGGCTGATCATCGGCACGCCGCTGGCTGGCCACTGGAACTGGTTCGGCGTCAAGCGGCCAGAGATGCGTGATGGTGTGGTGGTGCGGCCGGCGCCCCGCCGCCTGCCCGGCCTGCTCAACCTGGTGGGCAACCGCCGGTGGTACTTCCTGTTCTCCTTCCTGGTGCTGGTGCCGGGCTTGATCTCGCTGGCCGTGCCGCCGCGGCTCAAGCCGGGTATCGAGTTCACCTCCGGCACCACCGCCACCTACCGCTTCGGCGGCGACGCGCAACCCAGCCAGCAGGAAATGCGCGATGCCTTCGCCGCCTTCGGCTATGCAGATGCCCGCGTCCAGAAGACCAGCGAGGGGGACTACATCGTCCGCACCGACGTGCTGGCCGGCGCGGTGACCACGCCCGATGTCGGCCCGTCGGAGCCGAGCGAGCTGGACCGCATCGCCCAGCAGCTCTCTGCCCGCTTCGGCGGCCGGCCGGTGGAGATCATCGAGTCCGATACCGTCTCGGCCACGGTCTCGCGCGAGATCGTACAGAAGGCAACCTACGCCGTCCTGGTCGCCACCGTCGCGATTCTGCTGTACATCTGGTGGGCGTTCCGCGGCGTGCCCAAGGCCTATCGCTGGGGTATCTCCGCGGTGATCGCGCTGCTGCACGATGTGGTGCTGGTGCTGGGCATCTTCTCCATCGCCGGGAAGCTGGCCAACTTCGAGACCAACACCATGTTCCTGACCGCGCTGCTGACGGTGATCGGCTTCTCCGTCCACGACACCATCGTCGTCTTCGACCGCATCCGCGAGAACCTGCGCCGCGGCATTAGCCCGTCGTTCGATGTCACCGTCAACGAGAGCCTGCTGCAGACGCTGGGCCGCTCGCTCACCACAACGCTGACCGTGCTCTTCACCCTGCTGGCGATGCTGGTGCTGGGCGGCAGCACGATTCGCCCGTTCGTGCTGGTGCTGCTGGTCGGTATTAGCGCCGGCACCTACAGCTCCATCGCCGTCGCCTCGCAGATCCTCGTCGAGTGGGAGCACGGCACCTTCACCCGCTGGTTCCGGCGCGGGGAACGCCGCCTGCCGGCTGGCGCCGCCGGGGACTAGCCGGCCTCCTCCGCGCTGCCCGTACCCCCCCGCTCGCTCCGCTCACGACCCCCCTGCTAGGGGGGTGACCGAGGGGGCGCTGCCCGCCCCTCCTCGTTATCCCCCCTAGCAGGGGGGATGCCCGGAGGGCAGG
>CAUJGQ010000057.1 GCA_963170165.1 Chloroflexota bacterium | reverse complement strand
GCCACCTCCGAGCGTTACTACCGCGAGCGCTCCCGCACCGTCTGCTATCTCTCCGCCGAGTACCTGCTCGGCCCCCATCTCGGGAGCGTGCTGGACAACCTCGGGCTGCTGGAGGAGGCGCGGTCCGCCATGGCGGCGCTGGGCCACAACCTCGATGCACTGCTGGCCGAGGAGGCCGAGCCAGGGCTGGGCAACGGCGGCCTGGGGCGGCTGGCCGCCTGCTTCATGGATGCACTCGCCACACTGCAAGTCCCCACCATCGGCTACGGCATCCGCTACGAGTTCGGCATCTTCGAGCAGGCAATCCGCGACGGCTGGCAGGTGGAGCTGACCGACAAGTGGCTGGCGCGCGGGAATCCCTGGGAGATCGCCCGCCCAGAAATTACCTTCGATGTCGCCCTGGGCGGCCACACCGAGCCCTCTACCGACGCCGCCGGCCGCTATCGCGTGCGCTGGGCACCGGAGCGCGTCGTACGCGGGGTGGCGTATGACACGATGATCGCCGGCTACCGGGTGGACACCACCAATATGCTGCGCCTGTGGAAGGCGGAGGCGGTGCAGTCGTTCGATATCCAGTCCTTCAACCGCGGCGATTACTGGGCGGCGGTGGAGGATAAGGTAGATTCCGAGAACATCACCAAGGTCCTGTACCCCAACGATGAACCCGCCGCCGGCAAGCGCCTGCGGCTGGAGCAGCAGTACTTCTTCGTCTCCTGCTCCCTGCGCGACATGATTCGTATCTTCCTGCAACGTGACGCCGACCTCACCGCCCTGCCGGCCAAGTACGCGGTCCAGCTCAACGACACCCACCCCGCCATCGCCGTGGCGGAGCTGATGCGACTGCTCGTCGATGAGCACGGCATGGATTGGGAGCCCGCCTGGCAGGTGACACGCGCCACCTTCGCCTACACCAATCACACGCTCTTGGCCGAGGCGCTGGAAACGTGGCCGGTGGCGTTGCTGGGCGCGGTGCTGCCCCGCCACCTGGAAATCATCTACGAGATCAACCGCCGCTTCCTGGCCGAGGTGCATGAGCGCTTCCCCGGCGATGACGGCCGCATCCGCCGCCTGTCGCTGATTGACGAGACGGGCGAGCGGCGTGTGCGCATGGCGCATCTGGCCGTCACCGGCTCCCATGCCGTTAACGGCGTCGCCCGGCTGCACAGCACCCTCCTGGCCGGCACCGTCCTGCGCGACTTCGCCGAGCTGTGGCCGGAGCGCTTTCACAATGTCACCAACGGCGTCACGCCCCGCCGCTTCTTGGCGCAGGCCAACCCCCGGCTGGCAGCGCTGCTCACTGAGGCGGCCGGCGACGGCTGGCAGACGGATATGCAACGGCTGCGGCAGCTGGAGCCGCTGGCGGATGACCCGGCCTTCCAGCAGCGATGGCGGGCGGCACGGCGGTCCAACCGCATCGACCTGGCCGCGGTGGTGCGTAACCGCACGGGCGTCACCATCGACCCGGATGCCCTGCTCGATGTCCAGGTCAAGCGCATCCATGAGTACAAGCGCCAGCATCTGAATGTGCTACGCCTGATCACCTTGCACCAGCGGTTGCGGGGTGGGCTGGAGCCCGATGCCCCGCCGCGCACCGTGCTGTTCGCCGGCAAGTCCGCCCCCGGCTACCGCATGGCCAAGCTCGTCATCAAGCTGATTCACGCCGTGGCAGCCACCGTCAACTCCGACCAGCTCACGAACGACCGGCTGCGGGTTGTGTTCTTGCCGGACTATAACGTCAAACACGCCATGCCGGTGCTGGCCGCCGCGGACCTCTCGGAGCAGATCTCCACCGCCGGGATGGAGGCCTCCGGCACCGGCAATATGAAGCTGGCGATGAACGGCGCGCTCACCATCGGCACGCTGGACGGCGCCAACGTGGAGATCCGCGAGGCAGTGGGCGCCGAGCACTTCTTCCTGTTCGGCCTGCGGGCAGAGGAGGTGGCGGCGCGACGGGCGGCGGGCTATGCCCCCCAGGAGGAGGCGGCCCGCGACGCGGAGCTGGCCGAGGCGCTGCAGCTGCTGGCGGCGGGCGCCTACTCCCGCGGGGACACCGAGTTGTTCCGTCCGCTGGTGGAGCCGTTGCGCAGCCACGATCCGTACCTCGTGCTGGCCGATTACCGCGCGTACGTCGATACGCAGCGCGCCGTCGGGCGGGTCTACGCTGACGCCGCCCGCTGGACCCGCATGTCCATCCTCACCACCGCCCGTAGCGGCTACTTCTCCGCCGACCGCGCGATCAGCGATTACTGCCGCACGATCTGGGGAATCGGGGACCGGGAAGAGACGAGCGCGTAGCGCCCAGGGCCCTCCCCGCGCGTCCGAGCCGCCGGGACTGCGGCCGGCGGGTCAGGCGTGCGCGGGAGAGGGAGCCAGATGCCGGACAGCGCACTCTCACCCGTTTGCAGCATGGCAAGCGGGCGGCGGCGGGGCAGGATGAAGCGAGCAGGGCCGGTTGCAGGCACAGGAGCACACTGCCATGACGCACGAATCCGTTCACCCGCACGAGCCGCTTGATACGTCGGAGCGCTTCGGCGTCGTGCCGGGCCGCGAGGTCTACACCGCCGACGGGGAGCACATCGGCACCGTGAAAGAAGTGGCCGGTGGCTACTTCAAGGTCAACGTCCGGATGCTGCCGGACTACTGGCTGCAATCGCAGTTTGTCAGCCGCGCCGAGCCAGGGCGCATCACGATGGACTTCACCAAGGATGCGCTGGACGGCTACAAGCTGGACAGCGTGCCGGCGCAGGAGACACCGGACCCGGACGCGATGGCCGGGATGACGCACGATCCACACATTCCCGAGAACACGGCCGCCGCCACCATCCAGGCTGCCGCCCGCCGGCAGGAACGCGGCTAGGGCGTGAGCCGGTAGCCGATCCAGGGGATAGTCTGGAGGTAGCGAGGCTTCTCCGGGTTGGGCTCTACCTTGCGCTTGAGCCGGTGGACCAGCCGATGCAGCATGTCCTTGTCCCAGTTACCGCTGCCCCAGATGGCGTCGCCCAATTCCTGGCTGGTGCAGACACGGTCCTGGTGCTCGTAGAGAAAGCGCAGCAGCTCGAACTCCTGGGCAGACAAGCGGCGCTCCAGCGGGGTGACGCCGGTGTACACTTCGTACGCCTGAGCGTCAACGCGCAGCGTGTCTGCGGGCCCCGCGCGCGAAGGCTTCTCGTAGAAACGGGTGGTGCCGTCGGGGGCAGCCTCGGCCAGGCAGGTGATGGTGGCATCGGCGATACTGACGACGTTACCAGGAATCAGCGGCGCCGTACCGTCCACGCGCTCGCCATCAAGCAGCGATCCGTTGCGGCTGCCCAGATCCACCAGCGCTGGGCTCCCCTCTTGCATCTCGATGCGAGCATGCTGGCGGGAGACATAGGGGCTGTCGATGCGGATGTTACAGGTCGGATCGCGGCCGATGGTGAGCACATCGCGGTCCAGCGGCACAATCCACTCCGTGCCCGCGGCATCCTTCACCAACAGCGACAAGACGCGCTCCGTCATGGTCATGGCAAGCCCTCGCGGCTTGAGCGTACGCAGTGGGTACCGCCCGCGTCAAACGATGGCGCCGTACCGGCAATCACCGCACGGCCAGTCGCGGTGCTCACCCGTGCGGGCGCCCGGGTGTATGCTGATGCGCATCGAACACTATGACAGCGGGCAGCGCGCATGATTGAGCTGACGTTGGATTACGCGGTAGCGCTCAACCGTGGCCTGGTGCGCCAGCGCAATGAAGACCGCTGCGGCGCCTTTGAGCCAGAGGAGGAGGCGCTGCGCGCCGAGCGCGGCCGCCTGTTTGTGGTGGTGGACGGTATGGGCGGCCACGCCGCCGGTGACCTCGCCGCCGAAACCGCCGTCCGCTCCGTGCAGGACACGTACTTCCGCGGCGCCTGGCACGGACCGCTGCGCGGGCTGCGCAGCGCCTTCTCCACCGCCAATCGCGACATCATCGCCGCCGCCCACGCCGCCGGGCAGGACGGCATGGGCGCCGCCGCCGTGGCCGTGGCGATCATCAAGAAACGGGCTGTGGTGGCGCACCTGGGCGACTGCCGTGGCTATCTGATTCGTGCTGGGCAGGCGTTGCGGCTGACGACCGACCATTCGTGGGTCCAGGAGCGGATCACCTTGGGCCGGCTGAGCGAGGGCCAGGCGCAGGATCATCCCTATCGCAACGTCCTTACCCGCGCGCTAGGCACCGACACCCAGGCCCACACCGACGTGAGCGAAACGGCGGTGCATCCCGGTGATGCGCTGCTCCTGTGCTCCGATGGGCTGTGGGGGCTGGCCGAAGACCACGAGCTGGCCGCTATCATCAGCAGCACCGCCAATGCCGCCGCCGCCACGGGCCGGCTGGTAGAACTGGCGCTGGCGCGCGGCGGCGCAGACAACATCTCCGCGATTGTCGTTCGCGTCGTCGGCCCTGCCTCCGAGGCCACGACGATCAAGCTCAGCCGCTCATCACTGCTCGGCTGACGGCGAGGCGGTGGGCCCGCTCCTTCGCTACCGCGCCCGCAGGCCGTCGAGCAGCACGTCGATCAGCTGCTCGGCCATCTGCATCGGCGGCATCGCGCTGTAGTGACGGGCGTCGTGGATGCCTTCCACCATGGCAATGAACGCGCCGGCCAGCAGCATGGCGTCACACCAGCGGATGCCGCGGTGCTCTTGCGATTCCTCAAACACGGATCGCAACGGCTGGATCAGCGCTCGGTAGGTGGCGAGCCTCAGCCGGCCGGCGTGCCGGGCATCGATGGCAGGCAAATCCGAGCGGTGCATCCGCGCCACGTCGACGGGCGGCTGTCCCAGCAACCACCCGGCAGCAGCCCCCAGTTGCGCCTGCAGCGCGGGGCCGGCCGCTGCGATGGCGGCGGTCAGGCCCTGCTGGTGACGCGTCATCGCCCGCTCCGTCACCTCCACATAGAGCTGCTCCTTGCCGCCCGGCACATGATGGTAGAGCGAAGCCTGCCGTATCCCAAGCTCGGCAGCGATATGCTTCAGCGTGACGGTGGTGTAGCCGCGCTCTGTGAACAGCCGCTCCGCCACATCGAGCACCCGCGTCCGCGCCGCGCTGTCCGGCGCCGCCACGGGGCGCGTATTCGCGCTTCCCTCCAGCATGATGCCCCCTCTGCCCGTCACTTCACCGGGCTCACGCAGAGCACTATGACCTGATGAAGCGACATGGGTCAACCGCCAGCGCGGCGGGGGCACGTGAGGCCGTTAGGGCATCACCCAGACATCAAGCTCGCGGCCATCGGCGGCCGTCAGCCGCAGCGGCGTGCCGCTACCAACGGGAGCGGGCTGCCCGCCGCTGATGCCAAAGGGGCAGGTATGCTTCTCCGCCACGGTGCTGGCCACGCAGCGTGCATCAGGGGCGAGGCTGGCGCCCGCGCTCACGGTACCCAAGCCACCCGGCAGGATCGCTCCGGCCAGATTGGCTGGGGCAACGCCGAAATTGAGCAGCTCAACGGCCATCAGACGGTCCGTCACGGTCACTCCGGCGATGATCGGCAGCGGCGCGTTGGTGGCGCGGGCGACATCCTGACGGGCCGCCGGGTCGTTCACGGCCACACGCATGGCAAAGACACGCTCGAACACATCCCGCTGGGTTGGAGCGGGCTGGCCCAGGCTCTGCAGCCAGCGCTGCCAGGCCTGCATGTCGCCGGCCCACAGTCCGGCACGCAGCTCATCGCACGCCGCCTTCCCCGGTTCGGGCAGACAGCCACCCGTAAGATCACGGGCAAGCACCCGCTGGGCAGCACCGGTGGCCACGGGCGGCGCGAGGGTCGCCACCGGTGAGCCGGCCGGCTCGGTGGTGGCCGGGGCCGCCGGCGGTGAGGGCACGAATGTAGAGGCGGCAGGCGTGTCGTCACGCGTGAGCCGCGCCACGCCGATGATCGCCAGTAGCGCCACGGGGATGGCGATCAGCAGTGCCAGCCCGGGACGGTTAAGGTTGAGGCGCGGGCCGCCGCGCCGGCGCCGGGCGGGGGCCTGCGGCGGCATCGGCGGTATCGGCGGTGGCGGCGCGGGCACCCGGCGCGGCGGCGCGACCTCGGCCGCGTCACTCGCCGGAGCATCCGGCGCAACGGCAACGGCAGTGACAGAGGAAAGGCCATCGCTGGCTGCCGGTCGGGGGTGGATCGGTTCGTGCAGGGCGCGGACACTGCCCCCGGCAACGGCCCGCATCTCGCGCGGGCGAGCATCGGCCGCACGCAGGCTGATGCTGACCTCGCCGGTAATGGTGGGAGACAGGCGGGCATCCATCTTAGCGGCGACACCCTGCAGATCCACCAACAACCGTGTCACCGATGGGGCGGTCACGTTGAAGGTGCCGGACATGCCGTCGAATCCACAGGCATCGGCGGTAACCACCGAGGGGAGCCGCTGCAACAACGCTCGCCAGCCGGCGATCTCGCTGTCTGTGATCGGCGCAATGCGGATGCCCACGGTGGCCAGGCCGCGGCCGGCGCCGGCCTGCGGCGCGGTAGCGGGCACATACTCCTCGGGAGGTGTAGCCTCGGCCAGTGCTGCCGGTTCCAGCGCGCGCAGCCGTTCCCCAGCGCGGGCCAGCAGCGCGGAGAAGCTAGCGCCATCATCAGGGTAGGAGGCGCTGCCGCCGCGCAGGGTGAAGCCCTCGGCCGTGGTGCGCTCGTACAGGCGGCGCAGGAAGCTGGCGGCGCCTTCGGGTGGCGTTTCCGGCAACAGCGCCACAATCCGGCCGTCTTCGAGCAGCCCAGCGGTGTCCGGGCGGCGCATCATGCCGGCGGCCAGGGTGAGCAGCGGGCCGGGAGTATCACCATCGGTGCGCTCCAGCAGCGACAACGACAGCACACGCCCGTAGCGCTGCGCCCGGCTCACCTCTCGCCCGGCGATACCGTCGATCTCGGCGCTGACGATCAGGCCACCTTCCTGGTCCTGCTCGATCTCGCGGTCCAGCAACCGGCCAAGCGCGGCAGCGGCGTGGGCGGCGGCACCGGCCGCCACATCGGCGGGACAGTCACCCAAGAACAGCAGCACCACCGCTCCCCACGGGGCAAAGGCGGAACGCACCGGCGCCATCGCTGCCAGCCGGACACCAAGCGCCTGCTCGACGCGCTCAGCCGTGCCCGCTTCCCACAACTGGCAGGTGGCATCCTCCAAAGAGCCGGCCGGTCTCGCCTGGTCACCCTGGCGCTGCAGTGCATAGGCGGCGCCGTCCCGCGCGGTGTCGGGTACGCCGTGGGTCTCCCAGTCATCACGGCTGGCGCTCACACCAGCCGCCGCGGTGAGCGCTAGTTGCAGGTGTTCCCCGCCGGACTCCGGCAAGTAGGCGAGCGCCGCCACGGGTCCGTGCTCCGCAGCCAGGGCGTGCAACAGCACGGGTAAGAGCGCCGACCGGTCCGTGATCTGGTGGACCTGTAACAGCGCCGAGATAAGGGTGAGACTCTCGCGCGAGGTGGTCATGCGCCGCTCCGTGGATACCGGCCAGCCTCCTCCGGCTGGATCATTCCCCTTTGGTCTTCGTACAAACCGGCTCGTTACCTTAGCCCCACGCGCCCCCAGCGTAGCAGATTCCTGTGCGGCCCAAACGGCGTTGCACTGTCCAACACAAGACCACACGTGCACGCGTACTGCTCTGTGATGGTATCGAGACATCCCCCACCCCGTGCGCCGCCGCTATGTGAACCCGCTTCCCCCGAATGGGGGGTGCCCGGCAGCGCCCGGCCGTCCTACGATCAAGAGGTAGAGAACCGGGCGTAGCGAGGTGCACCGATGGCCGGGCGGCAGCTGGTGGAGGAGATCCGGCAGGGGATGGATGTGTATGGCCTGGACGGCCGTCACATCGGCGCGGTGATCGCGCTGAAGGCGGTCGATCCTGCGGGCGGCGGCGCAGACGCCGATCGCGCGCCTGCCGAACGGCGCGGCGACGCGGGCATTGGCGATCTGGGCGTGCCGCAGTGGACCGCCGGCAGCAAGGGTCGCGGGCGCGAGACCCTGACTGGCATGATCGCCGGCCGTGGTGACTTCCCCACCTTCCATGCCAGATCGCGGCCGGTAGACCCGAACGCGGCCGGGCTGGACACGCTGCGCGGCCACCCACCGGCCGAGCCCGGTGAGCCCCTGCTTGCGAGCGGGTCACCGGCGATCTCGAAAGGCGATGACACCGCGGCGGGACTGCCCCCAGCCCTGGGCGACGCCGTGTTACTGGTGCAGGACCCGGGCACCCTGGGCATCGCGGCGCAGACCTTACGGGTGCCGCTGGCCATCGTTCGCTCGGTCGACCCGGGACACGGTGTCATCCTGGCGTTGCCGGGCGAGGAAGCGCGGCTGCGCTATGGCCATCGAGGTCTCGAGATTGATACCAACGCGGACGTCCTGCCGTATTAGCGCCGTGTCCTGAGGAGACAACCGATGGTGAAGCAGGCGGTGCCCGATGGACACCCGGCAACACCGCGCCGGGTAGCGCTTCGCGGGGTACGGCGGCTGCGGCCACCGGTGTTGCTGGAGCAACGCCGGCCACATGAGCCGCTCAGCCAGGAGGAGCAACGGGCACTGGAGTCCGTCCGTAAGCTGGCGTGGCTGATGGATGCCCGCTGGGGCGCCGGTCCCGTGCGCTTCGGCTTGGAGAGTGTGATCGGGCTGGTGCCCGGCGCCGGCGACGGCGTCTCCGCGGTGACGGCACTATATCAAGTGCTGGTGGCGGCGCGGCTGGGGGTGCCGCTGTCTGGGCTGACGCGGATGCTGACCAATACCGGGCTGGACCTGGTGATCGGCATCGTACCCGTGCTGGGCGACGTCGCCGATACGTTCTTCAAAGCCCACCTGCGCAACCTGGCAATTATCGAAGCCCACATCCAATCCCGTGAGCAGACCGCGGAACCGCAGACCGTCATCCCGGTGCGGCGACGGAGTGACTAGGCAGCCGGGAGGACGGAGCTCCCCCTGCTCCCTCTCCGCTGCGAAGAGGGGGAGTGCCCGCAGGTTCCTGACGCCTCGTTTATCGCCCGGTGACGCGGCGGGTGGCATCACGGAATCGGGCAGACTGCTCAGGGCTGCCGCGCAGCTCACGGTTGGCGTCGTCCTCCATCCGGCGCGCCTCCTCCACCAGGGTGGCGGCGTCGATCACGCGCTTGGCGGCGCGGACAGCGGCAACGGAGTGACCGGCGATGCTGGCGGCCATTTCCAGCGCGGCGGGCAGCAGCTGCTCCGGCGGATAGACGGCGTTCACCACTCCTGCCGCCAGCGCCTCGACCGCGCCAAACGGGCGGGCGGTGAAGATCAGTTCCTTTGCCTTGGCGGCGCCGGTCAGCCGGGGCAAGGTGGCCGCGGCCACCACCAAGCCGTACTCCGAGCCGGGCAGGCGGAAGGTGGCGTGCTCTGCGGCCAATCGGATATCGCAGCCGATCGCCAGGCGTGCACCGCCGCCGTAGCAGATGCCGTTGATAGCCGCGATGATGGGCAGCGGGGTGGCCGAGACGGCGGCGATGGCGCGACCGGCGTTGCCGCTGCCGGCGGCCGGCGACTCCACGCCGCTGCTCTCCAGCATGTCCGCCCCGGCACAGAAGGCGCGCTCACCGCTGCCGGTCAGCACCAGCACCCGCACTGCCGGGTCGGCCTCGGCGCGCAGAATCGCCTGCTCGAGCTGGCCGGAGAGTGCGCGGCTGAGGGCGTGATGCCGCTCCGGCCGGTTGAGTGTGATCAGCAGCACCGGCCCGTGCCGCTCCTCCAGGACGAGCGTGGTGGTGTCCGTCATACCGTCTCCTCTCGATGGTCGCCGGCGGTGGCGGTATATGCTTGCCAGGCGTCCCAGCCGCCCCGCAGCGCGGTGGCCTGGAAGCCGAGTGCCAGTAGCCGTCGCGCCACACGGGCGCTGGTCGCCTCATCCGGTCAGGTGCAGTAGACCACAACCGGGCGGCTGCGGTCCTGCCCGCGCGTCCAGTCATCGATCGCACCGGCAGCCACCGCGACATCTCCCGGAATCCGGCCACCGGCTGTCTGCCGTTGGACGGTGCTGCGCACGTCCAGCACGAGCGGTGGCCTTGCTCCCGCCAGCATGGCGGCCAGCTCCTCCGGCGTGATGCGCGGGACGGTAGCGGGCGGACCCTGGAACAACCCGGCGGCGATGCTCTCCCGCTCCTCCGGCCGCAGGTCCGGTGTCCGCCGCCGGCCATACCATCCGCCCAGCGGGGTAGCGGCGGAGCCATGCAGCACCAGCGACACCGCCACCACGACCCCGGCGATGCCGAGCAGTCGCTCCGCCTCCGGCACACCAGCGTGCACCACCAGCAGCATCAACAGCAGCGTGCTCAGTCCGCGCGGGCCAAACCCGGCGATAAACAGCCGGGCGCGATGGCTGATCGCGGCGCGATGCAGTACCAGCGTGATCGCCACCGGCCGCGCCACTGCCAGCACCAGCACGGCGAACAGCAGTGCGGCCGCCAATGGCAGCCCTTCGGTGACGGCCGGCAGCGCTGCCCCCAGCAGAATGAAGGCCAGCAGCATCGCCATCTCCGCCGTGATTTCGCCGTACTCAACAAAGCAATCGCATAAGGTGTGATTGACGGCGGTGATGGCAAACCCGGCAACAAAGGCGGCAAGAAAACCGCTGCTACCCGCCGCTTCTCCGGCAACGAAGGCGGCGAACACCAGGCCGATGCCGTACAACGCCTGGTACTCCGTGGGGATCGGCGTGCGGCGCCCCGCCTGGCTGATCGCCCAGGCGCCGGCGATGCCGGTGGCCGCGCCGACCACCGGGCCGAGCACGAAGAGCCGCAGCCCAAACGCCAGCCAGCCGCCTGCGCCGGAGACGGTGTTCTGGGAGATGGCGATCAGGATGAGGATGGCGGGCAGCACCACGACATCGTTGGTGCCCGCCTCTAGCCGCAGGGTCTGGCGGATAGCGTTGGGGATGCGCGTATCCCGGACCACGTCGCGCACCACCACCGGGTCGAGTGACGACAGCGCGGCCGCAACGAGCAAGGCCTCGACCAGCGACAGGCCCAGCGTCAGCATCCCGGCGGCAGCGATCAGGGCGATGGTCAGCATCGTGCCCGGGCCGGTAGTGAGCAGCGGCAACCGCCAGTGCCGGCGCAGGTCCTGCGGCCGCAGGTCTACGGCATCGATGAACAGCACCAGCGCCAGACAAATGACGGCCACGGCCTCCAGCGTCGGATCGTCAGCGTGGACATCCAGCAGGCCGAGCCCGTGCCCGCCCAGGAGCACGCCCAGCGCCAGGAACAGCATCGGGAATGACAGCGGCGCTCGTGCCACCAGCCCGGCCGCCAGCGCCGATAGCACCAGCACCACCGCCAGCAGCCCCAGCGCCGTCGTCAGGTCAGGCACGTGGGGATCTCACGCAGCGGAAGGATGAAGGTGATGCGAGGGTGGCCAGGATGAACGCCGGGTTGGCTCGCCCCGAGCGGTGCGTTGTCGCGGGCATCGGGCGGGACTGCCCCCGAATTCATCCTTCGGCCTTTCTCTTACAGCTCGCCCATACGCAGGGCGCGGTGAACGGGCAGGCGGCGGTAGAGCGCGATCAGCGCGCCGATGGTGGTGGCGAACACCAGCGCCAGCAGGCCATCAGCCACCAGCACGGCGGTCCAGCTCACCTCGGAGACGAACGGTGGCAGCACCTTGGCGCCGGTCTCATCGATGCCCATGTAGCCCAGCATCAGCCGGCCCAAGGGCAGCCCCAGCACGGTGCCCGCCGCCGCTCCGGCCACGATCACAAACAGGTGCTCAAAGCCGACCAGCGCCATGATCTGGCGACCGGAGAAGCCCATCGTCCGCAGGATGGCGAACTCCAGCGTGCGCGTTTGGGCCGACAGGTAGGAGTAGACGGCGAAGCCCAGCGCCGTGAGCAGCAGCACCGCCGCAAACGAGATGAATAGGATACCCTGCCAGCTGGCCGCCACCAGCGGATCACGCTGTTGGGCCAACCGCAAGGCCTCGAGATCCAGCACCCGGTCGACAATCACGCCCCGGCCGCGCAGCGCGTCCAGGGTAGGAATTTCACCGGCTGCCGCGCCCATCCACACCTCGTTGGGGCGGCCCGCCTCCTGTCCCGCCACCCGCGCAGAAGAGCGTAGCAGCCGGTCCAGGTCCGCGACGACCAGATGCTGCCCGTCCTTTGTGGGGGTATAGGTGGGGAACAGCTCGAAGCTGCCCGCCACCCGCACCGTCAGGTAGTGACGGTCCACGTAGAACAGCAGCTCATCGCCCACCCGCTTCTTGGCGGCGGCCAGAAAGGTTTCGGAGACGAGCACGGGCACGGGCCGCGCCTCCTCGCGCACACGGAACCCGTACGTTACCTGCAATCCGCGCCGCCGCTCAAAGGCCAGCTGTGCGGCCGCCTCCCCGCCGTGGGTGCGCACTGCGGAGCGGTTGAGGCTGCCGGTACTGGGTTGGGCGGAGAGCCCGCCCAGCATCTCCCAGCGGTCGAGCGTCTCGAATCCCTCAATCAGGACAGGGGCCGGCAGCCCCGCATCCCACCAATCGGCGGGTAACTGGGTGGCAGTAGTGACCTGCATATCATCGAAGTAGACGGCGGCGCGTTCCGCCACCGCCGGGCCGCCCTGCTGACGCAGGTACAACCCCTCGAAGCGCAGCCGCGCATCCGGGCGGGGAATACGCCGGTCCGGCGTGCGACCGAAACCGGGGCGGCGTAGGTCGGCCACCCACAGTTGCCAGGCGCTGTTGCGCAGTTGATCTTGGGGCGGGCCGTCGAGACGGAAGTCCCAGGGCACACCCTCGTCATCCACCAGGCGCACCCCGCAGGCGGCGGAGGCACAGTGCGGCTGAGCGCTCCAGATCCACAGACCCAGATACGTGGCGCCGGCCGGTAGTTCCGGGCCAGCCGGCGGCGATGGCACCCCCTCCCGTAACGGCGCCAGCAGGCTGCTCAGGCTCTTGCCAGCAAAGTCATCGCGCCAGTACGCCACCGCAGCAAAGCGGTCCGCGGGCACGGCCAGCACCTGAAGGTCGGCGTAGCGGTAAGGGGCGACGGTGAAGCTGCCGTTGGTGCGCCAGGCCGGCACCGGCTGCGCGCCGTTCACCTGTCCGGCCACGGTTTCGGCAAAGCGCTGGGGGCTAACCCCGGCGGTGTCGCGCGCGCCCTGCACCAGCAGCTGCGCCCCCGCCTGGTAGGCGATGCGATCCTCGTACGAGCGGTCCAGCGTGGCACGGAATCCGGCAGCAAACACGCCGACCGCGCAGGCGAGGATCAGCAGCAGGATCAGCCGGGAGTAATCCAGCGGCGCGCGCACCATCCGCGCCAGCCCCAGCGGCACCACCGCGCCAGCCAGCCCGCGTGAGAGCCGCGCCACCAGCCGCAGCGCCAGCGGGAACAGCCGCAGGAACACCAGCGCGATCATCAGCGAGAACAGCGCCGGGGTGGCCAGCAGCAACGGATCAGCGGACAGCTCGCCGAACAGCCGCTCGGTCACCAGTGTGCCGCGCTGGCGCAACTGGTAGAACAGCAGCGCGCCCACGCCTAGCAGCAGCAGGTCACCGTAATAGCGAATGAAGGCGGGCTGCTGGCCCGGGCGGCCGATGCTGGACTTGTAATGGACGATGCTACGGCGGGTGGCGCGGTAGGCCGGCCACAGCAGCGCGCCCAGTGCCAGCAGTCCGCCGAAGATAGCGAGGGCGTAGGCGTCGAAGCCAATGGTGACATCCAGCAGCTCGCCATCGGATAGGGCGCGGAAAGGCGGCGTGGGGCCGAGCAGCGTGATCACTCCCGCCGCGACGAGCGGCCCCAACAGCGCGCCCAGCAGGGCAATCACACCGCCTTCGATGCCGTAGATCACCATGATTTGCAGCGTGCTGGCCCCACGTGACTTGAGCAGGGCGATCTCACCCGCCTGCCGCTCCACGAGCATGGTGGCGATCATCACCAGGTAATACAGCACCACGCCGATCACCTGCAGCATCAGGGCAAACAGCGGCAGGCGGGTGAAGAACAGCTTCTCCCGGTACTGCTCCAGGGTGTCTGTCAGCTTGGTATCGACGCGCGTCTGGGCGATGTCCTGGCGCAGTGCGTCCTCGAGCGCATGCAGGTTGCGCTCCAGTTGGGCGGCGTTGCGGCTGTTGATGGTGTCGATATCGATGAAGGCGAAGGTCTGGTAGGAAACATCCATATCAGGCAGATAGCCCGCCAGTACATCCACCACGGTGCCTTCGTCGGTGAAGAAAGGATAGGTGGGCCAGGAGGTGACCGTCACGGAGAAGCGGTCGGTCCGTCCCATCCAGTACTCCGCCGCCTGGTCCAGCGGCTCGATGTAGCCCACGACGGTGACGCGCACCGGCTGCGCCTCCGGCCGCCAGTATGGGTGCATGTCGAAGGTCGCGCCCAGCGGCACGTTCAGGCGCTGGGCGGTCTCGCGGCCAATGGTGACTTCCACCTCCGGCCGGCCGCTGCGGACGGGGGTGGCAGCGTTGGGCCGGCGGCCCTCCACCAGGCGGGTCTGCTCGCCCAGGCGCTCGAAGTACTGGAAGAAGGCACGGGGGCGGTTCTGGTCGGCCGAGACGGGTGCGCCCGGTTGGGTGAGGAAATACGTGGCGGTCTGCCCGTGGCGGATGGTGTCACGCGTATGATCGCCGAGGTAGTGGTTCATCAGGCGGGCGGTGAGGTCGCGGCGCAGCTCATAGTCGCGGCGGCGGCCGGGCAAGTTAGAGGAGGAGACCTGCACATCCAGTGCGACCGGCGGCTTGGTGCGCAGTGCGTACGACAGCCCCAGGTCGCGGACGGCATCGGTGTAAATCGCAACGGCGGCCGCCAGCGCAGCGGCGATCACCGTCCCGGCGGCGACTGTTAGCAACAGCCGCCGGTTGCCCATGCTCCGCTGCAAGACGATGTGCAGGACGGCCGCAAGTGTCCCCATGCCGGGTAGCATGCCGGAAACGGGGGGAAGGGGAAAGGGGGAGCGGTGCTCCGGCAACAGAGCACCGCCCGGTCAGGAGATGGGCGCCCTCGCTCACCTATGCGTATACGAACTCCGGCCCGTCGAGGTCGATAGCTGGGATTTCGTCCTTTTCGCGCCAGTAGTCCTGGGTGTGCTGCCACTCGCGTTTGTCACCGCGCTTGGGCAGCAGTTCCATGGCGCGCATCAGGTAGCCGGGGTTGAAGTTGTCCGGGTCGATCCAGGGCAGCAGCGTCATGCCCGCGTCTTCCGGACGCAGGCGGACCTCAACCCGCTTGGCGCCTTTCTGCTCCATGTGCGCCAGCAGGCGGCAGACGAAGTCGGCCAGCAGGTCAGCGCGCAACGTCCAGGAGGCGCGGAAGTAGCCAAACACCCACAGCATGTTGGGGATGCCGGTGAACATCATGCCGCGGTAGGTAATGGTATCGGCGAAGTTCATCGGCTTGCCGTCAATCTCAAAGCCGATATCACCGAGCACGCTCATGTTGAAGCCGGTAGCGGTGATGATGATGTCCGCCTCCAGCTCCTGGCCGCTCTTGGTGCGTATGCCCTGCTCGGTGAAGGTGTCGACTTCGTCGGTGACGACCGATGCCTTGCCGGAGCGGATGCCCTTGAAGATATCGCCATCGGGGACAAAGGCCAGCCGCTGCTGCCAGGGGCGGTAGTGCGGGGTAAAGTGCGTCTCCATGTCGAACTCATCGCCCAGATAGGCGCGCACCATCCCCAGTAGCTCACGCTTGACCGCCTCCGGTTCCTCCTGCGCGCGCTTGGTGAACAGCGCCTGGTCGTGCAGGATTTTGCGGCGGACGATCTCGTGAATCCAGGTCTCATCGATCTGTAGCTCGCGCAACGTCTCGGCCAAGTCGTTGCGATTGCGACCCGGGATGAAGTAGGTGGGCGAGCGCTGGAGCATCGTCACATGCGCGCAATCGCCGGCGATGGCGGGGATGAGCGTGGCGGCGGTGGCGCCAGAGCCGATCACGAGGACGTGCTTACCCTTGTAGTCCAGGTCTTCCGGCCATGTCTGCGGGTGCACGATGCGGCCCTGGTAGCGCTCCATCCCCGGCCACTCAGGGGTATAGCCCTCGGCGTGGCGGTAGTAGCCCTGGCACATCCACAGAAAGCCGGCGGTGAAGCGCTTGGCCTCGCCCGTCTCGGTGTTCGTCGCCTCGATGGTCCACAGGTTATCTGCTCGGGACCAGCGGGCCGCGCTGATGCGGTGGTTGTAGCGGATGTGCTGGGCGATGCCGTTCTCTTCGATCACCTCGCCCATGTACCTGAGGATCTCCTCGGCGGTGGCGATGGGCGTGCCCCGCCAGGGCTTGAAGCGGTAGCCGAAGGTGTGCAGGTCACTGTCGGAGCGGATACCGGGATAGCGGTGCATCCACCAGGTGCCGCCGAAGCTGTCCAGCGCTTCGAGGATGACGAAGCGGGCGCCGGGGCGCTGGTGCAGCAGATGATATGCCCCACCCACACCGGAGATGCCCGCGCCGACGATCAGCACATCGAAGTGCTCGGTCGCCGCCGGGGGCGGGCTGCTGGTTACATCGGGTGCCGTCACGGGAAACGCCTCCCCTTGGTTCCCTCCCCATCGCACATGGGGGCTGGCTACACATCTGACTGCGGGTCAGACGATCGGATTATATCCCGAGCCCAGGGTCAATCGTGCCCGGCGCGTTGTCAGCGGCAGGCGGGCCGGATATGCTACCGCGCATGGACCCAGGACACCGCTGACCATCACGCGTGCTGCGCCTGCTGCTCCCGGTTATCGCCCGTGCACCACTGGTGTTCGTGGCGACGCTGCTGTTTGCCCGCTTTGCCGATGAGTGGTTTACGTTCTTGCCGGCGGGCACGTTGGAGCCGGTGCGCGCGGACCTGGGGCTAACCTACGCCCAGGGCGGCGTACTGCTGTCGGCTCTGGGCTCCGGCGGCTTGATCGGCCACGGGTTTACCGTTGCCGCGGATTACGTCAATCGCCGCTGGCTAGCCGGCTTCGGCGCGCTCGGCTATGGACTGTGCATGCTGCTGTTTGCCAGCGCAGACAGCTTTCTGGTGCTGGTGCTGGCCTCCGTCGCCTGGGGTGCGGCTTCTGATGCCTTTGTCCATGGGCTAGAAGTGGCGCTGGTGGACGCTGCCGGCGAAGACCTCGCCCCCGCGCTGGGCCGGATGAACGCGCTGGCCTCCGTTGGTGACCTGCTCGGCCCGCTGATGCTGGCCGGTGCGGCGCTGGCCGGGGTGGGATGGCGGACGCTGTTTGCCACCGGCGGCCTGCTGATGGTGGCGTATGCCGCGCTGATCATGGCGCAGCGTTTCCCCCCGCCACAGCCGCCGGAGGAAGCGCGCACCCCCTGGCGCGGCGTCCTGGCGGTGGCGCGCGACCGGCGGGTGTTGTTGCTGGCCATGGTCGATGGGCTGTACGGCCTGCTAGACGAGCCGTTACTCGCGTTTGTGATTGCCTACCTGATCGCCGCCCGCGGGCTCAGCGCGGAGGTGGCGACGCTGGTCGCAGGGCTAACGGTGACCGGCGGCATCGCCGGCTTCCTGCTGACCGCGCCGCTCACCCGCCGGTTTGCCCCCCGGCCGCTGCTGATCGCACTGGCGGTGGTGGTAGGGCTCACGCTGGCCGGGCTGGTGTTTCTGCCGGTGACGGCGGCACAGGCGGCGGCCGGGTTGGGGCTGGGCCTGTTCGGCGCGGCCTTCTACGGCGTGCTCCAGGTGGAGGTGTACACCCTGCGACCCGGACAGGCCGGCTCCACCAATGCTGTCGTCTCCACTATTGGCTTGGCCGGGCTGGCCTTCCCGCCGCTGGTGGGGGCCGTAGCCGACCGTGCCGGGCTGCTGGCGGGGCTGGCGCTGTACGCCGCCGTGCCGGTGGTGATACTAGCGCTCTTGCTGGCCGGGCGCTGGCAGCGACAGGCGGCGGCCACCACGCCGGAAGATCGTGGCTGATCGCGCGGCGGCGGGACCTTGGCCGCCCGGCCTCGACTGCCGTGGGAACGTGCCGCCACCGGCGACATACTCATGCAGGCAGCATCTCGCGATACGTGCCGGCTGCGGGGTCAAAGTAGCGACGGGGAATGCGCGAGGTATCGCGGCCGAACAGCACCAGCTCGCGCACCGGCCCGCCCTCGCCCTGCTGGTTGTGGATATCATGCGGGCGATCATGCCAGAAGACGGTTTCGCCCGGACCGCTGACATGCTCTTCCACCAGCCGCAGCCGCGCCTGCCCCGGATGCTCACCCGTGTCCAGCCGCTCCCACCGCTGGTAGCGGTCATGGCCGTCTACCACGCAGGCAACGCCCCAGGCGCCGTGGTCATGCACTCCTGTCGCCCGCTCTGGCGAGAACCGCGCCAGCGTCAGCGTTAGCCCTTCCGGCCCGTCACTGCGCAGGACCCGCGACTCGGAGACGCCGCCGTGCTTGGGCGCCAGCTCCACTGCACGCAGCCACGATGCGCCTGACAGCTCCTGCAGCAGCGCACCGATGGCGGCAAACCCAGCGTCCGTGACACCTTGCACCGCCAGCACCGACCGTGCCGCGGCAAACAGCCGCGCCAGTTGCTCAACAGCCGCCTCGTTCATCGCACCGCTCTCCTCTCGCCCGCGGCCCGCCCCACCGGCGGCACGGTTACACCCGCAGCCGCGCAATCAGCACCGGCGGGATCTCCGGGAACTGCCGCCAGCCCAGCGGGTCGCTCTCGGCGGCAGCGGCCTCCGGTGGAAAGGCAGGTTCCTCCAGCGCATCGAGCACGAAACCGGCGGAGAAGGCCGCGCCCAGCAGCAGGGACAGCGGCCGCAGAAAGTACCAGTGCGGCTCCGGCTGGGTGGTGATGCCCAGCCCCAGCGCGGCGCGTGGCGTCAGGTAGTGGGAGACCTGCACCGCGCGGGTAGTGATCACCGCTCCGTCCCGCTCCTCCTGGAGCAGCACCCTGGTGAGCGGGTCACCGTTGAAGCACGGGTGCATCACGGCGAAGACGAAGCAGCCGCCGGGGCGCAGCACGGCGCGGACACCCCGCATCAGCGGCGCCACCTCGGCCATGTCCATGATGCCCATGATGCAGACCGCGGCGGCAAACCGCCCGATCCCGAGCGCAGTGATTGCGGCTTCGTCCGTGGCATCCAGCTGTTGGTAGGTGATCCGCTCGGCCTGTGCCGCGCTGGTGCGGCCGCGTGCGATCTCCAGAAAGACGGCGCTGACATCGCTAGCAGTGACATGGGCACCCATCGTTGCCAGCCGCCGGGCCAGGGCGCCGTTGCCGCAGGCCAGCTCCAGCACCGCATCCCCATCCCGCACCGCGAGCAGCCGCTCTACCACCGGGCCGATCAACACCCGCTGGAAACTGCCGCCCTCACCCATGAAGGCGTCCCACGCGGGCGCGATGCGGTCCCAGACGGCCGGGGCATCCTGGACGGACACGGGGGGTTCAGTACGCCGCCCTACGGCGCTGTGCTCGTCTCTGTGGCCCGGCGGCCGCCTGCTCATCGCTGCGCATTCCTAGCGGACGCCGGATCGCGCAGCACCTCCGGGTTGACCGGCGCTTCTGGCATCCGGCCGTGGACGGCGTTGACCAGGTTGCGGGCGGCCAGCTCAATCATGGCCAGGCGGGTTTCGGTGGTAGCGCTGCCCACGTGAGGTAGGAGGATGACGTTCTCAAGGGAACACAGCGTGCCGGCAGGGTCCAGCGGCTCCTGCTCCATTACATCCAGCCCCGCCCCGGCGATCTCGCCGGCCTGGAGGGCGGCGCACAGTGCCTCCTCATCGATCACCGGCCCGCGCGAGGTGTTGATCAGATACGCGGTGCGCTTCATCCAGCCAAACTCGCGCGTGCTGATGTGGTGGCGGGTGGTTTCGTCGAGGAAGCAGTGCACGGTGAGGAAGTCGGCCTCGCGGAAGACGCTCTCACGCTCAGCGTAGGTGGCCAGCCCGGCCGCCTCGGCGGCGGGGTCGCGTACGGGGTCGTAATACAGCACGCGCAGGTCAAAGCCCTGCGCGGTCTTGGCCACGACATGGCCGATCCGGCCGAAGCCGATGATGCCCAGCGTCTTGCCGCGCACATCCACGCCGATACGTCCGGCGCCACGCGTCCAATTGCCGCTGCGGACATGGCGGTCGTTGGCGGGGATGTGGCGGGCGAGGTCCAGCAGCAGCGAGAAGGTGAGGTCCGCCACGGCGCCACTGAGCACACCCGGCGTGTTGCACACCAGGACGCCCTTGCTGGTGGCGTAGGGAATATCAACGTTGTCGTACCCGACGCCGTTATTGGCAATGACGCGCAGACCCGGGCAGCGGTCGATCAGCGCATTGGGCACCGCCATCTGGTTGGTGGTCAGCACTCCTTCGACCGACGGCAACAGCTCGGCCAGCTGCTCCGCCGTTGGCCGGGCGCCGCCGGGAGCGGTGACGACCTCGCAGGCGTCATCGAGCAGAGCGCGGACATGCTCCGGAACGATCGTGGCGAGTAAGATGCGCGGCTTTCCCATGGCACTCCTCCCGGTGCTGGCGCATAGCGAACCGATGCCGGCCGATCATACGCCGGTACCGGCGCTGAGCGAAATGCCAGGGGCACCCGGCCGGTGGCCCGCGGACGGTGGAATACTGGTAGCTTCTGCACATGCGATCGCTACGGGTGCGGATTGCGCTGGCGTATACGGCATTGATAGTGCTGGCGATGACCGCGCTGGGCGTGGTGCTGCTGGGTGATGAAGACCGGCGGATGCGTGCGGCGCTGGATGCGCGGCTGCTGAGCGAGGCGCGTTTAGCGGGCGAGGCCGCCGCGCCGCTGCTGGCCGCGGGGGTGGATCCGGCGGCGGCGGCCTTCGGGCAGCGGCTCGGCCCGACGTTGTCGCTGTTTGGCCCGGACGGCACACCGCTGACCGGGGCGGCAGACGGCACCCCGCCCGAGGTTCGCGCGGCGCTCGCCAGCGGAAGCGGTCAGGCCACGCGGCGCGACCCAGCCACCGGCCGGCGCACACGCTACGCGGCGGCAGCCGTGTCGCGGGATGGCCGCATGCTGGGGGTAGCACGCAGCGCCGCCGCCGATAGCGCCGCCGGCGCCGCCGCCCGCCGGATCGCGCTCGTGGTGCTGGTGGCAGCGGTGGCAGCGGTTGCCGGGGCGGCGCTGCTGGCGCGCATCATCGCCGGCTCGGTCACCCGGCCGCTGGCGCGGCTCCGGCGGGCGGCGCGGGGACTGGCCGCCGGGGAAGAGCCACCACCGCGCACGCCGATGGGTGGAGGCGCCGAGGTGGAGGCCCTGACCGACGCCTTCGACGAGATGGGGGCGCGGCTGCGCGAGAACCTGGCCACGCTAGCCGAAGAGCGCTCGCGGCTGGAGGGGCTGCTCGCCGCCAGCGCCGACGCGGTGCTCGCCCTCGATGCCGGGGGCGTGGTCCGTTTCGAAAATCCGGCGGCGATGGCGCTGCTGGGGAGCGGCGTGGGACGGCCGTTCGCCGAGGTAGCGCGCCATCACGAAATCTCCGGTCTGGTGCGCGCCGCCCGAGCCGGTGGACGGCAGGTTGCTCAGGTGCGGCTGGACCCCCGTGGCCAGTGGGTAGAGGCGACGGTCTCCCCCATTCGCGGCGGCGGCTGGGCGGCATTGGTGATCCTGCACGACATTACGGACGTCCGCTCCGCCGACACCACCCGCCGCGACTTCGTCGCCAACGTCTCCCACGAGCTGCGCACGCCGCTGGCCGGCATCAAAGCCGTGGTGGAGACGCTGCGCGACGGCGCCATACACGACCCGGCTGCCGCCACGCCGTTCCTGGAGCGCGTGGACGGGGAGATTGACCGGCTGGTGCAACTGGTAGAGGAGCTGCTGCAACTGGCACGGCTGGAGTCCGGCGCGGCGATGCAGATGGCGTCCGTCCGGCCACGCGCATTGTTGGAAGGCTGCATCGCTCGCTTTGCCCACCTTGCCGGGCGCGCCGGGGTGAGCCTGACGCTGGAGGCGCCGGCAGACCTGCCTGCCATCAACGCTGACGCCGCCCGCCTGGAGCAGGCCACCGGCAACCTGATCCACAACGCCATAAAGTTCACACCGCCGGGCGGCGCGGTGACCGTCACCGCCACCCACGGCGCCCGCGGTTTGCGCATCACCGTGGCGGACACGGGCGCCGGCATCGACGCAGCCGATCTGCCCCGCATCTTCGAGCGGTTCTACATGGCCGACCGCGCCCGTGCCGGCAGCGGCACCGGCCTCGGGCTCGCCATCGTCAAGCATGTCGTCCGCGCCCACGGCGGCAGCGTTGATGCCCGTTCCACACCCGGCCGTGGCGCGGTATTCACCATCACGCTGCCTTCATAGCTTCCAGCAGACGCGCAGATCGTTGTGGTTCGGCCACCCGGCGGCGCGCACACGCTTTGGCTCCGCTGTCCCGCTCACAGATGCTTCATCACACCGCCATCAACATGGAAGATCTGGCCGGTGATGTAGTCACTCTCTTCCGAGGCGAGGTAGACGGCGAGCGGTGCAACGTCGGCCGGTGTACCCAGGCGGCGCTGGGGGATGTAGCGGACCAGCAGGTTGGCCTCAGTGTTGGGGCCGGCGCCGGGCGTGCTCTCCAGCCACATAGGGGCGATACCGTTGACGCGGATGCCCAGCGCCGCCACCTCCTGCGACAGCGCCTCGACGATGCCATTGAGCCCGTGGCGGGCGGCGGCATAGGCCACCGCGCCGGCCATCCCCCGTGCGCCCAGCCCCGAGCCGATCAGGATGATGCGCCCCCAAGCGCCCCCTGCCATCTCCCGCACCGCCGCACGGCAGGCGTAGAAGGCGCCGGTGAGGTTGAAGGCCAGCACGCGCATCAACTCGGCGTCCGCCGTCTGCTCCAGCGGTTTCCACAGCGGCTGATCCACGGCGTAAACCAGGATGTGCAACCCGCCCATCTCCCTGGCCACTTGGCGCGTAGAGACCTGGACATTCTGGCCGAGCGTGACGTCAAAGGCGTACTCTGCCGTCTGCCGTCCCAGATCGTTGATGGCCCGCCGCGCCCGGCGGGTGGCCATCACCTCCACACCCTCGATGGAGGCCGAAGCGACCGCCACATCGGCGCCTGCTTCTGCCAGCGCGACCGCCACCGCCGCGCCCACCGGTGCGCCTGCTCCGATCACCAGCGCCTTCCGGCCGCTCAGGTCAAACATGGTCGTACTCCGGCAACGGGCATCCGGGGACGTAGCCCCCTATCCGGCCCTCGTCATCCCTCGGCCCCCGGCCGCCAGCCCAGCGGAGCGATGCCGCCAGCCAGACCGCCGCCGTCGATGACGAAGCTTTCGCCGGTGATATAGCGGCTGGCGTCGGAGGCGAGAAAGACGGCGAGCGGGCCAAGCTCGGTGGCCCGGCCAATGCGGCCGGCCGGGATGAAACGGCCACGCTCGGCGTAGGCGGCCTCTTCCTCCACCGAGACCGGCGGGCGCTGGGCAACGTAGCCGGGCACGATGCTGTTGACGCGGATGCCTTCCCGCGCGTACGTGCCCGCCAGCGTGCGGGTGAGGCCCATCACCCCGGCCTTGGCGGCAGCGTACGCCCAGGTGCGGGGGTCGCCGCGCAACCCCGTGCCGGAGGCAACCGTGATGATCGTGCCGCTGCCCTGGCGCAGCAAATGCGGAATGACCGCGCGGGCACAGTAGAAGACGCTGGACAGATTGATGTCGAGCGTGTCGCGCCAGTCATCGTCGGTGGCCTCATGCGGGCGCTTACCCGTGGCCAGGCCACCGCCGCCGGCATTCGCCACCATCACGTCAATCCGCCCGAACTCGGCGACACAGCGCGCGACGACGGCATCGACATCGGCAGAGGCGCGCACATCAGCCGGCACGGCGATAGCACGGCGGCCCAGCGCGCGCACGGCCACGGCGGTTGCCTCGATCTGCTCGACGGTACGGGCGGCACAGACGATGTTTGCACCAGCCCGCGCCAGAGCCAGCGCCATCTGCTGTCCTAGCCCCCGGCCCGCTCCTGTTACCACCACCACGCGGCCGGTCAGGTCATACACCGTCATGTGTCACGCGCTTTCAGCGGTCAGCGTTCGATAATCAGCGGTTTCCCGCGGTCGCTTGGCGGGCATTAGCCATCGACTGCGCCATTCTACGTGTCCCGCCGCTTGGGTGTGATCGGTCCGGGGCTGCCGGTCGTATGGAACGTTACAGCACGGCGAGGAGGAGACAGAACGTGGCCGGTGAGGCATTGCAGGGGATTATCCAGCAGCTGCGCGCAACGCCGGTTGCGCGGGAGGGGGCAACGATTGCGCAGATGCGGGAGAACTTTGCCGGCTTGACGGCCGGGCTGCCTGTGCCGGAGCACGTGCCGGTCGAGCCTGCCATTACCGGCGGGGTACCGGGCGAGTGGCTAACGCCGGCCGGCGCCATCCCTGCCAGGGTCGTGCTGTACCTGCACGGTGGTGGCTACCTGATCGGCTCGCCGGCCACGCACCGGGGATTGGCAGCCCGCATCGCTGCGGCGGCGGGGGCACGGGTGCTGTCACTCGATTACCGCCTGGCGCCGGAGCATCCCTTCCCCGCGGCCGTCAACGACGCAACGGCGGCCTACCGCGCGCTGCTCGCGCAGGGTGTCGCCCCAGACGGGATCGTCATCGCCGGGGACTCGGCGGGCGGCGGGCTGGCGCTGGCGGTCCTGGTGGCGCTGCGGGATGCGGGCATACCGCTACCGGCCGCCGGAGTTGTGCTTTCTCCCTGGGTGGACCTCGCGGTGACCGGCGAGAGCATGACCACCAGGGCAGCTGTAGACCCGATGGTCCAACGCGAAGCGGTGGCGGGTATGGCCCAGGGCTACTTGCAGGGGGCAGATGCGCGCCACCCGTACGCCTCGCCGTTGTATGCGGACCTGACAGGGCTGCCGCCGCTGCTCATCCAGGTGGGCACGTCAGAGACGCTGCTCGATGATGCCACCCGTATGGCGAACAAGGCCCGCGTGGCCGGTGTCGATGTCGCGCTCGAACCGTGGGAGGAAATGATCCACGTCTTCCAATTGTTCGCGCCGTTGCTGCCAGAGGGCCAGCAGGCTATCGACCGCATCGGGGCATTTGTCCGCCAGAAGACCGCCGCGGCCGTCGCGCCGGCGTAGTCCGGTTACGGCGCTCTGCTTCCCTCACGTCTGCGCCGCGTGGCACGATAGGCGGCAGGATACGACCGGCGGAGCGCCCATGCCTGATATCGCCGATCGCCTGGCCCCCGTCCACGCGCTGATATCCGGCTTCGTTGCCCGTGGCGAGATCGACGGCGGGGCGCTGGCCGTCGGGCTGCATGGGCGGCCGGTATCGGTGTGGCATGGGGGCATGGCGCGGCCGGGGGTCCCCGCCGGTGCGGGGACGCTTTGGCCGCTGGCGTCGATATCCAAGCTGTACACGGCGGCGGCCGTGATGGCGCTGGTGGAACGGGGGGCGCTGGCGCTGGGGACAGCCGTCAGCGCCATCTTGCCCCGGTTCAGCGGCGAGGGCCGCGAGCGGGTGCGCCTCAGCCACCTGCTCACCCACACGTCCGGCCTGGTGTATGAGTCGCCCCACATGGAGCAGCGGCTCCGAGACCGTTGGAGCGTAGACCAGATCATCGCCGAGGCATACGAACAGCGGCTGCAGTTTCCGCCGGGGACGCGCATCAGCTACAGCGACTTTGGCTACGGGCTGGCGGGCGCGGCGGCGGCCACCGTGGCCGGGATGACCTTTCCCGAGCTGGTGCAGCGGTACGTGCTGGAGCCGGGCGGCCTGCATGAGACGTTCATGCCGCCCGCGCCCGCAGATTATGACCGCGTGGCACACGTGCGCGGCGCTCTGGCCGAGGGCACCGCCGGCGCCATGTACAACAGCCCCCACGGGCTGGCGCTGGCACACCCGGCGTTCGGCACGGTGGCCAGCGCGGCTGACCTGTTGCGGCTGGGGCTGCTGTTTAGCCCGGGTGGCCCGCGGCTGTTCTCCGTGGCCACCACCCGCGCGATGACGGCAGACCAGACCGGCGGCACGCTGCCAATGAGCATCGTCGGTATCGACAGCACCGCACCCGGCGGATGGGGGTACGGCTTCATGCTGCGCGGCCGTGCCGACCCGGCCGGATTCTTTGGCGACCTGTGGCCACCGGAATCGTTCGGCCATGGCGGCGCATCGGGCTGTATGCTCGCCGTCAGCCCGGCAGATGGCATCACCATCGCCTACGTCTCCAACCGCCACCTCAACGCCGGTCTCGATGGCTTCCTCCAGCGCAACGCCACAGTGCTCAATACCGCCCTTGCAGCGCTGACGCGCTGACCCCGCATAAACCGGCCCCTGCCCTGCGCAGCATCAGTGAGAAGCCGGACCCCCTGCTAGAGGGGATAACGAAGAGGAGGCACGAGGGCGCGTCTCTCGTTCAACCCCCTGGCAGGGGGTCGCGAGCGCAGCGGGGCGGGCGAGGTCCTCGCTCCCATCTGTCGCGAGCGCAGCAGAGCGGGCGGGGTCCGCGCCCTTTACGCCGCCTTCGCCACTTCGGCCGCGAGCGCGTCGATGACCCGGGTGATTTCGGCCTCGATGCGGGGTAGGGCAGCGGTGATGGTGGCGAGGTCACTGGTCCGCGCGGCCTGCTCCATCTCCTTGCACAGCGCCGCCAGAGTGGTGGCGCCCAGATTCGCGGAGCTGCCCTTGAGATAATGGGCGGCCCGCTCCGCGCCGGCCGCGTCGGCCGCACCCACACAGCCGGTCAGTTGCTGGAGCGCACGGGGGGCGTCATCGCGGAACAGCGCCGCCAGGTCCTCGATCAGGCTGCCGCCCTCGACGTTGCCGTCCAGCTCGCGCAGCGCATCGAGCACCGCTGCATCCAGCGGCGAGCTGGCGCGCTCGGCGCCCGGCCGCAGAACAACCGGTAGCGGTGCGGGCGTGGCGGCCAGCGCCCAGCGCTCGATCATGGCGCGCAGATCACCGGCGGCCACCGGCTTGCTCAGGTAGTCATCCATTCCGGCGGCGCGGCAGCGTTCGCGGTCGGCGGGCATCGCGTTAGCGGTGAGCGCGATAATCGGCTGGCGCGGCTGGCCGGCCGCCTCAGCCGCGCGGATCGCCGCCGTCGCCTCGAAGCCGTCCATCACGGGCATCTGGCAGTCCATCAAGATCGCGCAATAGCCACCACGGGCCGCCGCCTGGACGGCTTGCTGGCCATTGGGCGCTACCTCGACGGCGTAGCCCATCCGCTCCAGGTGCAGGGTGATCACCCGCTGGTTGACCGGATGGTCCTCGGCCACCAGGACGCGCGGCAGGTGGACGGCCGGCAGTGATGGCGGCGGGGCGGGCGTGGCCGGTACGGCGGGCAATGCATCGCGCGGGGCAGCCACCGGTGGTTCACGGCGAAGGGCTGCTATCACCGCCTCCCGCAACTGATCACGCTTGAACGGCTTGGTCAGGTACTGACAGAAGCCCGCCTGGAGCGCCTGCTCTGCCTGGCCCGGCTCGTCCAGCGCGGTGAGCAGCAGCATCGGCAACGCCGCCAGCCGGGGGATACGCTGCACGGCACGGGCGATGGCGAATCCATCCATCCCCGGCAGCGCCATATCGACGATAGCGGCTGCGTACGTTGCGCTGTCCGGCGCGCGCAGCCGCTCGAGCGCCTCCTCGCCATCGGTCGCGGTAACCGCCTCCAGCCCCCAGGCGCACACGTAATGGCGCACGATCTCGCGGGTGGTGACGCTATCATCGACGATCAACACCCGGCCGGAGAGGACCGGCGGCGCCGCCACCTCAGCCGCCGGCGCGACCTCGAGCGGTACCGTGAACCAGAAGGTAGACCCTTGACCCTCCTCGCTGTCCACTCCAATGGCGCCGCCCATCATTTCCACCAGCCGCTTGCAGATGGACAGCCCTAGCCCGGTGCCACCGTAGCGGCGGGTGGTGGAGCCGTCTGCCTGGGTGAACGGTTGGAACAGCCGCCGGCGCGCCACTTCGGACAGGCCGATACCGGTATCGCGCACCTCGAACCGCAGCGTGACCTGGCGGCCGGCGCGCTCCACCACGTGACAGCGGACGGACACCTCACCGGCATCGGTGAACTTGACGGCATTGCCGGCCAGGTTCAGCAGGATTTGGCGCAAGCGGCCAGGGTCGCCCATCACGGCGCGGGGTACCTCCGGCTCGACAAAGGTGAGCAGAGCGAGCCGTTTCTCCCGCGCGCGCGGCACTACCACCTCGATCATCTCTTCCACCAACGCCACCGGCTCGACATCGAGGCTCTCCAGCGTTAGCCGCCCGGCCTCAATCTTGGAGAAGTCCAGGATGTCGTTGATCAGCTCCAGCAACGTGGTGGCCGAGCGCTGCACGATGCGGGCGTACTCGTGCTGCTGCGGATCCAACCCCGTCTCCAGCAGCAGCTCGGTCATGCCCAGGATGCCGGTCATCGGCGTGCGAATCTCGTGGCTCATGGTGGCGAGGAACTCGGACTTGAGCCGCGAGGCCTCCTCGGCGGCGACAGCCAGCTCGTTGGCCTGGAGCACCGCCTCTTCCATGGTGGCGTTCGAGGCGACCAGCGCGCTGTACAGCGAGGCGTTGCGGATGGCGATGGCGGCCTGGGCGCAGAACGCCTCTAGCAGCTCGCGGATACCGCCGCCCAGCTCCACGGGCCTCCGCAGGTTGATCGCCAGCACCGCCAGTAGCCGGCCATCGAGTTCCACCGGCATCCCCACAAACGCCGGCAGGCCATTGCGTTCCGCCCAGTCCCGGCCCTGGAAGCGCTGATCGTCGTAGATGCTGGCTACATTCAGGCCGGTGCGGTGCCGTGCAATCCAGCCAACGGCGCCCAGTTCATACGGCAGTTCGGCCGTATCGAGCGGATCCTCTGTCTCGGTACCGCCCTCGGTCACGCGGGTAAGTATCCGGCGATCTTCATCCGCCAGCCAGAAGGAGACAAACGGCGCCTCCATCAGCTCGGCTGCAGCGCGGGCGATCTCGCTGAGCACGGCATCCATATCCAGTGAGGAGGAGACGACCTGATTGAGCCGGGTGAGTGTCTGTAGCCGCGCCACCCGCGCCGACAGTTGCTCCCACAACTCGACGTTGCGCAGCGCCGCCGCCGCGTGGCCCGCCAGCCGGCCAAGCAGCGACAGCGTCTCCGCGCTGTACTGCCGGTGGTCGTTTTCGCCGATGTACAGCAGGGCGACGGTGTCATCACCATGATTGACCGGGGCGACGGCGGTGCTCACCACCCCCACGGCGGCGAACGCGGCGACAGCGCCACCCTCCAAGCGGGGGTCGTTCGTGTAATCGCTGGTACAGGCGGGCGCAGCGGTGCGCAGCGCCAGCCCGCTCAGCCCCTGGTGCGCGGAGGTGGATAGCCCCAAGAAGCGCGGCCCAAACTCGCCGGAGGCGGCAACGACGGTGTAGCGCTCCTGCTCGCCGGTGCGCACGGCGATGGAGGCGTGGGCGCTACCGGTGAGATCACGCGCTTGGTCCACCAGCCGCTGCAGCAGATCCTCGCGCCGCATCGCGCGCACCAGGTCGGCAGCGATGGCCGACAGCGCATCCGCCTCGCGCCGGGCAAGCAGGATCGATTCCTCCCACCGGCGGCGCTCCGTCAGATCGGTGGCAGCCGTGATCACGGCCTGAACAGCGCCGCCCTGCCACAGCGGTCCGCTGGACAGCAAGGCGTAGACGTCCTGCCCGTCCCGCCGCCGTAGCCGGCGCTCCTCCTGGCCAGGCTCACCCGCCAGCCGCCGGCGACGGGTGGCCTCCAGATCGTCACGCTCCTCCGCTACCACCACATCGGTCGCGGCCATGCCCTCCATCTCGGCGGGGCTATAGCCGAGCATGGCGGCCAGCGCTGGGTTGGCATAGGTGATGCGCCCCTCGCGATCGGTAACGGCCAGCCCCTGCGTCATCGAGGCCATCACCTGCAAGGCGAAGTCACGCTGGCTGCGCAACTCCTCAGCGGCCATCCGCCGGTCCGTGATGTCGGCGAAGGAGACGGCCACTGCGGACGGGGCGGTGCCCTTGCCCAGGAACAGCGGCCGGACGTTGACAGACAGCCAGGTCGTGGCGCCGCCGGCGCGGTGCAGGCCGATCACTTCTCCCGAGTAGGGCCGGCCCGTGCGCAGAGCGGCCAGCGGTGGGGCCTCCTCCGGCAGAATCGCCGTGCCATCTTCACGCACCATCCGCCAGCGCGGGCCGGCGGCGTGGAGTCCGAGCAGTTCGGCAGCGCTCATACCCAGGATGCGCTGCGCGGCGAGGTTGCAGTCGAGGAGGCGGCCATCCTTGCCCAGGACGATGATGCCTTCTTCCAACGCCGCGATCACCGAGCGATACCGCTCCTCGCTGCTGCGCAACGCCTGTTCGACGGCGCGGCGGTCGGTGACATCGATGGCGACGCCGGCTCCACCACAGGGATTGCCCGCCCGGTCACGCAGCGGTGTGGCGTGCACTTCGTACAGGCGGCCATTCCAGCGCAGCAGCCCGCCGACCGGTTCCCCACCCAGCAGCCGCCCAATAGCCGTGAGCGTCTCCGGCGTGCCGGCGAACGAGTGACGCAGGTCACGCCCGAGCAGCCGGTCTGCCGCCTGGCGGATCTGCTCCAGCCCCTTACCGTCCAGCAGGGTCATCACCCCCGCCCCATCAATGGCGAACAGGATCACGGGCAGGCTGGAAACGACGGTGCGCAGCCGCTCCTCGGCCCGGCGCAGGGCATCCTCTGCGTGGATTCGCTCCGTGACATCCACGCCGGAGCCCAGGATCTGTGGCCGTCCCCCCACCTGCTCCAGTGTGGCGGCGTAGCTCCAGGTGCGCTCGTCCCCCTCACGGCTCTGCACCACCAGCAACCCGCGATGGCTGCCCTGCTGCACGATCGTCGCCAGCGCCGCTGTCACATGCTCGCGCATGCGCGGCGGCACAAAGTCGCGCAGCAGCCGGCCCTCCATCTCCTCGGGCGTGTAGCCGAGCGCCGCCGCCGCTGGGCCGTTCACGTTGAACAGCAGGCCCTCCGGCGAGAGAGCACAGGTAAAGCCGCTGTTGCGGTCAACCAACGCCCGCAGCTGCTCTTCCCGGGCTTGCTGGGCGGCGGCCTGCTCGGCGCGCTCTGCACTGTCCCGGGCCAGCACCCGGGCCTGCCGGCGCCATGCGGCCGCCGCCACGGCCATCGCAGCGGCATTCAATGCCAGGGCTACCGCCGGCTGGCCGATCAGCAGGCCGAGCACCGGCCCGGTGACCAGCGGCGCGATGATGGCCGCGATGCGCCACCGGCCGGGCGTATCCACCGGGACGGCAGCGGCGTACGGCGGGTGCGGCATGACGTGTACTCCAACCGCGGCGCTGCGAATGCTAGTCAGCCGCCAGCGACGGCCCAGCATCCCCA
>CAUJGQ010000056.1 GCA_963170165.1 Chloroflexota bacterium | reverse complement strand
AGCAACGGCGCCTGGGTGATATAGGTGCGGCCGACACCGGAAAGCATGCGGCCCCAGGAGGGGAAGGGCGGCGGCACGCCGTAGCCCAGGAACGACAGGGACGACTCGGCCAGAATGGCGCCACCCAGCTGGACGCTGGCGAGCACAATGATCGTCGGGAAGATGTTGGGCAGGATGTGACGGAACAGGATACGCGCGTTGGAGGCGCCCAGCGCCCGCGCGCTTTCGATGTACTGGTTGCTCTTGATAGCGAGCACCGCGCCGCGAATCACACGGCTGGAGCCAAACGACAGGCCGATGCCGAGCGCCAGCACCAGCGCGAGGCCTCCCTGAGCCGCGGGCTCTAGTTCTAGCGGGCCAATCGAACGTACCCGGTCCGGCTTGGGGATGATAGCTGTGAGCGTCAGCGCCAGGATCAAGAACGGAATCGCGAGGAAGATATCCACGACGCGCTGCACGACGATATCGGCCTTGCCACCGAAGTAGCCGGAGATCGTGCCAATGGTCGTGGCGATAATCGTGGACGTGAAGATCACGCCGAAGCCGACGAAGATCGAAACGCGGGCGCCGTAAAGGATGCGGCTGTAGATGTCGAGGCCGCGGTCATCGGTGCCCAGCCAGTGCTTGGCAGACGGATCCTGCAGGCGCTCCCGGATGTTCTGCTTGTCATATCCGAACGGGGCGATCACGTCCGCCAGGATCGCCGCGGCAAAAAGCACCACGACGATAGTGAGGCCGATGCCACCCAGTGGCTTGCGCCGCATGAACTTCCAGATGGAGCCGGGCAGGGTCAACAGCCGGTTGCGGTCGCGGCGGGCACGAATGGTTCCGCCGCCCAGGCTGACATCAGAGGTTGCGCTCATCGCCTTCCCCACTCCTTAGCTGTAGCGCACGCGCGGGTCCAGCGCGCTGTAGCTGAGATCGACCAGCAAGTTGACCAACACAATCGTTGAGGCGATTACCAGATTGACCCCCTGAACGATCGGGTAGTCACGCTGGTTGATAGCGGTGAGCAGATAACGGCCGATGCCCGGGATGTTGAAGATCTGCTCGAGAATCACGGAGCCGCCGACGAGCACCGGCACCTGCAGGCCGATGAGCGTGACGACCGGGATGAAGGCGTTTCGGATTCCGTGGCGCAGCACAATCGTGCGCTCGCGCAGACCCTTGGACCACGCCGTCCGAATGTAGTCCTGGCGCATCACCTCCAGCATCTGCGCGCGGGTGAGGCGCATGACGGTACCGGAGAGGGCAAAGCCAAGAATGAAGGCCGGGATGACCGTAATCGTCAGGTTCTCGCTGGGCGAATCCAGGAAGCTTTTCCAAGTAAGCGGTGGCGCCCAGTTATACAGCTTGCCGCCGTAGGCGATGATCACCGTCGCCACCCAGAAGGTGGGCACCGACAACAGCGCGATGGCCATGCTTCTGGTGACGTAGTCTACTAATGAGTCTTGGCGGATAGCGGAAATGACGCCGACGGGCAGAGCAACGAGCAGGCCCACGATCAGCGCCATGGCGCCGAGCTGAAAGGTGACCGGCAGACGGGTGCCGATGTCGGCGGCGACGTCACGCTTGGTCTGGAAAGACTCGCCCAAGTCGCCACGGACGGCGTTGCCGATCCAGCGGGCGTACTGCTCAGGGAACGACTTGTCGGTTCCCAGTTGCTTCTTGATCTGCTGGCGCTGCTCCTCAGTGCAGCCTTCCTGGCAGAACAGCACCTCGGCGCCGCCCGGAATCAGCCGCACCAGCGCTGAGACGAGAATGCTCACACCGAGCACCGTCGGCACCAGCAGCAACAGCCGTTGGATGATGTACCGTCGCATCCCACCCCTCACACATGGCGGCGCCCTGGTGGTGTATGACCCCAGGGCGCCGCCGCTACCACCCGCCGCTCTGTTACAGAGCGGGTCAGCCGCGGTCAACCCAAATCTCGGCGTATGCCTCCGTGCCGGCGCCGTACGTGGCGCTGTACCGGTATCCTCGCACCCAGGGCTGGACGGCGGTGTACGCCGGGCCCACGAACCCGGGGGCATAATACATCTTTTCGCTCATATAGCGCTGTATGTCACGCACCAATTTGACCCGTGCGCTCTCATCCAGCGTGGCGCCCTCTTTGTCAATCAACTGGTCCAGATAGGAGTCACTCACCCCCGCATGGTTTCGCTTGCTGGCCGAATGGGCCATATTGAACAGGAAATCGTGTGGATCAGTCAACGGCGTCTGCAGCCCAAAGAACAGGCCTTCGAAGTTGCCGAAGAATGTTCCGCCTGCGGAAATGTACTCCCGCTGATAATCCTGGACGACGATCTGTGGCGTGATGCCCAGATCCTTCATCATCGCCGCCGCGGCCTCTGCCCATTGGTTGAACCGCTCGCCGTAGGCGTTGTTCGTGTAGATGAACCGCGGCTTGATTCCGCTCTGGCCCGCCGCCTCCAGCAGTTGCTTCGCCTCCCGAATGTTGCGCTGGAAGTACTTGCCGCCGCTCCCGATCTCACTGCCTTTCGGGTCAAGCCACCAGCGTCCGAGATACGCCGGTACGATGTTATGGTACTGGCCCTGCCCATCATAGCTGAGCGTCAGCATGGCGTCGCGGTCAAACGCCATCGAAAACGCCTGCCGAACTCGCTCGTCCCGGAACGGGGACGATCCCCGCACCTGGAAGCCGATGAACGGCGTCGTGGTCGGGGTATAGCTGACCAGCGAGGCCTTCGGGTTTGAGGTGGCCACCTCGTTGCGGTCCTCGTACTGGATCGCCTCCAGATCGAGCCGCTCCGCCTGGAACTGGGACTTGCCCATGATGTTGTCTGGAATGATCGCCAGTGTCCAGGCATCCACCCACGGTCGCTCTGCCTGGAAGTAGCGCCGGTTCGCCTTCAGCCGGATCTCGCTGTCGGGCTGCAACGACTCGAGCACCCACGGCCCGCTGCCGATCTGCTCCTTCGCCGGGTCGAAGCCGCCCGCCGACTCGCGTGGCAGAATCCACAGGTACTGCGGGTTGGCGAAGAGGTTGAGGATCGGCCCGTACGGCTTGGCCAGCTTGACAACCACAGTCCCCGGGTCCGGCGTCTCGATGCCGGAGACGATGCCATCGAACGCCGCTCGGTTGGAGTTCTTGGGCTCGGTGCGGAAACGCTCAAAGGCGAACTTGACATCCTCGCTGTCCACCTTGCGCCCGTTCACCGGCGCCTTCTGATGGAACGCCGCACTGGCCTGCAGCTTGAAGGTAATGGCGGTGCCATCTCCGGCGATCTCCCACGAGGCCGCCAGATCCGGCACCACCTCGTAGTTCTGCGCGACCGCTGGATCGGTGCCCGTGCGGAAGCGCAACAGGCGGCTGTAGGTGAAGCCAGCCATTTGCTGCGCCCGAAACGACGTGTTGGCAATCGGGTCGAGTGGCGGCGTGCCGTTCATGCGGGTCCGCGCCGTGCCACCCTGCTTTGGACCACCGGGCTGAGCCGCGGGCTGCGCTGCCGTCGTGGCCGCCGGCCCCTGGGTGGCTCGGCCACGGTCACCGCCCTCATTCGTGCCGCACGCCGCCAGCCAGGCGGCGCTGACCGCGCCCAGCCCCAGTCCGAGCGCCCGCCTGCGGCTGACATGCCGTTGCCGGCGGTTGCCAGTTCCCCCGTACACCGTCATCTTCTCCCATCCCTCCCATGGTTCCGCACCTGACCGCCGTCCGGTCATGCATCGATAGCTGTTCTATCGGACGCGAACGACACCGAAACGAACCGGCCGGTCGGTCAGAGAGGAGGGATGCCGTACCGGCAGGATCAGAACCTCACGCCCGTACCCTGTTGCCGATCCCCCACGCTCCGTACCGATCCGCTACGATCCGGGCATGCACCTGGCGCCGTACGCGTTTAGATCCGGGAGCGAGTGGCGGTCGTTGATGACGTCGAAGATGACACATCTGTGGATGGCGCGGCCGGCATGAGGACTGCGGCTCGTCTGCTCGCTTGGACTTTGCTACCGGCGTTAGTGGTAGCCACGGTGGCCGGCTGCACCAGCGAGCGGATGCCCGCGGCCGGCGTCGCCCCCCCACCAGGGGCAGCGTTGGCGGCCGAGCCCACGGCCGGGATGCTGGGTGGCGCGGCGACCATCCCCGCACTGCCTCCGCAGCCGGAGCCGCCGCCGGAGGAGGCACCACCGGTCCCCACTGCGACGCCAGCGCCGTTCCTGCCGCCCGGGCCGCCGCCGCCGCATCGCACCCGCCAGACCGCTCCGCCTGCCATCGGCGCACGTGCGGCCGTGGTGATTGATGGCCGCTCAGGTGCGGTGCTGTTTGAGCACGAGGCGCACATACCGCTGCCCCCGGCCAGCACCACGAAGATTATGACCGCCCTGCTGGCCGTCGAGCTGGGCAATCTCGATGACGTGGTCGAAGTGCAGCTTGACGGCCGCTCGTACTGGGGCAGCGTCATGGGACTGGTCTCCGGCGACCGTTTCACGCTGCGTGACCTGTTGTACGGCCTGATGCTGCCGTCAGGCAACGACGCCGCATACGCCATCGCCATGCACATCAGTGGCAGCGAGGCAGTCTTCGCCGAGCAGATGACCGCTCGTGCGCGGCAGCTGGGATTATCAGAGACGCTGTTCCGCAATGCCTCCGGCCTGGGCCGCGACACGGCGAATGCTGTCTCGGCGCACGACCTGGCGCAGATCGCCCGCTTTGCCATGCAGCACCCCGAGTTCGCGCGCATCGTTGGGACGCGCTACCATACGGCCCGCGGCAGCCGGGTAATTGGCATGTCCAACGGCAACGGCCTGCTATACACCATGCCCGGCGCGGACGGCGTGAAGATTGGCTGGGGAGGCCGCTTCGGCGGGCAGACGATCGTCGGCTCGGCGGTACGGGGCGAGCAGCGGCTGTTTGTGGCGCTACTCGATACGCCAGACCGAACGGCGGAGAGCATGGCTCTGCTGAACTGGGCCTTCGCCACGCACACTTGGGAGGAGCCATGAGCGGCGGGCAACGGGCGCTGATCATCGCCGGGCTGATGCTCGGCATGTCGCTGGCCGCCCTCGACACCACGGTCGTCGGCACTGCCATGCCCACAATCATCGGCAAGCTCGGCGGCGTCAACCTCTACTCGTGGGTGTTCTCCGCCTACCTGCTCACCTCCACCACGACCGTCCCCATCTACGGCAAGCTCGCCGACTTGTACGGGCGCAAGCCGGTATTCCTGGCCGGTGTGCTGACGTTCCTGGCCGGTTCGGCACTGTGTGGCATGGCCCAATCGATGGTCCAGCTCATCATCTTTCGCGCCGTCCAGGGTATCGGCGCGGGCGCGGTGCTGCCGGTCACCATGACGATCATCGGCGACTTGTTCACCATCGAGCAGCGCGCCAGGCTGCAAGGGCTGTTCAGCGGCGTGTGGGGTGTCTCCTCGGTCGCAGGTCCGGCGCTGGGCGGCCTGATCACCGACCTGGCAGGCTGGCGCTGGGTGTTTTACGTCAACCTGCCGTTCGGCATTCCGGCGGCGCTAATCATCTTCTTCCTGCTGCATGAGAACGTCGAGCGGCGTAAGCACAAGATTGACTACGTGGGTGCCGTCGCGCTCACCACGTCGATCACGCTGCTGCTGGTGGCGCTGCTGGAAGGCGGCTCCTCATGGGCGTGGAGCGCGCCTCCGAGCTTGGCGCTGTTTGGCGGGGCCCTGGCTACGCTCGCCCTGTTCTTCTGGCAGGAGGCCCGGGCTGCTGAGCCGGTTCTGCCGCTCGGACTGTTTCGCAACCGGATCATCGCCGTCGCCAGCCTGGCCAGCGCCCTTTCCGGCGCGGCAATGTTCGGGGTTACCTCGTTCATTCCACTGTTCGCTCAGGGGGTTGAGTCCGGGACCGCCGCCGATGCGGGTATGGTTGTCGCACCGATGTCGATGGGCTGGCCAGTGGGTTCGATCATTGGCGGCAAGCTGATCGTCCGTTTCGGCTTCCGGCTGGTGGTGCTGCTCGGTGGCCTGTGCATCCTCGGTGGTGGCCTGCTGCTGCTGACCGTGACGGAAGGTGTGCCGCGGGCGCAGATCGTGGCGCTGCTGGTGGTATTCGGCATGGGCATGGGCTTCTCCTCCAGCGCTTTCATCATCGCTATCCAGAACGCCGTGCCCTGGTCTCTGCGCGGGGTGGCCACCGCCACCAACCAGTTCTTCCGCACCATCGGTGGCACGATCGGCGTCGCCGTACTGGGCGCAGTGCTGGCGGCGCGCTGGGCCGCGAGCGCCAGTGCCGCCGGTGTGCCTGCCGAGGTGGAGCGCAGCGCGCTCCTGGACCCGGACACGCGGGCGGCGCTGGCGTCGGACGTGCTACGCGCCCTGCAGTCTTCGCTGGCGGAGGCGCTGCACAGCGTCTACGTGATCGTCAGTGTGCTGGCAGCGCTGGTGTTCCTCACCACGCTGTTCTTCCCCCGTGGCCGCGCCCAGGACCTCGCCGCCCCAGCGGAGGCCGGGACGCCGCACCCGCAAGCCGCCGGCGCGGCTGACTAATACCGCGCCTGAGGAGAAGTGCCCATGACCGTGCACGGACACATCCCCGAGCGGGTGCCGTTGATCGCCTCCCGCGGCGTGGTCGCTACCGATCACTTCCTGGCGTCGCAGGCTGGGCTGGCGGCGATGCAGGCGGGCGGCACGGCGATGGACGGCGCACTTGCCGCCGCAGCAGTAATGACAGTCGTCCAGCCGCAGATGAGCACGCTGGGCGGCGACGCCTTTGTACTGGCGTTCAGCGCCCGCACAGGCACGCTGGAGGCCATCAACGCCAGCGGCGCCGCCCCCCGCGCTGCCACCGCCGCGCGCTACCGGGAGCTGGGCGGTATCCCCATGCGCGGGCCGCTGGCCGTGGCCGTCCCGGGCGTGGTGGCCGGCTGGGCGGAGGCGCACTCCCGCCATGGGCGGCTCTCCTGGCCACGGCTGTTCGACGCGGCGATTGACTACGCCGAGGGTGGGTTTCCCGCCTCGGTGCGCTTCCATCGCATCGCTTCCGGCCTGGCCGGCGTGCTGGCGCCCTTTGCGGCGAGCGCGGCCCAGTTCCTGCCCGGCGGCAGCGCCCCCGAGGTTGGCGCGACCGTGCGCCAGCCCAACGTCGCCGCGACGCTGCGCACCGTGGCCGAAGGCGGACGCGATGGGTTCTACACCGGACCGCTGGCCCGCCGCATCGCCACGGCCTTTCGGGAAGCAGGCGGGCTCCTGGACGAGGATGACCTGCGCATGGCGGCGGCAGAGGTGCTGGCGCCGGTGACGTGTACGTACCGGGGCTACACCGTCGCCGAGCAGCCGCCGGTCTCCCAGGGGTTCATCGTGCTCGCCGCGCTCAACATCCTGGAGGGGTTCGACCTGGCGGCGATGAGCGAGACGGAGCGGGTTCACGTGATGGCGGAGGCGCTCAAGCTCGCCTTTGAGGACCGCTTCGCCCACGCCGGCGACCCCCGGCAGGTGGCGATGCCCACGGAGTGGCTGTGCTCCAAGGAGCGGGCCGCCGAGCTGCGGGCGCTGCTGCGCGATGGCAAGGTGCGCGACTTCAGCCCGCCTGCTAACTTCCCCGTGCCGGGCGACACGACGTACATCGCGGCGATGGACGCAGAGGGAAACGCCGCCGGGCTGATTCAGAGCGTGTTCGCCGCCTTCGGTTCCGGGTTTGTGGCAGGGGAGACGGGTGTGTTGTTCAACAACCGTCTCACCGGCTTCACCCTGGAGCCGGGCCACCCCAACGAGCTGGCCCCCGGCAAGCGCACTGTCCACACCCTCAACAGCTACATGGTCTTGCAGGACGGCCGGCCGCTGATCGTGGGTGGCACCCCCGGCGCCGACCGTCAGGTGCAGACCAACACCCAGATGATCAGCGCCATGCTCGACTTCGGCGCGGACCCGGCTGAGGCACAAGACCGGCCGCGCTGGTCCATCTCTCGCGGCCGCACACTTGAGCTGGAGCCACGATTCGGACCGGACGTGGAGGCCGGGCTGGTGGCAAAGGGCTGGCAGGTAGAGCACCTGGAGCGCTGGGCCCCCCGCGCTGGGCGGGCCCAGATCATCCGCCGCGACCCGCGCACCGGCGCGCTGGCCGCCGCCTCCGACCTGCGCGGCGAGGGCCAGCCGGCCGGCTGGTGAGGCTCAGCGCCCGCGCAGCCGCGGGTCGAGGAAGTCGCGCAGGGCATCGCCGAACAGGTTGAAGCCGAAGACGGCGACGGTGATGGCGAGCCCGGGGAAGACTGCCAGCCACGGCGCGCGCACCGCCTTGGCCTGCGCCTCCAGCAGCATCAACCCCCAGGACGGCTCCGGCGGTGGCACGCCCACCCCCAGGAACGAGAGCGAGGCCTCCACCAGGATGGCCTGAGCCAGCGCTGCCGTGGCCATGACGATGAACACGGACATGACATTGGGCAGCAGGTGGCGGAGCAGGATACGCATGGTGCCGGCGCCGGTGGCCCGTGCGGCCTCCACGTACGTCATCTGCTTCTGGGAGAGGACGGCAGAGCGGATCACCCGGCTGGCGGCGGGCCAGGTGACGACCGCCAGGGCGATGCCGACGTTGGTGATGGTCCTGCCCAGGGCAGTGGTGAGCGCCAGCGCCAGGAACAGCGCCGGAAATGCCTGGAAGCTATCGACGACGCGCTGCGCCCAGAAGTCGAGCTTGCCGCCGGCATAGGCCGAGACCAGCCCGAACGCCAGCCCAAAGGTGGTGCCAAACAGCACGGTGAGCGCGCCCACATGCAAGGAGATGCGTGCTCCCCACACCACCCGCGAGAAGATGTCGCGGCCGTTCTGATCCGTACCGAACCAGTAGGTGCGGTTCGGCTCGGTGTAGGCATCGGCGGCGTGGAACTCCAGCCGGTTGAAGCGGGCGATCTGTGGCGCGAACAGAGCGGTGATGGTTACCACCAACAGCAGCAGCGCCCCAGCCGCCCCCAACGGCTTACGCCGGATAAAGCGAGCGGTGGCGCTGAGCGTGCGCGGCGCCCGCCGCGGGCTGATGACCAGGTCGCCGGCTGCCGGCAGCGCGCTCGTGCTCATGCCAGCCGCACCCTCGGGTCAATCACGCCGTACAGCAGGTCCACGGCCAGGTTGAGCAGCACGTAGATCGCCGCCACCAGCATGACGATGGCCTGAACCACGGGGTAATCACGGTTGTTGATGGCGTCCACCACGAACCGGCCGATGCCGGGCAGAGCAAAGACGCTCTCGGTGATGGCAGCGCCGCCCAGCAGCACACCGAGCTGCACGGCAGCCAGCGTCAGCACGGGCAGCAGGGCGTTGCGGGCGGCGTGGCGGATGATGACGGCGCGGCCGCGCAGCCCCTTGGCCCAGGCGGTGCGGATGTAGTCCTCGCGCAGCACGTCGAGCATGGTGGAGCGGGCCAGGCGGCTAATGACGGCGGACTGGAAGTAGCCAAGGATCAGCACTGGCAGCCACATCTGTTCAAGGTTGGTGAGGAAATCCTCCCATGGCCTGGCGTAGCCGGGCGGCGGAATCCAGTCGAAGTACTTGGGCAACAGCAGGTTGCGCACGAGTGTCTGAATCCAGAACACCGGCAGCGCCAGCCCGGCGATGGAAAAGAGGCGGATCAGGTAGTCGGCGGGCCGGTCCTGGTAGACGGCAGACAGGATGCCGGTAGGGAGGGCGATCACCAACGAGAGCAGGATCGCCCCCAACGCCAGCTCGGCGGTAACGGGCAAGCGGTTGGTGATGTCTTCGTTGATCGATTGGCCGGTAAGCAGCGACCGGCCGAAGTCCAGCCGCAGCAGCCCGCCCGCCCACTCGGCGTACTGCACCGGCAGCGGGTCGTCCAGCCCCAGTTGCTCACGGTACCTGGCGATCTGCTCCTGGCTCACCCCCTGGCCGCCACCCAGCGCCGCCACGGCCACATCACCGGGCAGCATGCGCATGATCACGAACACGATCAGCGACACGCCGATGATCGTCGGCACAATGAGCAGCACGCGGCCGATCACGTAGCGCTGCACAGCGGTGAGGCGCTCCTTGTCCTTGCCATTTGACAGCGCGGCCAGCCCGCGCGGGAACGGGCCGGCCCGAGGGTGCGGGGAGGATAGCACGGCGGGGGAAGCGCCGTCACCCGGCCAGCCAGACGCTCTCCATCCGCCGGCTGGTGTACAGCGACGAGTGGAACTTGAAGTTACGCACCGTCTTGGCGCGGGCAAAGGGCAGGTCATCGAAGAAGGCGGTGACGATCTGGAACCGCTCCAGCGCCAGCTTCTCCAGCTCCTGCACCGCCTTCTTGCGCTCGGCGGTGTCGGTGATCACGCTCTGCTTGTCGTACAGCTCATCTATCTTCGGGTCCTTCACGGCCGACCAGTTGCGCACGGCATTGCTGGTGGAAACCTCGGCGAAGGTGGCGTCCGGGTCATCGACGTTGAGGCCGATCAGCCAGGCCGAGACATCAAAGTCGCCGTTCTGGAGCTTGGGCTGGGCCGTGGCGGTGTCGGAAAGGTCGATGGTGACATCAATGCCGATCTTGGCCAGCTGATCCTTGATCAGCTCGGCGAATGGCTTGAAGTCGGTGCGGGTGGGCATCGCCGCCTTCAGGCTGGTGACACCAGCGGCCTGAAGCAGTTGCTTGGCCTTTGTGAGGTCCGGCTTGTCGTAGCCGTCGAATTTCTTCAGATCAGCCTCGGAGATGGCCCAGGCGCCGCCCGGCTGCATGTAGCCTCCTCGCCGCCCAAACCCTTCCTTCACCACCTTGATGGCGGCGTCGCGATCGATTGCCAGGCTGATCGCCTGACGGACGCGGACGTCGTCATAGGGCTTGCGCCGGGCGTTCATGAATACCGGGCTGCGCAGCGTGCTGGGCACGGCCTCGGCCTCGAACTTGCCGCCGGACTCCTTCTTCACCCGCTCCTGATCCGATGGTGTGAAAACGCTCTCGTAGAACAGGTGGTACTGGCCGCCGATCAAGTTGGTGAGCGCCGATGTATAGTCGCGCACCATGAAGAACTTCATACCGTCCAAATACGGCCGGCCCTGCATGTGATACTCAGGGTTCTTGGCCAGCTCGATGAAGTTGCCGCGCTCGTAGGCCTTGAGCTTGAACGGGCCGGTGCCGATTAGCTTCGGGCCGATCTCGCCGTTTTCTTTGAGATCCTTGGCAGAGCCAATGCCGAAGTAGTGGCTGGCCAGGTTCATCAGCAGCGAGGGATTGGGCCGCTTGAGCTTGATCAGCACCGTGGTGGCGTCGGGCGTCTCAATCTTGTCGATGGCGGCCAGCGCCTGCCGCCGAGGGCTGACCTTGCCCTGGGGCGGGGTGATAATCCACTCCAGTTGCGCCTTCACGTCCTCGGATGTGAGGATCCCGCCGTCATGGAACTTGACGCCGGGCTTGAGCGTGAAGCGCACGGTCTGGCCATCGGGCTGCTCCCACTTGGTGGCCAGGTCAGCGGTGATGTCCTCGAATTTGTCACCGGGCTTGTCCGGGTCGAACTGCACGAGCTGGTTGAAGATGGGTGCGGCGAACGGCCACACCGTGACGTACGTCGTGGATTGGTGGGCGTCCATTCGGTCGGGGTCATTGGGCAAGCGCTGGTTGAGGATGCCGCCGTACTTGGGCTGCTCGGCGCTGGGCGCAGCCGTGGCCGCGCCGGCCTGCCCGCCGGTCGCGGTGGCTGCGCCGGTGGTGGTAGCCGCGCCCTGCTCTTTCTTGTCGTCGTTACCGCACGCCAGCGCGAAGGCGGCCAGCCCCGCCACCCCCAGTGCCCCTCCACGTAGCGCCCGACGCCGGCTGATCGCGCGACGCGTCTGGTAGCCGTCTTCCTCGTGCATCGACAATCCCCCCTCGGAATGCAGCGCTCAGTATAGCCGCAGACCGGGAGAGATGGCACCGGGCGGATGCAGGATTTCGCTGCTACTTGCCGGTGAGGAAGCCGCGCACCACGCGCGCGAAGTCGTCCGCCTGCTTCTTGCCGATGAGGGCCGTTGACTCGGTCCGCACCACCTCGGCCAGCCACATCATGTGCTCGACGTCGACGGCCTCCCACGGCATACCCGCCCGGCGGCAGGAGCGGCGCAGGAAGTCCTCGCCGGCGGGTCCGACGTACTTGCGGGCGGTTTCGGCCAGCCGGCCGCGCAGCGCTACGTTCGGCGACATCAGCGCCGCTGCTACGGCTTGGGCGAAAGCTGCGGCATTTGCGCTACCAATCAGGTCGACAGACTGCACGCGGATGGCGTCTGCCAGCAATGCCAGCGCCTCCGGCTCGATTTCGTCCAGGTCGGTTTCGAGCCGCGAGCGGCACAACTGGCGAAGGATCTCCTCACCCCGCGCGCCCAGGCAGTCCCTCGCCGCGGCCAGGATGCCTGCCAGCATTGCTGGGGGGCGGGCAGTGGCCGCGCGGGCGATGACATGTTCCACCGCGCCGGCCGTTTCCTCGCCCAGCAGCGGCAATGCCTCAGTCTTCGCGGTGCGGGCCAGCGCTGGCAGGGCGTCGCGTGTGACCGCATCGAGCGATGTGCCGGACTTCTGACAGACGTTGCGCATGAACGGTTCGGCCGCAGGTCCCATCACCCTGGCCAGGCTGCCGATCAGCCGCCCGGCAAGCCCCGCCTCGACGTCAGCCTTGATCTGGAGGATCGCCTCCGCCAGCGCCTCTGCGGTGCGGCAGCCCAATACCTCGCCGGCATCTTGCTCGATGGCCTTGAGCAGCGCGTTGATTCTCGTGAACTCCAGCGCCTCGAATGGGGTGTCCAGCCGGTTACGGCACACATCCCGCACAAACTCGTCTGCCTGCGGGCCGAGATGCGTTTCTGCCGCCTTGATGATTCGGTGCTGCAACGCGCTTGAGATGGCGACCATCGAGACCCCCCGGCTGCCGCTCAACCCCTTCCCCGTGTCGACACACGGTCGGACCGTTGGGACCATCGCTAGCTTCTCCCATTTGCTATCGGCAAAAGAGATCCGCAGCTTAGGCCAGCGGATTGCCCCCACTCCGCATCAATCGGCTGCGAATCGCCGGCCGGTCGGTATCACCTAACCGCTGTCAGCGCCACTCGCCGCCGCGCAGGTACCGCGCTGCCGCCAGCGCCGCCGTTGCCCCATCACCGGCGGAACTGACCAGTTGACGCGCAGAGTCCTGGCGTAGGTCACCGGCCGCCAGCAGCCCGGGCACTACGGTGCGCATCCACAGATCCACAGGCACATACCCACCGCTGTCGAGCGCGAGCAAGCCGCGCAGGAGCGCAGTGTTGGGCGTCAGCCCAGCCGAGACGAACACACCACTGACCGGCAACTGCTCCGTCATACCCCCGGATGTGATGGTGACCGCCTCAACTGCAGCATCCCCGGTAATCGCTAGGACGGACGTGCCGAGCCGGATGGAGACGGCGGGCTGCGCCCGCACGCGCTCGACCAGCACCGGCTGGGCGCGCAATGCGCTACCGCGTACCAGCACCGACACCGACGCCGCGATGTCTGCTAGGTACAGCGCCTCGTCCATGGCTGTGTCGCCGCCACCGACGACCGCTACCGGCTGATCGCGGAAGAACTCACCGTCACAGGTGGCGCAATACGATACGCCCCGGCCCTCAAATTCAGACTCACCTGGCACGTCGAGGCGCGTGAGCGACGAGCCGGACGCCAGCAGCACGGCGCGGGCGGTAACCGGCGCGCCGTCCGTCTCCAGTAGGAAGCCTTCGCCCTGGCGGGAGATGCGCTGCACCTCCTGGTACTCGATCCGTAGACCGGCATCCAGCGCCTGCTGCGCCATCAGCGGCCCGAGCTCGTACCCCTTGATACCGCCGGGGAAGCCGGGGAAATTGTCGATGGTGGCGGCATTGATGATCTGGCCGCCCGTACCCATCCGCTCGATCATCACCACATCGAGCCGCAGGCGCGACGCATACAGTCCCGCTGTCAGGCCCGCTGCGCCGCCACCGATGATCGCCAGCTCAACGCTTGGCATCGCCACCTCGCACGTCTGCGCCGGCTCGCCCGTCGGAGCATCTGTTGTGAGCAGCTAGCTCGTGGCTTGTGCGCCGGGCCAGCACTGACTACGAACCACTGGGAGCAGGCGGCCCGACCGGGCGCTCCCGCACCCGATACCCCGCCTGTCCGCCGGCTACTGAGCAATCCTTGCGCCACCGTCCACTGGCAGGGCGACGCCCGTGATGAAGCGGGCATCGTCCGAGTGTAGGAAGAGCGCGGCGTGAGCGACGTCCCAGGCGGTACCCATCCTGCGCCCCAGGGGAATGCGCCGGTCACGCATCGCTACCACCTCTTCGCGCGGGGTTCCCTGTGCAACACGCGCTTCAATCGCCATCGGCGTGTTGATCAGGCCTGGCAGAATGGCATTAACGCGCACCAGATACGCCGCATTCGCCGCGGCCAGGTTCTCGGTCAGCGCGATGACGGCGGCTTTCATCGTCTTATAGCCCACAAGCGGGTAGGCTTCCCAGGCGGCCATCGAGGAGATGTTCACCACCGACCCGCCGCGTTCCCGCAGGGCAGGGAGCGCGTGCTTGCAGGTCAGCCAGGCGCTCTTGAGATTGACTGCGAAACTCCGGTCGTACGCCTCCTCGGTCATCTCCGCCGCCGCTGCATCGCCCAGCGTGATGCTGGCGCCGACGTTATTGTGCAGGATATCGAGCCGGCCGAGCTGGGTGAGCGTCTCTGCAACCAGTCGCTGAACTGCCACTGCACTGGTGACGTCGGCGGTGTGCGCAGTGGCGGCGTTGCCCTCCGCCTCAATCAGCTTCACCGTCTCGGCAGCAGAGCTGGCGTCGCGATCCACGACCACGACGTGCGCGCCCTCCCGCGCTAGCAGGATCGCAGTCGCACGCCCGTTCCCGATCGTCGCTCCCGGTGTCTGCCCGGCACCGGTCACAATCGCAACCTTGCCTTCAACACGTCCGGCCATCTGCTCCCTCACTCCCGGCGAGACCACTTGTTCGCGGGTCCACGGATTCCCACGATACGGCCGGCCACTCACGGCCGTCCACGGCGTGCAGGCAAGCAGTTGTGATTGCGCTGGCTTTGACGCCGCCCTTGTCAGTCTTTAAGATGCCGGTGCCCGCAACCTGCACGCGCAAGGAGCACAGCAAATGGCCAGCATCCGCGTCTACGACCCGACGGCGCCGACCAGCGTGCGCCATGCTCAACCGGCGCCGCGTCCGCTTGCGCTGGCGGGCCTGCGCCTCGGCATCCTGGACAACAGCAAGGCCAACGCCGGCTTGTTGATGACTTCAGTGGCCGAGGGCCTTCAGCAGCGCTACGGCGTCCGTGAAGTGCTCGTCCGCCGGAAGCCGGTGAACGGCCCGGCCTCTGCCGCGATCATCGCCGATTTCAAAGCCGGTGCGGATGCCATCCTCGTCGGCAGCGCTGATTGAGGCTCGTGCACGACGTGGAGTGTCCACGCCGCCATCCAGCTGGAAAAAGAGGGCCTTCCCTCGCTGGTCATCGGAACTGATGCCTTCGCCGGGTTGGTCGCGTTGGAGAGCCGGGCCCGCGGGGTGGCCGAACTGCCGGTCGTGCTGACAGAGCATCCCATCGGCGGTCTGCGACCTCCGGCGGTAACCACCAAGGCGGCGGGCCTGGTGGATGTAGTGGCGGCTGCTCTGGTGACCCCTCCAGGACCCAGCGCGGTCCGTGATGCAACCACCAGCGGGCAGCCCTCGAGACTGACGGAGGTACACGCTGACCCGCTGTCGCTGTTCGAGTGGTTCTGTGAGCGAGGTTGGACGGACGGGTTACCGGTGCTAGCGCCGACGGAGGTGGCCGTCGAGTCGATGCTAGCTGCCGTCAAACGCGATCGGCGGGAGGTGGTCGCCGTGTTGCCGCCTCGACAGGGAGAGGCAACCATCGAGCGGATCGCCATCAACGCCGCGATGGCAGGGTGCCGGCCGGAGTACCTGCCGCTTCTCATCTCCGCGATTGAAGCCGTGGCCGATCCCGCCTTCAACCTGGACGGCGTGCAGGCGACGACCCATCCCGTTGCGCCGCTGATCATCGTCAACGGTCCGGTGGCGGTGGAGTTGGGCATTGCCTCTGGGTACAACTGCTTTGGTCCGGGCCATCGCGCCAACGCCACCATCGGTCGGGCGATGCGGCTGCTGCTGATGAACGTTGGAGGCGGGCTGCCCGGCACCGGCGACCGTGCCACCCAGGGTAGCCCGTCCAAGTACAGCTACTGCATCGCCGAGAACGAAGCCGCCAACCCGTGGGGGCCGCTGCACGTGGAGCGCGGCTATCACCCCGAGCAATCGACCGTGACGGTTATCGGCTGCGAAGGACCGCACAACATTCAGGAGCACGTCAGCAACACGGGCGAAGGCATTCTGCAGACCATCGCCGGTGCGATGGGTCAGGCCGGCAGCAATAACATCCTGCGCCACGGCTGGCCGTTGCTCGCTCTGGGGCCGGAACACGCCGCCACCATCGCAGAAGACGGCTACCGCAAAGAAGATGTCAAAGCCTACGTGTTTGAGCAGGCCAGGTATCCGCATGCCCGGCTGTCGCCTGAGTACCGCGCCGAATTGGCGGCGCTGAACGCCGGCATCTGTCCCGATCATGCCTGCATCATGGCGCAGCCGGAGGACCTTACCGTGATTGTCGCGGGTGGGCCTGGGAAGCACTCATCGTGGCAACCGACGTTTGGATCGTATACCCGGCCGGTCACACGGCTGATTCCGTCGTGAGCATAGGCATGGCGGACGTTCTGCCGGCTACGGCGCTACCTGGCTGAGGGCAGCCCCCAGTTCGGCGCCGGTGGTTGCGCCATCGAAGCGGGCACTGATGATGCCCTTGCCGTCGACGATGAAGAACCATGGCTCCGTGCGCAGGTTCCACTCAAGGAAGGTATCGGAGGGCGTCAGCTTGACGAACTCCTTGTAGACCTCGACGTGTATGAAGTGGACCTGCCCGCTGTACTTGGGCATCAGTCCGCGGACGATCTCGTACGACGGCCCGCAAAACCGGCTGGAGCAATAGCCCGGTGTGGCAAACATCACCAGCGATGGCTTTCCTGAGGCGATTGCGTCGGCAATGGTGATCGTGTGCAGCGCCGGGTCGGGCGTCACGGCTGAATCAATCTCCGCAATGTCCTTGACGTCTTTGAGCAACGGCTGCCGGCTTCGGGGCGCCGGCTGCCCAACGTTCGGCACCTTGCTGCTCTCAAGCACCTGGAACGCCGCCGTTACCTGTCCCTGGCGGCCGTCAGGGGTGGCAAAGATCGCCTGCACGCCCCACTGCCCCGCCCGGTCATAGGAGACCTGTGCCGTGTAAACGCCGACATCCGCCTCGGCGTTGCTGTGGGTGTGCAGCGTGCCATCGACGTGCGTGTGTGGCACTGAGGAGGCGAGTCCCGCTTCGCGGGCCGGTGCGCGGAACGTGGCGTTGGCCTCAAACCGCAGTGTGCCCTGACCGTTCTCCACCGTGAAGAAGCGCAGCTTCATCTGTGCGTCGGGGATGGGTGTGTTGGTCTTGCTGTCCAGCAGGCCGAGGGCAAAGCGGTTGCTACCAACAATCTGCTCGGCAAAAGCGATCACCGGGGCGAACGGATTGGCAGGGGTGGCCTGTGCCTCTGCTGTGGCAGATGTCGCAGGCTGCGCGGTAGCAGCGCCGCCCGTGAGCTGCTTCGCTTCGTCGGACGAGCCACCACAAGCAACGGCAAGCGCCGTCATAGCCACGACAGCCAGCGTCGCCCACCAGCGTGAACCGTCAACCCGCATATCGCGCCTCTATCGGAGAGGCGCAGGCCGTGACCTGCGCCTCTCAGGATCGTACGCGAGCCACACCCGGGTTGGATGCGACCCGGCGCGGCTTACTGGACGGTGAGCTTGCCCTTCATCTCTGGGTGCACATCGCACAGGTAGTCGAAGGCTCCCGTCTTGTCGATGGTGAACGTGATCACTTCCGTGGTGTTGCCGGTAATCAGCTTGGTGGTGATATCCTTGCCGGCGCTGTCTTTCACACTGAGCACATGCCAGTTGTGAATCGCCGAGCCCTTGTTTTGGAACTCGACCGTGGCTGGCTCCTTGGCCTTGATCGTGATCGCCGTCTTGTCGAACTTGTTGTCCGTGCCGACGATCACGATCTTCTCGCCGCCCGCGGCCGGCGCACCGGCGCTGCTGCCACCCGGTGCGGCAGTGGCCGCCGCTGCCTGGGCTGGTGCCGGGGTCTTTGCCTCGGCCGCCCCAACCGGCCGCTTGTCCGTGCTCCCACATGCCACGCCCGTGATGAGCATCGCTGGAATAAGCAACAATGCCGCGCGCCGCCGCGCAGTATCAAACCGCATGACCGCCTCCGACCAGTAATACTGGGATTGCTCGGGTGAGGGGAGCACGTCCCGGCTTGTTAATTGTCTCACAAGAATGACAGAACGCAACCATGCCGCCGGTCAATACAGGCGGCTGCGTGCCACACTGGCCAGCCGTTCCCGCGCAATCGCACCTTCGCGCAGCAGTCGCAGCGGCGCACGTGAGCAATCCACGACGCTGGATTCTCCGCCGGGGCAGCGACCACCGTCGAGTGCCAGTGACGGCGCCAGCGCGAGCCCGCTGAGCGCCTCATCGAGCGTTTGGGCGCCGGGCACACCAATCGCAAGCAGCGCTCCGCCGGCTTCGCTGATCAGCTCGCGCAGCGCCGCGTTTGCTGGGACGCGGAGGGTGACAGTCTCGGAGTAGCCGGCCGCCTCCCCCCTCACGCCGGGCGCGCGGCGTAGCACCATCGTCAGCCGCCCCGGCCAGAAGGCCGCCGCCAGCCGTCGCGCTGCAGGTGGGTTGTGCGCGGCGAACCGGCCGAGTGCCTCAGCGGAGGCCAGCAGCAGGGGGGGATCCGTGCCGGCCGGCACCGCCATCGTCTGCAGCAGCCGCCGTACTGCCCGCGGGCCGGCCGGCGCCGCCACGGCGGCGTACACGGTGTCCGTGGGGACAACCATGGTACGGCCGGCGCGCAGCAAGTCCAACGCACCTACACGCCAGTCCGGGGCATCGAGCGAAACGCGCAGTACTCGGGGCATGGGACGCCAGCCGGATGTGGAGTTGATGGTGCGCTGGCTGCCGGTTCCTGTTTGAAGGCTCTTCCGAGCCCCTGGTACACTCGCGAGGGTAACGAGGAGCGTCCATGACAGCGCAGGCCCAGGAGCAGAACCCCACGGGCCACGTGCCCGGGCCCGCCGTTCCCGCCGCGGCGGCGCGCCTGACCCAGCCAGAGACCATCGTCATCATCGACTTCGGCTCGCAATTTAGCATGCTCATCGCCCGGCGGGTGCGCGAGTGCAATGTCTACTGCGAGCTGGTCCCATGGAACGCACCGCGGGAGCGGGTCGAGGCGCTGCGGCCACGTGGTTTTATCCTGTCCGGCGGTCCGGCCTCGGTGTACGAGGACGGCGCTCCTCTGGTGCCGGAGTGGGTGCTACGCTCCGGCCTGCCGATCCTGGGTATCTGTTACGGAATGCAGGCGCTCGCGCACCAACTCGGCGGCGAGGTCGAGCCCAGCGCCAAGCGCGAGTACGGCCACGCACTGGTGACGTGTGCCGATGATGGCACCAGCATCTTTGCCGGATTGCCGGTGGAGATCCCGGTGTGGATGAGTCACGGCGATCGCATTGCGCGCCTGCCGGAGGGCTTCCGTCCCCTGGCATACACCAACAACTCGCCGTTGGCGGCCATGAGCAACGACCAGGGGATCATCGGCATTCAGTTTCACCCTGAGGTTGTGCACACGCGCGATGGCCGCCAGGTACTTGAGAACTTCCTTTACCGAACCTGCGCGCTGACGGGCGATTGGTCGGCCGGCAGCTTCATCGATGAGGCGGTCGCAGCGGTCCGGGATCAGGTGGGCACCGGCCGGGTCATCTGCGGGCTATCCGGCGGGGTCGATTCGGCGGTGGCCGCCGCGCTAATCCACCGAGCGATCGGCGATCAGCTGACCTGCATTTTTGTGGACAACGGATTGGTGCGGGCGGGCGAGGCGGACCAGGTCGTCGAGACCTTTCGCCGCCATCTCCACATCCCGTTGATTCACGTGGACGCCACGGAGCGCTTTCTCTCCCAACTCGCCGAGGTGACTAACCCAGAAACCAAGCGCAAGCGCATCGGCGAGACGTTCATCCGTGTGTTCGAAGCCGAGGCGGCCAAGCTCGGCCAGGTCGATTTCATCGCCCAGGGCACCACGTATCCGGACGTTGTAGAGAGCGCTGGCGTTGGGGCCAGTGCAGCCGCTGTGATTAAGTCCCATCACAACGTCGGCGGCCTTCCCGAGCGGATGCATCTGAAGCTGGTCGAGCCCTTGCGGTACCTATTCAAGGATGAGGTGCGGCGCGTGGGGCTGGCGCTCGGCTTACCGGAGGAAATCGTCTTCCGCCAGCCATTCCCTGGCCCGGGCCTCGCCATCCGCGTGCTCGGCGAGGTGACTCGTGAAAAGCTGCGGATGGTACGCGAGGCCGATGCGATTGTCACACACGAGATTCGCGCCGCAGGGCTAGAGCGGGAGCTGTGGCAGGCGTTCGCCGTGCTGACCGAGTCGCGCACCGTGGGCGTGATGGGCGACTTCCGCACGTATGGGTATGCCGTGGCTTTGCGCTGCGTCACCGCTGAGGACGCGATGACCGCTGACTGGGCCCGGCTGCCTTACGATGTGCTCGCGATCATCTCCAGCCGGATCGTCAATGAGGTGGCCGGCGTCAATCGCGTGGTGTACGACATCACCAGCAAGCCTCCCGGCACGATTGAGTGGGAGTAGCTGCCCTCGGTCCGCCGGCGCAGGTTCCGCCGGCCCCACACCTGACGGAGCGACCGCATGAACGTTCTCGTGGTCGGCAACGGCGCGCGCGAGCATGCGCTGGCCTGGAAGCTACGCCAGAGCGCGCGGCTTACTGATCTCTTCATCGCCCCGGGCAATGCGGGTACGGCTGCGCTGGGCAGCAACTTGCCGGTGCAGACATCAGACTTCGCCGGGCTACTCGACGCCGTGCGTGTCCATCGCGTCGAACTGGTGGTTGTGGGACCGGAGGAGCCCCTTGCAAACGGCCTGGTGGACTACCTGACCGAGCATGGCGTAGCTGCCTATGGCCCGACAAGAGCGGCGTCAGCGATTGAGTCCAGCAAGTCGTTTGCCAAGGAAGTCATGGCCAGCGCAGGCGTGCCCACAGCTGCGGCGCGGTCATTCGACGGCCTTGACGCCGCGATGCAGTACCTCGATGAGCTCGAACAGCAGGGCGCCGGACCACCGGTGGTGAAAGCGGACGGGCTGGCCGCAGGCAAAGGTGTCGCGGTGTGCGATGACTTTGCCACGGCCCGCGCCGCCGTTGCGGCAGCGCTGCAACGGCAGGTGTTCGGCCACGCCGGGCTGCGGGTGCTGATCGAAGAGCGCATGACCGGCCCGGAGGTGTCCGCTCACGCCTTTAGCGATGGCGTGACCGCGGTACCGATGGTGTACTCCTGCGACTATAAGCGCATCGGCGACGGAGACACGGGCCCCAATACCGGCGGCATGGGAGCCTACTCGCCGCCAGGATTCCTCACACAGGCGGACGAAGAGCGGATCCGCCGTGACGTGATCGAGCCGGTGATCGCCGAGCTGGCGCGCCGTGGACGGCCGTTCCGTGGAGCGCTCTACCCCGGCATGATGCTTACCCCGTGTGGCCCGCGTGTCGTCGAGTTCAACTGCCGGTCGGGAGACCCAGAGACCCAGGTGTTGATGCCACGGCTCACCACTGACCTGCTGGAAATCTGCCTCGCCGTGACACGCGGTGCGCTGGCTGACATCTCCATCGGCTGGTCTGACCGGCCGGCGGTCGGGGTGGTGCTCGCCTCCGGCGGATATCCCGGGGATTACCAGACCGGCCTGCCGATTAGCGGGCTGGATACGCTGGATACCGATGTGGTCGCCTTCCACGCCGGTACCCGGCTATCGGGTGACGGCAGGGCGCTGACCGCCGGCGGCCGGGTGCTGACAGTTGTCGCTGCAGGGAGCACGATCGCCGAAGCCCGCGCCCGTGCCTACGAGAACGCCACGCGCATCCGATTCGATGGGGTGACCTTCCGGACCGATATCGCGCTGCGCGAGATCGCCACGGCGCCCAACTCGCCCCGGCTGTAGCCGGCGCGATACCATGCCGGCAGGCGCCGTACAGGCGGCTGAGAGGTACCCATGCTAACTCAACGGGCAGAGGCAACCGCGGTGGAGATGTTCCCCGGCGTCGTTCGGCGCACGCTCAACGCCGGCGACCGGACGATGCTTTGCGAAATCGAGCTGGCCAAGGGCGCCGTGGTACCGTTGCACACCCATCCCCACGAGCAGATCGGCTATCTGTCTCGGGGGAGGCTACACTTCGTCATCGGAGACGCGGAACGGGAGATCGGTGAGGGAGACTCTTGGTTAGTGCCTTCGAACATTCCCCACGTGGTCACCGCCCTTGAAGACTCAATCGCCATCGATATCTTCTCGCCCCCGCGCGAGGAGTACCGGTAGCTCCCGCCGGCATCGCACTTCGCAGCGAGAGGCAGCCGCAGTTGAGAGCACCTGTGTCCAGCAGACCCAGCCTGCCGGACCTCGTTTCGGCCGCGGCCACAATGTGCGTCAGGCATGCCCGGGTGTTGCTGCCGCTCGCCATCCCCGGCGCATTGCTGGCCGCGGCCGGGTCATACGCGCTACTGTCTACCGCCCCGGCCCCCGTGGACGGCGCGGACCCCTCCGCCGAACAGCTGCAGCGGGGCATGCTAGAGGCAGCGCCGTGGCTGGCAGTGGCGGCGATTGGTCGCGTGTTCACGCATATTGCGCTGGTCGCTGCCGTGCTCACCATCATCCAGGGCCGCCCTGCCACAGCCCGTGCGGCGCTGTCCGGCGGGCTTCGTGCGCTGCCGGTGGCGCTGCTGTCCTTCCTGGTGATGCTGCTCGCTGTCTCCCTGCTGAGCGCCACGATCCTGCTGCTGCCGCTGGCACTGTACCTGCTCGTAGGCTGGGTGTTCTCCGCCCAGCTGATTGTGGAGGAGCGTTCCGGTCCTCTCCGCGCGCTGAGCGCCAGCCGGCGGCTGGTCGCCGGACAGTGGTGGCGCACCTTCGGGGTCAGCGCAGCGGTGATGCTGCTGTCGCTGCTTCCCGAGATCGTCGTAGCGCAGGTTGTGGGACGCAGCGGCTCTGAGCTCGCTGCGAGTGCCGGATCAGGCATCGCGGCGCTGGCAGGCGCGCCGTTTGTTGGCGCCGGCCTGACCCTGCTGTATCAGGACGCGCGGCGGAGCAGGGGCCGGCCGCCGCTGCCTCCCCCGGAGGTGACTGAACGATGACCGGTTCTGTAATGATGGATTCCCCGCTCACCGGCCGGTGGCACCGGGGAAAGGTCCGTGATACGTACGACCTCGGCGATCGTCTGCTGATCGTGGCAACGGATCGCATCTCCGCCTTCGATGTAGTGCTGCCGGAAGGGATTCCCGACAAAGGCGCGGTGCTCACCCAACTTTCGGCTTTTTGGTTTGGCAAGGTGGGTGGGGTCGTTCCGACGCACTTCATCCGGCTGGCAGATGGCACGGCGGCTGATGACCTGACGCCGTCCCTGCCACCTGAGCTGGTTGGCCGGTCTACCATCGTGCACAAGGCCCGGCGGCTGGATGTGGAATGCGTCGTACGCGGGTATCTGGCTGGATCCGGATGGGCGGAGTACCAACGCAGCGGTCGGGTGTGCGGCATCCCGCTGCCTGAGGGGCTCCAAGAGTGTGAGGCGCTGCCGGAGCCGATCTTCACGCCCACCACCAAGGCGGAGTCCGGCCACGACGAGCCGATCACCTTTCAGCAGCTGCAGGAGGCCGTGGGCGCCGAGGCGGCCAATGTGCTCAAGCTGCGCAGCCTGGCCGTGTACCGCTTTGCCTGGCAGTACGCAATGGAGCGCGGGATCATCATCGCCGACACCAAGTTCGAGTTCGGCGAGCGCGACGGTGAGCTGATCCTGATCGATGAGTGCCTGACCCCAGACAGTAGCCGTTTCTGGCCGGCCGGCGCATACCGGCCCGGCGGTGCCCAGCTGAGCTATGACAAGCAGCCGGTGCGCGATTGGCTGGAAGCGTCCGGATGGAACAAGCAGCCGCCGGCGCCGCATCTCCCGCCTGAGGTGGTCTCAGCCACCGCGGAGCGCTATCGCGATGCCTACCGGCAGCTGACCGGCGCTGAGGTCCGCCCGGCTGGCGGAAAGGAGCACGCATGACCTACTTGGCCCGGGTCTACATCACCCTCCGCCCGGACATCAACGACCCGCAGGGTCTGACGGTTCGTGATGGCCTGCATTCCCTGGGATTCGGACACGTCGCGTCAGTGCGCGCCGGCAAGTACCTGGAGCTGACACTCGCGGCAGACTCCGAAACGCAGGCGAGCGAGCAGGTGACACAGATGTGTCGCCGGCTGCTGGCGAATCCCGTGATCGAGGACTTTCGATTTGACCTGCTACCCCCAGCCTAATCACACGGTACTCACCGCTACCACCGCCGCTTCCTTGTCCACGGTGCGGCACAGGTCTACAATCTCAGCACTTTTCGGAAGAGGTTTGGCCGGATGAAGGAGTATTCCACCAACAACATCCGCAACGTCGCACTCGTCTCGCACGGCGGCAACGGCAAGACCTCCATGGCCGAGGCGATGCTGTTTGAGTCCGGCGCCATCACCCGCCTGGGGCGTGTCGAAGAAGGCAACACCACCTCCGACTTCGATCCGGATGAGATCAAACGCCATAGCTCCGTCTCGCTCTCGCTCATCCCGGTCGAGTGGAAGGGTGTCAAGATCAACCTGCTGGACACCCCCGGCTACGCTGACTTCGTTGGCGAAGAGAAGGCCGGGCTAAGCGCGGCGGATGCCGCCGTGCTACTGCTCGATGCCACCGCCGGTGTGCAGGTCGGTACTGAGGCGGCGTGGGCATACCTGGAGGAACGAAAGCTACCGCGGATGGTCGTGGTCAACCGCATGGATCGCGAGAACGCCAGCTTTGACCAGTCGATGGAGGCGCTGCGCTCCCATTTTGGCAATCGCTGCGCCGCGGTGCGGATCCCCATCGGCGCGCAGGACAGCTTCCGTGGCGTGATTGACCTGATCAAGCAGAAGGCTTACACAGGCGAGAAGGCCGTCGAGGAGCCGATCCCCGCTGATATGGCGGATGCGGTGCAGGCGTATCGGGAGAAGCTGATTGAAGCGGTCGCCGAAACCAATGAGGAACTCACGCTCAAGTACCTTGAGGGTGAGGAGATCAGCGGCGACGAGCTAGTGGCTGCACTGCGTACCGGCGCCTGCGCCGGCCTGATTGTGCCGGTGGCTGCAGCCAGCGCGCTCAAGAACGTTGGCGTCGCCGCCCTGCTCGACGAAATCGTAGACCTGTTGCCGTCACCAGCGGACGCGCAACCGGTGCAGGCAACGCCCGCGGGCGGGGGTGCGCCGGTGGCGCTGTCCGCCGACCCAGGCGGGCCGCTGGTGGCGCAGATCTTCAAGACCACGGCCGACCCGTATGTTGGCCGGCTCAACTACTTCCGCGTGTACTCTGGCACCTTCAAGAGCGACTCGCACGTCCAGAACGTCAACCGGCACAAGGACGAGCGCATCGGCCAGTTGTTCTTCTTGCGCGGCAAGCAGCAGGAGAACACCGCCCAGGTCGTGGCCGGTGACATCGCCGCGGTTGCCAAACTGTCCGAAACGGCAACCGGTGACACGATCTGCAACGCCGACCGGCAGTACCTGCTCAAGCCGCTCACCTTCCCCCGGCCGGCGTACCGCATGGCCGTTGGCCCAAAGACGAAGGCCGACCAGGATAAGCTTGGCCCAGCCCTGCAACGCATCGCCGAAGAGGACCCAACACTCATCCTCGGTCGCGATCCCGACACTGGTGAGATCGTCCTGTCCGGCATCGGTGACGTCCATCTGCACGTGGCCGCAGACCGGATGCAGCGCAAGTTCAACGTGGGAGTTGAACTGCGCCGGCCAAAGGTGCCGTACCGCGAGACCGTGTCGAACAAGACCAACGCGGAGTACAAGCACAAGAAGCAGACCGGCGGCGCCGGGCAGTACGGGCACGTCTTCCTCGAGCTTGAGCCGCTGCCCCGGGGCTCGGGATTCGAATTCACCGAGCGGGTCGTCGGCGGCTCGGTGCCACGCGAGTTCTTCCCGGCGGTCGAAAAGGGCGTGCGTGAGGCGCTCAAGGAGGGGGTGATCGCCCACTATCCGATCACTGACCTCCGCGTCACGCTCTACGACGGCTCCTCGCATCCGGTGGATTCGAAGGCTATCGCGTTCGAGCTGGCGGCGGCCCAGGCCGTCAAGAAGGGGATGCAGCAGGGCAGCCCGGTGCTGCTGGAGCCGGTGATGAGGCTGCGTGTGCGCGTCCCCGACAGCCGCACCGGTGACGTGATGTCTGACCTTAACACGAAGCGAGGGCACGTCGCCGGCATGTCACCGGAGGACGGCGTCACCGTGATTGAGGCAACGGCGCCGCTAGCGGAGTTGATGGACTACGCCACCGACCTGCGGGCGCTGACCCAAGGACGGGGCAGTTTCGAGCTGGAGTTCGATCACTACCAGGAAGTGCCGCACCACCTGGCGCAGAAGGTCGCCGATGAGGCGAGCAAGGAACGTGAGGCAGCCGGGGTACACGGCTAGCGCGCGCAGGCGGACCTAACCCGCGAGCCACCCGCGCCCGTGCTCCCTTGGTGGGGTCCGGCGCGGGTGGCTCGTCACTTCTGATGGATGCGGGTATCGAGCGCGCGCACGCTCACCGCCGGACTGCTACCACTGGTATGAGTCGAAGTCGACGATCTTCCAGGCGCCGTCGAACCGCTGCCAGGACGCCTTGATGCCGAAGTTTACCTCGCCGGTGAAGCGCACGTCGCACAGCTCCAAATCGCCGTTGCTCTCGCGGCCGATCACCTCGTAGGCAGTGAGCTTGGGCATGGAACCGGCTACCTGAGCGGCTGCGGATTGGGACAGCTTGACAACCGCTTGGGGAGAGAGGTCAACGAATAGCTGGGCGATGTTCCCAGCCACCAACGCCTCGCAGTTTCGCTTCAGGGCTTCGTCGAGCGCGGGGTCGGCCATGTCAGTTCCTCCCAAACTGGCTAAATTGCGTGGATGCTGGCTAGACGCTGGAGCGGCGCGGCTGTTCCCAAATCGTGCGGTATCCGTCGCCTGTGCAGGCGCGCTGCAGCTCCGCCCGCTCTTCCGCCAGTAGCTCGCGGTAGCAGCGCTCGAGTGACGCTTCCGCCTGCCGCCAGCCCGTGCCAGACATGCGATCGACGATCGCCTGCCACAGTCCGAGCGCCTTGGCGCTGCTGACAAATCGGGGCCACGGAATCATTGTCACGCCTGCCGGCCGGCCTAGCCGTGGTCGTAGGCGCGCGAGCACCCGCAGGCGTTCCTCGCCGGAGCGCACCATGGGCACGACGCGGGCCAACGGCGGGTCCAGCGGTGTAGTGCGCATATCGAGCAGCAAAGTTCTGCGGAAGTACGGGAAGTACAGCGCCACGGTCTCGGCCTGCTCGATGTACGTGCGGGCTTCGTCGAGATCCAGTGGGTGCTCGCGGTCCATGATCGCGCTCCCGTCCACACGCAACGCGGGCCCGTGCGCCGGTTGGATCGGCTACGCCACCCGCGTATCGCCAGCGATTGCAGCATGGCCGGTTGAGTATGTCAAGTGAGCCGCTGTGGTGAGCGTTTGTGGTGCTGGTCGAACCACCGGCGCGTCTGCTGCACATCCTGGTGAATCTGGGCGACCAGCGCGTCGATACCGCCGAACTTCTGCTCGCCACGCAGCCTCGCCAGCAGCTCCAGCCGGATCTCCTGACCGTAAAGGTCGCCGTCGAAGTCAAGCAGGTGTGGCTCTATCGAGGGCGCGCCGTCGTCGAAGGTGGGCCGCCGGCCGATGTTGGTGACCGCTTGGTACGATGTCTCTCCGGTATGAGCACGGGAGACGTATACCCCGAACGCTGGCACCGCCAGGTCTGCTCCGACCGCCATATTGGCCGTTGGGAAGCCGATGGTCTTGCCCCGGTGGGCGCCGTGCACGACCGGGCCGTGGAGCGCGAACGGCCGGCCAAGAATGCGCCCTGCCAGGTCAACGTCGCCGCGCGTCAGCGCTTCGCGAATTGAGGTGGAGCCGAGCTTGTGGCCGCCCTCCGCCAAGAAATCCACCGTCTCCACGGCAAAGCCCAGATCCGGTCCATGAGCGCGCAGCCAATCGACGTTGCCCTCGCGACCGCGGCCAATCGAGAGATCCGGCCCGCCCACGATCAGGCGCATGTCGAGCTCACGGCGCAAGCCGGTCACGAAGTCGGCCGCGGAAACCTGAGCCAAATCCGAGGTGAAGGTCAGCCGCGCCACCTCATCCACACCCAAGCCAGCGAGCAAGCGCAACCGCTCTTCCAGGGTGGAGAGGTAGGCAATGCGGACCTCCGGGCGGAGTACGGTGATGGGAGAGGGATGAAATGTCAGCACGACGCTGGCCAGGCCCCGCTCGCCCGCAAGCTCACGCAGCCGCCCGATCAGCAGCTCATGGCCGAGGTGCACGCCATCGAACACCCCAATGGCCACGGCACACGGCCGCCCGGTCGCGGCCCCGCGCAACTCCTCGCGGGCCAGATCGGTGAGCATACCGGCCTCCGTGGCTGTGTACCGCCGTTCCTGGACTCATGCTCGCACGCGTGCCGGATGCGATCAATTCCGGCAGGGCAGTGTCTGAACGCCCGGTCTGGGTCAGCCAGTTATCTCTAGGCTTCCTGCCACGACGACGATGTCGCCGAATGGCTCTGGCTGCTCGGCATGGGCGCGGCCATCTTTGATGAGTTCCAGCACGGCCATGAAGCCGACGATGATCTCGATGCGGCTGCGACAGGAACGGATGTAGCCGCTGAAGTTGAACCGCCCCGCACCGGCTAGCTCGCGCTGCATCGCCTCAAGCCGCTCACGAACCGTCACCGTATAGCGCGGTACGGCCTCGACCGGGTCCGGAGGACGCCGCGCAAGCGCTTCAGTAACGGCGCCTAACAGCCGGTCGAGAGAGAGATTGCCCAAGCCGGTGGGCAGCGGCATGATCGGCGGTGGTGCAAGCCGGGGGAATGAGCGCAACCCGTCCTGTTCGCGCCCGCGGAACTCCTCGGCAGCGGCGCGGAACAGCCGGTACTCCTCGATCAACCGGCCGAGCGCAGCGGGTTCCGGCTCATCCGGAGCAGGTTCCTCCGGCGGTGGCAGGTTGGGCAACAGTGCCGCAGCCTTCCGCTCGATCAGGCGGGCCAGCAGCGCGGCGGCATCAGCCAGCGCGATCGCATCTGCGCTCCCGCGGCGCGCCGCTGCAAGCGCCTGAGCGCTCACGTCAGCCATGGCCAGTGATGCGAGGTCGACGCTGCCCTGCTCGACCGCCTGCTCCAGCTCATCGAGCGTGCCGGTGAACGTGCCTTCCACGTGGATCGATACCATCCGGGCCATGATACGCGAGCCTCTGCCGCGAGCGACGGCCGGGCACAAGTGTTGACCCAGCAAAGACCGGCACATAGCATGGCGAAACGCAACGGCGGGGGGCGACATGGGCGGTCAGAGCGGCGGATCTCCCGAGGCGAAGGCTCTGGTCCAGGAGGTAGCTGCGCTGCCGGCGGTGCATCGCGCTGTTACCTGGGCAAGCAGACAAGCGGAGCACTTCGCCAGCGAGGCTGCCCGCCTGGCCGAGATTCCGGCGCCCACCTTCGCAGAAGGCGCCCGTGCAGACTACACGGCCGAACGTTTCCAGCAGCTTGGCCTCCACCAGGTGGAACAGGACGCCACCGGCAACGTCTATGCGCTCATGCCAGGGGCCGGCAGCGGGCAGAGCGCCATCGCACTCGTCGCGCATCTGGACACGGTGTTCGGCTCCGACGTCCCACACACCGTCGTGCGCCGCGAGCGACGGCTGTACGCTCCAGGCATTGGCGACAACGCTGCCGGCCTGGCTGGTGTGCTCGGCGCGGTTGAGGCGCTGCAGCTGGCGGGGGTCACGCCGGAGCGGCCGATCTGGCTGGTGGCCAGCGTCGGCGAAGAGGGGCTGGGTAACCTGCGCGGGGCAATCGCTGCCACGGACCGGCTCGGCGGCGAGGTTGACGCGATGATCGCGGTCGAGGGCAGCTTCTTCGGGCGGCTGAGCTACGAAGGGGTGGGCAGCCGCCGGCTGGCGATCACCTGCCACGCACCCGGCGGTCATTCCTGGCATGACTACGGCCGCCCTAGCGCCGTTCACGTGCTGGCGAGGGCAGCAGCCGCGGTGGCCGGGCTTACCCCGCCGCAGGAGCCGCGCACGACGCTCAACATCGGCACGTTCCAGGGTGGCACCGGTGTCAACGTGATTGCCGAGCAGGCGCGGATGGTCGTGGACATGCGCTCGGTGGACAGTGCCGCGTTGGAGACACTCTCCTCCGACGTGCAGGCACTGGTGGCGGGCTTTGGCGGAGGCCAGGTGCGGGTTGACATCGACGAAGTCGGCCGCCGTCCGGCCGGTGGCCTGTCTGCCCAGCATCCCCTGGTACAGATATGTCAGGCTATCCTCAAGAGCATGCATGTCAGCCCGCAATGCGCACCAGCCAGCACCGATGCCAACATCCCGCTCAGCCGGGGCATTCCCGCTGTGACGCTGGGCATCACCCGCGGTGGCGGCGCTCACACTCGCGGGGAGTGGATCGATACGGAGCCCATGGCGCGTGGCGTACAGCAGCTGGTGCTGGCAATGCTGGCGCTGAGCGACCGCCGAGCAGGACTCACCCGAGCATGAATATCTTCTTTGACGTGGACTACACCCTGATCACCTGGGACTACCGGCTGCGGCCGCATACCCACGACGTCCTGCGCCGGTTGCAGAGCGAGGGACACACAGTGTACCTGTGGTCGGGGATGGGCAAGCGCTGGGAGGTCGTGGAGCGGTTTGCTCTCCATGACGTAATCGCCGGCTGCTTTGACAAGCCGCTGTACAACCACGTGGCACGGTTGCCAGAGCTGGGTGTCAGCGTCTGGCCCGATTACGTGATCGACGATCACGCCGAGCCGGTCGAGGTGTTCGGCGGATACCACATCCCGTCACCGCGCACACCGCTGCACGAGGACGACGAGATGCTGCGCGTGTACGACCACATTCAATCTCACCTCGCGCGCCGCACTGGTGAACAGGAAGCAGCCGGTTGACCGGCCGCATCCGCTTCGCAAGCTGCCACACCCCCCATGGAACGATGCTCGCCGCAGTGACCGAGCATGGACTGTGCCGGCTGCTTCCTCCCGGCCATGGGCTGGAGGAACTCCATTCCTGGGCCGGTCGCTGTCTGCCCGGTGCGGAGCTCGTGCCGGATCCGGCCGCCGCGCAACCGGTGCAGGCGCAGCTGACCGCCTACTTCGCGGGGAGATTACAGCACTTCGGCGTGACGTTGGACCTGTACGGCACCGAGTTCCAGCGTGCCGTATGGCAGGCCGTGCTCGCGGTTCCGTTTGGCGAGACGCGCTCGTACGCGGAGATCGCGCGGGAGGTCGGGCGGCCGAGCGCCTGGCGGGCCGTGGGCGCCGCCAACGCCATCAATCCCGTGTGCGTGGTAATCCCCTGCCACCGAATCATTGGCGCCGATGGCACCCTCAAAGGGTACGCCGGCGGCGTGCTCAGCCGGCCGCTGCTGCTGGCAATTGAGCGGCGCGCGACAGACGTACGAACTCCCCACGGCCGGTGGGATAGCGAGGAGCCGCCGCCGGTTGTGCTTCGCGCAGGCACGCTACACTGAGTTCAGCAGCAGTCACGGGGGTTGGGTGTGCTCCTTCGCTTCCGCGCCGTCCGGTTGAGCGTGTTCGCATTTGTTGTGGCGCGCATCTACCTCAACTACAAGATCCCGCAGGTGCTCGGCCGGCTCAAGCTACACCACGACACTCCTGAGCGGCTCAGCGCCCGGCACCGGCGCAACGCCGTATTGCTGTACAACCTCGCCACCCGTCTCCAGGGACTGATGATCAAGCCTTGCCAGTTCATCAGCAGCCGGGCCGATCTCACGCCGGAGGAGTACATCGACGTGCTGTCGCGCCTGCAGGACCGGGTGCCACCGCGGCCCTACGCCGCTGTCGCCGCACAGGTCCGCCGCGAGCTGGGCGCAGCGCCAGAACAGCTGTTTGCCCGGTTTGACCGGAGGCCTATCGCCTCGGCATCGCTGGCCCAAGTGCATCGCGCCCGCACCTTCGGCGGCCACGAGGTCGCCGTCAAGGTGCAGTATCCGGGCGTGGACCGCATCGCCGTTGCCGACCTGAAGAACATGGCGCTGCTCACCGGCGTGCTGGCACGCATCGAACCGTCCTGGGATTTCCGGGTGATTGTGCGCGAACTGGAGAAGATGCTGCCGCTGGAGCTGGACTTCATCAACGAAGGCCACAATGCCGAGCGCGTCAAGGCCGATCTGGCCATCCGTCCGGAGTTCGTCGTTCCCGGCATCAACTGGGATCTTACCGCCCGCCGCGTCCTCACAATGGATTTCATTGATGGCTTCAAGATCACGCACGTTGCAGAACTGGAGCGGGCGGGTATCGAGCCGAAGATGGTGGCGCAGCTACTCGCTGAAGCATACTGCGAGATGCTGTTGATCAACGGTTTCTTTCACGCTGATCCGCATCCCGGCAACCTGATCGTCCTGCCTGGTCCCAAGCTGGCGTTCGTTGACTTCGGCTTGTCAAAGGGCTTCACGCCGGCGTTCTTGTCCGCCTTCGTCAAGCTGACATATGCCATCCTGCACAACGACCACGGCCAGACCGCTGAGGCATTCCGGGATCTGGGCTTCCGCACGAAGAACGACGACCCAAAGACGTTGGTGACACTGGGCGATGCCTTCCTGGGCCGCGCCGTCCGCGAAAACCGCACGTACGCCGACCCAGAAATGGCGGGCGAGATCAACGCGATGCTCACGCGGGTGCTGCGAGAGAACCCTGTCACGGAAGTTCCGGGCGACATCGTGCTGGTCGGCCGCGTTACCGGGCTGGTGGCCGGCCTCAACAAGACATTGGGCTCGGAGGTGGACCTGCTCCAAACGATGATGCCATATGTAGCCAAGCGCGCCATGACAGCGGACGGACAGACGAAGATGCGCGTCGCCTACAGCGGCGAACGTGACGTCGCCGGGGCGTGAGCGGCTGTGCCGAGCGCGTGGTGCCCGCCGCCTGTTACGATACGCGCATGCCGCGCGCCGTCCAATCCGTCCCCACCATCGACGACCGCGCCCTACTCGCCAGTGCTGTGGAGGCAGCCCGCGCCGGCGGGGCCGTGTTGCGGCGGATGTTTCGCACCCGGCCGGAAGCCCGCATCAAGAGCAGTCTGCGCGATGTGGTGACCGAGGCGGATCTTGCCGCCGAGCGCGCAGTGCTTGGCCTGCTGCGCGCACGCTACCCCGAACATGCCTGGCAGTCGGAGGAGGCCGGGAGCAGCCCCCATCAGTCCGAATTCCTCTGGGTAGTCGATCCTCTGGACGGCACCTCTAACTTCGCTCATGGCTTTCCTCACTTCTGCGTCTCGGTGGCGCTGCTGCACCATGGCCGGTCCCGCATCGGCGTCATCTACGACCCAATGCGCGGTGAACTGTTCACCGCCGGGGCGGGCCGGGGGGCACACCAAGGTGGCCGCCGGCTGCGTGTCTCGACCATCGACGCGCTGGACCGTGCGATGGTCACCACCGGCTTCCCGTACGAGCCGCCCTCCCACCGGGCTGCGGTGGCCGATCTATCCGCCCGCGTCATTGAGCGGGTACAAATGTTCCGGCGCAGTGGCTCTGCCGCGCTCGACCTGGCGTATGTGGCGGCCGGCCGGCTGGAGGCGCACTGGGAATTTGGATTGAACCTGCACGACGTGGCCGCCGGTGTGCTGCTTGTGGCCGAAGCGGGCGGGCGCATCGACGAGATGCAACTCACGGGCTATCGCGGCGGTTACCTCGCCAGCAACGGCACCGCTGTGCATGATGCCGTGCTGGACCTGCACGGCCGGTATCTCGGCCCGGTCCAGGCTGTGGCCTGCCCGCTGATCACAACAGGCGGGCCGCCATGACGCATCAATCGGTCAGCGCCTTGACCGCGTGGGTGGAGATCGATGGCGATGCGCTACTGCACAACGCGCGGGCAATGCGGCGGCTGATCCATCCGGCCGCGTTCATGGCCGTGGTCAAAGGCAACGCCTACGGCCACGGGATGGCTGAGGTGGCGCGAGCGTTGTCACCACTGGCGGACTGGTACGGCGTCAACTCGCTGGATGAGGCGCTGGCGCTGCGGCGGGCTGGCCTGACCCAGCCCGTCCTGATCATGGGCGGCACCACGACAGAGCGCTTGACCGAGGTGGTTCTTGCTGGGTTTCGCCAGGTCGTCTTTGACCAGGCGGGCGCGGAAGCGCTGGGGCACGCCGCAACCGCTGCCGGCAGCACTGCCGAGGTACACCTGGAGGTCGAGACCGGCACCAACCGCCTGGGTGCCCGGCATGCGGCGCTGGTGGCACTGGCAGAGACAGTGCGTGCTCACCCCGCGCTGCAGCTAGAGGGGCTGTACACCCACTACGCCAACGTCGAAGACACGATTGACGGCTCTTACGCCGAGCACCAGCTGCGCCGGTTCCTCGACGTCGCGACCGATGTTGAGCGCAGCGGCGCCGTACTGCTCAAGCACTCTGCAGCCACCGCGGCCAGCATTCTCTATACGCAAACTCACTTCGACCTGGTGCGAGCCGGCATCGGCCTGTACGGGCTGTGGCCCTCGGCTGAAACCGAGACGGCAGCGAAGCGTGCTGGTCGCACGCTCGACCTGCGGCCGGTGCTGACATGGAAGGCGCGCATCGTCCACATCAACGATGTGCCGTTCGGTGAGCCGGTCGGCTATGGCTGCACGTACGTCGCCACCCGGCCCCGCCGGATCGCTGTGCTGCCGGTCGGCTATTACGAAGGCTTCGACCGGGGTCTGTCCAATCGCGGCCGTGTGCTGGTACGGGGTTGTCGCGCGGTGGTAGTGGGCCGCGTCGCCATGAACATGACAATGGTGGACGTGACCGACATCCCCAACGTTGCCCCCGGTGACGAGGCGGTGATCATCGGGCCGGGCATCCCGGCGGATGACATGGCGGCGCTGCTGGATACCATCAACTACGAGGTCGTGACGCGCATCCACCCGAGCGTGCCCCGCGTCTGGGTATAGCAGCGGTCAGCCGAGGTCACGGCGTAGTTGTTCCAGCACGAGCCGGTCCGTGGGGAATGCGAGCGGCGTGGGCAGCGTGTCCAGCGGGAAGAAGCCCACCTCCAGCAGGTCATCACCGGCCGCCAGCGAACCGCCGGTCACCTCGCCGGCGAACCAGATTCCGACCGTATGCTGCCTGGGATTGTGGAAGTTGGAGTGCACGGCGTAGATCCCGGTCAGCTGCACCTCCAGCCCCGTCTCTTCGCGGAATTCGCGGCAGGCGGCCTGGCGAACATCCTCGTCCCATTCGACGTATCCGCAGGGAATACACCAGTGGCCGTGATAGGAGCCCGCGCGACGGCCCAGCAGCACCGCCGCGCCCTCACGCACCACCACGGCCACCCCGACCGCAGGATTGCGGTACTGCACGAAGCCGCAACCATCGCAGGCGGGCCGCTCTTGATCTGCGGCGTGGCGGCGGCCCAGCATCTTCCCGCACATCGGGCAGTAGCGAAACTCCATCACACCCTCATGCCGCGACCAACCCCACCGGCAGTCGTGGCACCGGAACACTCCGTATACAGTATACATCTTCCGTGAACAGCAGATAGTCGTGCTGGTAATGCACTTGTGCCCAGCATGAGCGCCAAGAAATTTTCGCTCTTGCTGATCTGCGGAAATTGTGCGACTCTGCCAAGCAGCCTTGCCGAGCGGGGACGGCAAGAATCTGCATCCATCTTGAACCGGAAGATGCTGTGGCGCAGTACATTACCAAGCGGCTGATGTTCACGCTGCTTGTCCTTTGGCTGGTCAGCATCATCGTCTTCGGCGCTGTACGCATGATACCGGGCGATGTATGCAAGATTGTAGCTGGCACTCCTGATGTTGACCCGCGGCAATGCGCTTCAATCCGTGCTGACCTTGGCCTAGATCATTCAGTCACGCGCCAATATATCTCATACATGAGTGGTGTTGTGCGTGGTGACTTCGGCAAGGCGCTGATCAGCAAGCGTGACGTCTGGGGAGAGATCCGCACCCGCATCCCGCTGACGCTGGAGCTCACGCTGCTTGCGACCGCCTTTGCGCTGATGCTGGCGATACCGATCGGCGTCGTATCAGCGATGCGGCAAGATCAGCCGCTGGACTACGGCCTACGGTTCCTGACAATCGGCTGGCTCAGCATCCCGAGCTTCTGGCTGGGCACCATGCTGGTCGTATTCCCGGCGCGTTGGTTCTCCTACAGCCCCCCGGTTGGTTATGTGGACATTTGGCAGAACCCGCTCAAGAACCTGGAGCAGCTCTATCTGCCGGCGATCGCGCTCGGGCTCGCGCTCAGCGCCAGCCTAGCCCGCATCACGCGCTCGTCCATGCTCGAGGTGCTGCGCCAGGACTACATCCGCACCGCCCGCGCCAAGGGGCTGCGCGAACGGGCGTTAGTCCTTCGCCATGCCCTGCGCAACGCGATGATCCCGGTGATCACGCTGTTTGCCATTCAGTTCGGGGTGCTACTGGGCGGCACGGTGGTGCTCGAGTCGATCTTCAGCCTGCCAGGTCTGGGGACCCTGGCGCTCACAGCGGTGCAGATCAAGGACTATCCCCAGATTCAGGGGCTCGTGCTGTTCTTTGCCACCGTGCTTGTGCTGATCAACCTCGCCGTTGATGTCAGTTATGCCTGGATAGACCCACGCATCCGGTACAACTAGTCGCCTCGTAGCCGCCATGACCGACCTGGATAGAGGACCGCGACCATGACGACAACGACCGCATCTGCGGCGCTTGGTAGCGTGACCGGCCATGCACGCCCGCCACGCCTGGCGACGCTGTGGCGCACCGCCCGGCGCAAGCCGGTGGGCGCGGTGGCCGGCCTGTTGTGCCTGGCGCTAGTGGCCGTGGCAGCGTTCGCCGATGTGCTGGCGCCATTTGGCCCTGCACAGACCACAGCCAAGCGGCTCAAGCCGCCGGCCGCCGAGCATTGGATGGGCACTGACAATCTGTTTCGGGATCAGTACAGCCGTATTCTCGTCGGTAGTCGCATCTCCCTTGGCATCGGTTTCGCAGCCGTGGCGGTAGGCACGGTGCTGGGCACGCTGGTAGGCCTGACCAGTGGCTACGCCGGTGGCTGGGCCGATCTGCTCATGAACCGGCTGATGGATACCGTCATGGCCTTTCCGCCACTGATTCTGGCGATGTTCGCGCTGTCGGTGTTCAAACCAACGTGGATCACCGTGTCCGCTGCAATCGGCATCATCATCATGCCGACCACCGCCCGGATCGTGCGCGGCGCCGTGCTGAGCGTGCGGGCGCAGCAGTATGTGGAGGCCGCGGCATCGGTCGGCGCCTCGCACACACGGCTCATGGCCCGCCACGTCCTGCCGAACGTCGTGGCGCCGATCATCGTTATCGCCAGCATCCAGATCGGCAATGCCATCTTGGCGGAGGCTGCACTCAGCTTTCTCAGCCTCGGCATCGCCACGGCAGAGCACCCGAGCTGGGGCAAGATGCTCCAGGACACCCGCCAGTTTTGGCAGTCGGCCTGGTGGACAGCCGTGATGCCTGGCGCCGCCATTAGTCTGGCGGTGCTCAGCTTCAACCTCTTTGGGGATGCGCTGCGGGACGTGCTCGACCCGCGGCTGCGCGGCTCGTGATGTGTGGCCGCCCCGCCGAGGGAACGGGGCGGCGTTCGTCAGTGGAGGAGGGACGGACGGGATGGCTCAGTACGTGGACAGATGGTTGCGCCGAGGGATCAGCCGCCGGGCGGCCCTACGTGGTGGTGCGCTGGCTACCGCCTCAGCGGCCTTCCTGGCGGCCTGCGGCAGCGATGACAAGAAGAGCAGCGGCACCACCAGCAGTGGGAGCGGTGGAGGCGGCGGTAATACCGGCCTGCTGGCGTCCGCCACGGCGAAACCGGCGACGACCAAACAGCCCAAGCCCGGCGGCTCGTTCGCCTTCCAGATCAGCGCGCCGCCGCCGTCTTTGGACCCATACACGCAGACCAGCTTTCTCAACTCCTATGTCAACGGTCTGACGTACAGCCGCCTGCTGCGCTTCAAGGCGGGCGTCCCCGAGGTTGCCCCGGGTGACTTCTCGATGGAGCCGGACCTGGCCCAGGCAATGCCGGAGCAGCCTGACCAGCAGACGCTGACCTTCAAGCTGAAGAAGACCAAGTTCCATAACGGTCGGGACTTGACGTCAGAGGACGTCAAGTACACCATCGACCGCTACCTCAACTTCGACAAGTCGGTGCACAAGTCGCTCTGGTCGTTCGTTGACTCCCTGCAGACGCCGGACGCCCAGACGTTCACCATCAAGACCAAGTATCCGTACGCCGACGCCATCCAGCAGGTGGGCGGCATGCTCGGCGCGTATATCTCGCCAAAGGAGCACGCCGAGAGCAACGACGCACCCACCAAGATGGTCGGCTCTGGGCCATTCATCCACACCGAATACCAGACGGGTGTTAGTCTGAAGTTCAAGAAGAACCCTGACTACTACGACAAGCCGTACCCCTACTTCGACGATGTCACGGTATTCATCGTCACGGACACCGCCAAGCGTGTGGCCGACTTCTCCGCGAAGTCCGTTGACCTGTCCTGGCTGTTTCTGCCGGAGGAGCGCGACCAACTGAAGAAGCAGCGGCCGGATGCCAAGTTCGAGGAGACGCAGGGCATCGGCGGCTACATCTACATGCGCGCAGACAAGCCGCCGTTCAATGACAAGCGGGTGCGGCAGGCATTGTCGATGGGGATCAATCGCAAGGCGATCCGCGACGCTATCTCCAAGGGCGAGGGTGTGCCGGACCAAATCATCTTCGTCGGGTTCGCCGGCTGGGCTCGCCAGGTGAAGGATCTGGGCGCTGCCGCGAAGTACTGGGACCACAACCCGGCCGAGGCAAAGAAGCTGCTCGAAGCGGCGGGGTCGCCCAAACTGGAGTTCGACTGGCACCATGCCGACGCCGCCGTCTACACCCAGGCGTATGTCGACACAGCCACGCTAACGCAGGCGCACTGGAAGGAAATCGGCGTCACGGCGAACGACAAGCAGGCTCCGTATGCCCAGTACATCTCCACGACGTACCAGGGCAACTACGAGGGCATCGGCCACAGTCCGCGCGCCGTCTTCGACAAGATGGATTTCCTGTCCGAGCGGCTGTACATGAGCGCCGCGGGGCAGCGCGGCCGCATCAACCTGTCCTACATCAACAACGCGCAACTCAATACGCTGCTCGACAAGCAGCGCGGCCAGTTCGATGTCGAGGCACGCAAGGCGACGGTCAAGGAGATCGAGTCCATCTGCGCCGAAGAGCAGTATGAGATCTACTTCTCGACCGATACCCGCACCTACTTCTGGGACAGCAAGATCGAGAACTACCGGCCCACCTCATTCTTCCCGTATACGCACGTGATGAAGACCTGGCGCGACGCGTAGGACTGCGGCACCGCCTGGCATCAGACCGCCCTCTTCCGTTACGCGAGGAGGGCGGTTTGACACTACCGCGCGTGGGGGCTATCACTGGTACGCCGCATACGGATGTGCCTGTCCGGCGGAGACTTTGGAGCGGGAGCGGGTCGTGAGCAGCCTCGCCGACCAGATCCGCCGGGACTTCGCCTGGACGGCCGGCAACCGCTGGGAGCCGCTCGGTGAGGCGCCGGTCTGGCGGCAGGTGTGGATCAGCGCCGGCCTGCTGGTGAAGTCACGCATTATCGCGGTGATGCTATTCCGGTTCAAGCAATGGTTCAGACGCCACCATGTGCCGGTCTTGCCCGCAGTTTGTGATCGGCTGGCGATCGTCGGCTGGAACGTCAATCTCGGCAATCACACCGAGATTGGACCGGGGCTGTATCTGCCGCATGGGAATGTGGTGGTAGACGGTATTGTGCGCATCGGCGCCTACTGTGTCATTGCACCATGGGTAACCATCGGTGTGAACGGGTCGGTGGCGGGACCCACCATCGGTGATCACGTGTTCATCGGCACCGGCGCCAAGGTGCTCGGTGGCATCCGCGTTGGCGACCACGTCAAGATCGGCGCCAACGCGGTTGTGATTCATGACGTGCCGGAGGGCGCCACGGTGACCGGCGTGCCGGCGCGGATTGTCGCCGGCAGCGGTGCTGAGGCGCGCCGGGCTGCCGAGCAGAGCGGATCAAGATGAGGAGGAGGGGACGGCGTGGCGGGAGCGCTCGAAGGAATCACGGTCATTGAGTTTTCTCAGATCATCGCGGCACCATTCTGCGGGATGCTGCTGACAGACATGGGCGCCGAGGTGATCAAGGTTGAGCCCCCGGAGGGTGAACCGTGGCGCATCTTCGCCCAGTTCATCCCCAACGAGAGCAAGACGTTCATCTCGCTCAACCGCGGCAAGAAGAGCCTGCCTCTGGACCTCAACCGCCCGGAGGCGCAGCAAATCGCCCACAAGTTGATCGAGCAGGCCGATGTCGTCATCCTCAACTACCGCCCGGACGTGCCCGCCAAGGTCGGTCTGGATTACGAGACGCTGGCCAAGCTCAACCCCCGGCTGATCTACTGCGAGAACACCGCGTTCGGCCGCAAGGGACCGGACAGCTACCGGCCGGGCTATGACATCATCATTCAGGCGATGAGCGGCCTGATGGCGGCGATCAATAAGACGATGAACGGCGTGCCGCAGGTGCCGAATCACGCCGCCGCCGACTTCGCCACCGGCATCACTATGGCCTGGGCAATCTCCGCGGCGCTGTTCGCCCGAGAGCGCACCGGCAAGGGGCAGAAGGTCGAGGCGACCCTGCTGGCCACCGCCCTCGCCCTCCAGACCAGCCGCTTCACGAACATCCACGCCTATGACGCTCAGTGGATGCCAGAGTACCTCGCCAACCTCAAGGCGGCCCGTGACCGCAGCGCCGAATGGGATGAGCTGGCGAACATCCAGCTCAATGCCCGACCAATGGCGACCGTGGGCAACATCTACTACCGCACGTACAAGACCAAGGACGGGTACATCGCTGTCGGTAACCTGTCCAACGCCTTGCGCAAGAAGATGGCCGGGGCGCTGGGGCTCCATGATCCGCGGTTCGAGGACCTGGCCTGGGACCCCACCACTCCGGCAGCGCAGGCAGCCGGCATGAAGCTCGTGGCAGACGCGGAAGCGCTATTCGAGACCAAGACGACGGACGAGTGGTTGAGCGTGCTGGATGCGGCCGGTGTCCCCTCGGGTCCGGTGCGATTCATCGAGGAGCTGTTCGAAGACCCGCAGGTGCGCGCCAACGATCTGGTGGTGGAGCTTGATCACCCGCTTGCCGGGCCGCTGGAGATGGTTGGCCCGATCGTAAAGATGACGGATACACCTACTGAGGTGCAGGGACCGTCGCCGGCGCTCGGCCAGCACACCGATGAACTGCTTGCACGGCTCGGCTATGATTCCGCCCGAATCGCGGCGCTCAAGCAGGCAGGCGTCACCCGATGACTACGCCGCTGGGCGGGCAGTCCAGGTAGGCTGCCCGCTCAGCCGCCTGGGCAGGCACGGGCTACGGGAATGCTGGCTGGTCGCGGTACGCCCGCAGCGACATACCGTTCATGTCGCGGCTGGAAAGGATCGGCTCCTTTACCGGCCAGTCAATCGCCAGGTCCGGGTCGTTCCAGGCGATGGTGCCCTCAGAGGGCGGTGAGTAGAAGCCGGTGCACTTGTAATGCACCTGGACGAAGTCCGTCAGTCCGACGAAGGCATGGCCGAAGCCAGCCGGCACGTAGATCTGCCGCATGTTTTCCTCGGTCAGCTCTACCCCCACCCACTTGCCGAACGTCGGTGAGCTGACCCGCAGGTCAACGGCCACATCGAAGATCGCTCCCTCGGTGCAGCGCACCAGCTTCCCCATCGGCGCCGATTGGTCCTGGTAGTGAATGCCGCGCAGTACGCCGGCCACCGACCGGGAGTGGTTATCTTGGACGAACTCCGCAGTGATGCCGTGCTCGGCGAACCGCTGCTTGTGGTAGTGCTCGATGAACCAGCCGCGATGGTCGCGGAAGAACTTGGTATCGATGATGACGACGCCGTCCAGCGCCGCCGGCGTTACCGTAATCTCCAACGGTACCTCCAGGATCACGCCCGCTAGATGACCGAGGCGAAGGGCGCCAGATGCGGCTGAACATCGGCCAGCAGGGTCATCCAGGCGATGTTGTAGTAACGGGGATGGCTGAACTCGGGCTGCCCCGCCTCGGTCAGCCGCCCGAGCATGTCTGCGATCGACTCTAGCGGTGTCACCGTCGCCTCAAAGCCGAGCCGGTCATGGAGCTTGCGCGCCGAACAGCGGTAATCCCGCACCAGCGACGGCAGCGGCGCCTCATCCAGCGCAACGGCGTGGCCGAACAGCTGTGCCGAACCAGCCACCAGCATCGCAAGCTGGCGGATCTGGTAGTTGTCGTGCACGACGTTGAACACCTCACCGCGTACGGCCTCCTCCGGCGCAGCCAGACAGGCGACGTGGGCCCGCGCGACGTCGGACACATCGACTAACGGCCGCCACATCCAACCCCCGCCATGCAGAGACAGCCGGCCGCGCACCAAGGCGTCCTTCAGGAATGTATTCACCACCAGGTCAAAGCGCATCCGCGGTGAATAGCCGTATACCGTGGCCTGGCGCAAGATCACCGGGCAGAAGTCCGGCCCGGCCAGCATCTGTAGCGCCTCTTCGCCGTACTTCTTCGAGGTGGCGTACGCCCCGCGCGGCGCCACTTCGGCGCGCTCATCGTAGGTCCGGCCGCCGGGAAGCCCGTCGTAGATAGAGCAGGACGAGCCATACGTCAGCCGCCGAACTCCGGCCGCCCGGCACGCTTCTGCCAGTCGCTCCGTCGCGACGGCGTTCATCTGCCAGTTGGCCTCCGGCGCCCACTCGGCCGTGGGGTCGTTGCTCAGGCCGGCAAGGTGAACCACGGCATCGACGCCCTCCAGCACGCCGGCAGGCAGGTCGCGCACATCGCCATGTACCAGCTCCACCCGGCCAAGCACCGGCGCCAGCGGCTCGGTCCCCCAGTAAAAACGGTCCACGATCCGCACCTGGCTGCCCCGCTGCAGCAGCATGGGGACCAGCACCGAGCCGAGGTAGCCGGCGCCGCCGGTCACAAGCACACGCGAAGGGAAGGAGGCTGTCATGGTTTGATCCGCCGGACGCCGGAGAGCGTCAGTCTTTCATGGCGCGCAGGATCACCCGCGCTTCGTCGAAACCGAGAATCGGGCCCCACCAGCGTTCGGCCCGGTACTGCCAGCCACGGCTCTTGTTTGCCACCGCTTCCAGCGCCGAGGCGAGCACGCCGCGCGAGCGGCGAAAGCCGGCGCGGCGCATGCCAATCGTGCTCATGTTGAGCCGGGCATGGACGATTTCGAACCGCGCCTTCGAGTAGTAGCTCAGGTGGTTGGCGGCGGGATTGAAGTACGAAAACGTCTCAATCGTCAGCCCGCGCTTGTGGGTCGGGTCAATCCACGTGACAAACGGGCATGAGGCGTGCGGCACCCAGATGTGAATCAGCGCATCAGGCTTGCAGATGCGCCACAGCTCTTCCATCGTGCCGACGAAGCTGTCGACGTGCTCGAGCGTATGGGACGTGTAGATTTCGGAGATAGAGTTGTCCCGAAACGGCAGGCCGCTGTTCAGATCACCGAGGACGTTCACACCGGGGACGGCGGCGATATCGACACCGAGCGTTCCCTTGAATTTGGAGCGGCCGCAGCCGATATCAAGCCGCACGTCTACCATGCTGTACCGCGCAGGGGAATTCCGAACGGCGCAGTTCGGTCTGGTTGAGTATACCGAGCGGTCCCCGCTATGGGAAAACGGCCATGCCGATCCCGATGGTGGCAGTCGTTCATCTGCAGCGTCGTACGCTACCCTGCCATCATGGCTGGTCAGCTTTCTGCCGGTTCTGCCCCACCACCTGGGCTGCTGGGTGCGGCTGGGCGGGTGGTGCGCAACGCCCTGTGGCTGCTCATCTCACAGGGCGGCACGCGCCTGATCGGCTTCGTGCTGGGCACGGTGCTGGCCCGCTATCTCGGCGCAGGCGACTTCGGCGCCTATATGTTCGTCATGACCTACGTCTCATACTTCGGCTTCCTGGCCGATGCCGGGCTGGGACGCTACCTGATCCGCGACGTCGCGCGTGATCGCGCCCAGCAACAACGAGTGCTGGCGCACGTGCTGGCACTGCGGCTGGTGTTGGGGGTAGTCTGTTATGTCGCGATGGTAGTGGTGGCGTGGCTCACTGCCACCGCCGCCGTACCGGCCGGATTTGTTGCCATCGCAGGGCTGAGCCTGTTCACCGGCGCGGCAGCGGGGGCACTGGCTTCGGCCTTTAACGCCCGCGAGGAGATGCGTGTCTCGGCGCTGTTCGGCCTGCTGTCGAGCGTCACCACGGCGGCGTTTGTGCTGGGAGCAGCAGCCGGTCGCGCTGGTCTGGCCGGGCTGATCATCGCCACCGCGGCAGCCAACCTCCCGCCCTTGCTGTTCCTGCTGTGGAGCTGGCGGCGGCGGGCCGGCGGGCCGCGGCTGGCCGTCGACCTACGCTTCTGGCGGCACGCCCTCCGCGAGTCCTACCCGTATGCCATCCTCGGCTTCATTGGCCTGGTGTACTTCCGCATGGATGCGTTGATGCTGGCATGGATGCAGGGTGCGGAAGCCACGGGGATTTACACCGCTGCCTACCGCCTGCTGGATGCCGCCACAGATATCCCCGGTGTGCTGGTGGCGGCGGCATTTCCCGCGTTCGCCCGCCTGCATCAGCAGCCCAGGGCAACGCTGCGTCGGGCTCACCGCGCCACTTTCATGTTGCTGGCGGCGGCTGGAGTGCCGGTGATGGCCGGCATGATGGTACTGGCCGGACCGGTCGTCTCGCTGCTGTACGGCAGCGCGTTCCAGGAAAGCGTCACGGTGCTGCGCCTGCTGTCCGTCGCGGTGTTTCTGATCTTTGCCGATACCGCAAACACCATGGTGCTGTATTCCGGCGACCGGATGCGGCTAGTGATGCTACTTTCGGTGGTGACGACGGCAGCGAACCTCGGACTCAACTTCCTGCTGATTCCCCGCTACAGCTATAATGGGGCGGCGGTCGCCACGATTCTGTCAACGGCGTTGTCGCTGCTGATCTTTACGCCCACGGTGCTGCGATACCTGCGCGAAGAACCCGCATCCTCGTCTTGAGCCGGTCCATTGTTGGCAGTCGCATGTCCGCCCCTGGCATCCGGGCCTACCACATGGCCCAGGTGCTCGGCCGCCAGGTCACCGGTGCCCGCGTGACGCTGGGCGTACCAGAGTACAGCGACATCCAGCCCGAGCCGGGCTTCCAGGTCGTTAAGTACAGCCGCCGGTCGCTGCTGCCGCTGTTCTACCGCTATGACGTGGTCATCTCGCTTGGTTTCCCGCCGATGGCACTGCCGGCGTTCCTTTCCCGTATCTTCGTGCTGGACTTCTTCTCCAACTTCGCCATGGAGTGGATGGAGGTCGGCAAGACCCAGCGCAACTACCGGAAGCGGTGGGCGTGGTATGAGACAGCGCGTCAGTACATCAACTACCAGTTGACGGCGGCGGACTTCGTCATCTGCAACAACGACCGCCAGCGCGATGCCTGGCTGGGGATGATGCAGAGCCTCGGCTTGGTGACCGGCGAGGTCTATGACCGCGATCCGTCGTTGCGCCGGCTGGTTGCCGTCGCGCCGCACGGCGTCCGCACCGACGCGATGGTCGCGGCCGGACCGGCGATCCGTGGGGTGATCCCCGGAATCCGCCCCAACGATACCGTCTTGCTGTGGAACGCCGGCATCGTTGGCTGGTATGACCCGGTCACCGCCATCCGCGCCGTCGATGAGCTGTCCAGGCAGCGGGACGACGTCAAGTTGGTGTTCATGGGCAGCAAGTACCCTGATCCCGGTTTTCTGGAGGAGAACCCCACCTTTAAGGCCGCCATCGAGACAGCGGAAGCGCTTGGCGCCACCGACCGCTGTGTGTTCTTCGTTCGTGGCTGGCTTCCATACGAGGAGGTCAAAGGCTACCTCCTCGACTCTTACCTGGGCCTGTCAACGTACTTCAACAACGCTGAAACGCACTATTCCCATCGCACGCGCTTCCTCGACCTGATCTGGGCGGAACTGCCGATCATCTGCACACGCGGTGACATCCTGTCGGAGATGGTCGAGCAGGATGGGCTGGGGATCGTGGTGCCGGAGGGCGACGTGGCAGCAGTCGTGTCGGCTCTGCGCCGGCTGCTCGACGATCAAGCGTTCTATCAACAATGTCGCGCGAACCTGCGCGCATTGAAGGCAGGCATGACCTGGGATGACACGCTCGCCGAGCTGGTCGCCTTCTGCCGCGATCCCCGACCGGTGGCGTCGCCCAAGCGCAATCGGAGCGTGCCGCTGCTCCGGCGAACGGCGGGCTATCTGTTCTGGCGGGCGATGCAGAAGTTGATTCGCTGACGCACGGGAGGCGCATGTGCCCAGCCACCGCATCCTTGTTCTCTCCAAGGCAGGCGCCGGCTCGATGATGTCCAGCCCCGGCATCCGGGCACTCAATATCGCCCGCGTGCTCAGCCGCCATCTGCCCGGCTCGCGTGTCGTGCTGGCGGTCCCCGGCGCCACAGACCTCGTGCCTGATGCGCCCTTCGAGGTGGTAACGTATACCACCCGCTCCCTGCCACGGCTGGTGCTTGGCTACGACGTGATCATCTCCTCGGGCTTCCCGCCTACCACTCTGCCCGCGTTCTACGGCGCACGCTTTGTGATGGACTTCTTCACCAACTTCATGATTGAGGGGTTGGAGTACCGGCGTGAACACGTGACGCCGGCGGTACGGCAAGCATGGCTGGACACGCAGCGGGTCTATCTGAACCTCCAGTTGACGATGGCCGACTTCGTCGTCTGCTCCAACGACCGCCAGCGCGATGCGTGGATGGGCATGATGAGCTGCCTGGGGTTGATTCCGGGCGC